>NZ_JAOEEE010000008.1:0-210407 GCF_029837675.1 Pseudomonas sp. GD04015 | reverse complement strand
TGCGCGGCGCGGACCTGCGGCGCGTTCGCCTGCAGGTAGGCATGCAGCGCCCGCTGCTGCTGCAGGAAGCTGCGCGCCTGCTCCAGGTTCTGGCTGACCGGGCGCCAGAGCAGCAGGTAGAGCAGCACCAGCAGCAGGAAGCCGGCGAGCAGGCCCAGGGCCATGCGGTCGCGCGACGGCAGCGACTGCCAGCGGATGACCAGCGGGTTGCGCGCGATGCGCCCCTGCCATTGCGAAACCAGACCCGTCATCCGTTACCTCCGATCACCAGGCGTGCGCTGACGCCGTTGCCTTCCCGGCTCGCCGAGCCCATGTCCACCGCCAGCCCGGACTGCTGCAGGCGCGTGCGCAGGCTTTCCAGCGTGGCGAAGTCGCTGGCCTGCAGGTTGAGCGCCAGGTTGCCGCGCTGGGCGTTGAAGTCCAGTTGCTGCACCTGCACCCGCGCGCCCTCCTCGCCAATGGCCGAGGCCGCCTGGTCGAGCAGTTGCAGCAGCTGTTGCTGGCCACCGCCCTCCGACTCGGCCAGGTGCTGGTCGAACTGGGCGCGCAGGTTGATCAGCTTGCTGTCACCCGGGAACAGTTCGCGGTACAGCTCCCGGCTGGCCTCGGCATAGCGCTCGCCCTCGCGCTGCAGATGCCAGCCCTGAGCCAGGTTGAAGCCCCATTGCAGCACCAGCCACAGACCCAGCAGCGCCGCCAGCGGACGCCAGCGCTGCCATTGTCCGGAAGGCTCGCGCCGGGCGAACGCGCCCTGGGCCAGGTTGCAGGCGGCCACGTGCCCGGCCAGCCAGACCAGCGGCTGAGCGTGCTCGTGGCACTGGTCGATGTCCGCAGGCGCCGGCTGGCCGGCCGCCACATGGGCGACCCGCGGCGACGGGCAGAGCCCGGCCAGCTGCGGCCAATCCTCGCCACGCAGGGCCAGGCGCGCCTCGCCGCTGCCGCCCAGCAGCCAGCGGTCCCCCAGGCAGAACAGCTGGCTGCCCTCTTCCGTCAGCAGGTCGGCATCCACCTCGATGCGCTGGGGCGGATTGTCGCCGCACAGCGCCAGCCAGCCGGCCAGCCAGTCGCGGCGCACCGCGTGGACCCGATGGCGACCATCGGCCAACTGGTCGCCCACCGCCAGATGGAAATACTCCACGTCGTCGGCCAGCAGTTCCTCCACCGCGAACGGCAGGGCCTTCTGCAGCCAGCGCGCCTTGGTGGTTGGCAGTTGCACGGCGCAGACGGTCACCGCCTCCACCGGCAGGACCAGGCGCCAGGGCCGGGCGGCGGCCGGCACCGCCTCGGCGAACGGCAGCTGGCTGCCGATATCACCATCGACGCGCCAGACCGGCAGGTCGGCCGCCGGCCCGGCGCAGGCGCCAGGCGGAAGAAACAGGGTGAGCAGACTCATTCCTCGGACTCCTCGACGGGCGTGGGCGCCAGGCCCTCCTGCCCCAGATCGCGCGCCATCAGGCGGACGCGCCCATCATTACCACGTTGCAGATAACTGGCCAGCACCTGGCGCCGGTCGCCCAGCAGCACTTCGGTGGTGACCCGGAAATACTGGCTGCCGGTGGTCAGCCCCTGGGGGTTGACGCCGTAGCTGGCGAGCTGCTGGACGAAGGCGCCCGGGTCGCGGTAGCCGGTGTTCCCGCGCCGTTCGATGGCGGCCTTCAGCGCCGACTGCGGGATGCCTTCGCCGAGGCAGGCCAGCACCTGGGCGCTGGCGGTGTTCACGTTCAGCTCCACCTGGCTCGGCAGGGCGCCGACGAAGGGCGCCAGGCGCCGGTAGTCGGCCTCGCTCATGCCCAGCAGCAGGCGCAGTTCGGACACGTCGGCGATGCGCCCTGGGCCGGTGCGGTAGGCGGGCTGCAGCAGCAGGTACTGGTCGTCCTCGGCGCCGCCCTGGCCGCTGGCGTCTTGGTCGGCGTCCAGCCAGTCCTGCAGGCGCTCGGCGTAGACCGGTGTCAGTTGCAGCAGTTGCAGCAGGCGGCGGAAGCGCAGCAGCGCCTGCTCGCCGGCCTGGCCGCCGACGGCCAGGCTGTTGAGGTTGAAGCGGCCGGACAGATCCTCGATGCGCAGGCGCAGTTCGCCGCCTTCGTCCAGCGGGAAACGCAGCTTGGGATTGGCCCAGGGCTCGGCCAGGTGATCGACCTGGTCGGTGACCATGTCCCGGCGCAGGATGGCCTTGGCCAGCAGCTCGCCGCCCTCGGCGTAGTACTGCGCCTGGCGCACCACCAGCTGGTTGCCGGTGCTGCGGATGGCCAGCTGCTGGCGCACCACCAGCGCCGCGCAGACCACGGTCACCAGCGCCACCACCAGCAGCACGGTGATCAACGCCACCCCACGCTGGCGACTCATGACGGCGGCTCCTGGGGCAGGGTCTCGTCCGGCACCAGATCACCTTCGCCGCCCTCCTCCCCGCCCGGCGGCAGAATCTGTTCCTGCTGCGGCATTTCCGGCATGCGCCAGAGGCGGCGCAGTTCGCCGTAGTAGCGGTGCTCGACGATCAGTTCCACGGCCCGGGGCAACTGGGTCAGCGCCTCGTCGGCGCTGCTGGCGTTGGCCGGCGGCCAGTCCTGCAGCCAGCGCCCCTCCAGGTCGAGGAAGCGCAGCTCGAAGCGCTTCACCCCGTCGAGCGCCTGCTGCACTCGGGGCTGGCTATCCTGGGCCTGGTCCAGCACCGGCCAGTAGAGGCGCTGCCAGCGCTCGCCCTGCAGTTGCCAGCGCACCCGTTGCAGGGTCGCCCGGGGCTGGCCGAGCGGATTGCGCCAGCCGCTGCGAGTGAACTCCAGCTGGGTGTCGCGGCCGCTCTGCCCACGCAACGAGGGCAGCAGGTCACCCAACTGATCGCGCACGGGCCGCGCACGCACCTGCAGCACATCGCGCTCGAACGCGCCCATGGCCCGGGTCAGCTCGCGCAGGCGCCGCTCCTGTTCGCGCTGGGCGGTGTCGGTCTTCAGCACGCTGTCGAGCATGCGGTAGGTGGCCATGGCGAGCACCGCGAAGATGGCGATGGCGATCAGCACTTCCAGCAGGGTGAAGCCGCGCTGCCTCATGGTTCCACTCCGACGAAGCCGCTGAGGGTGGCCAGGGCGTTGTCCTCGACCTTGCCGCGCAGCCCGCGCTCGGGGCGTAGCGCCACGCGCACCGTGACCCGCAGCATGTCCGGTTCGCTGGTGGACTGCACCTCGGTCTGCCACAGCCAGCGGCGCCCGGCGTAGCTCTCCTCGCCCTGCTCGCGGCCCACGGCGGGCGGGCTGTCGGCCAGTTGCAGGTCCTGCAGGCGGTTGTCCGCCAGCCAGCTGGCGAAGGTCTTGTCCTCCAGCCGGGCCGCGGTTTGCAGCGAGCGGGCGCTGGCACTGAGCACGCTGGCGGCGACCACGGCGAAGATCGCCAGGGCGACCAGCACTTCCAGCAGGGTGAAGCCACGCGCGCGCCTCATCCGGAGCGCTTCCCGGCGATCTCCGGCTTCAGTTCCGGTTCGGCGAAGCCATCGCTGACCAGCAGCAGCACCGGTGCGTCACGCCCGCTGCCGCCGGCCAGGCGCAGGGTGAAGGGCGTCAGCTCGCCGCTGGAGAGGATCAGCAACTGGGGCGTCTTGGGCGCGGCCTTGTCCTTGTCGCCCTTGGGCGACGGCAGGCCGACGCTCTGGTTGTCCACCTCGATGCGCAGCTCGACCCATTCCGGCAGTTCGTGCACCTTGTCGCCAACCGGTTCCCAGCGCGATCTCAGCGGGTCGTAACGCAGCACCTGGTAGCTGCGGGTCTCGAAGCGCACGCCGTATTCGCGATTGTCCAGCACCGCCTCGTCGATCAGCACCCGGAGCAGGCTGTTCAGGCGCTCGGCCTCGTCGTTCAGCTTGCGGGCGGGGCTGCTGGCCAGCCCGTTGCCGAGCACGGCCAGGCCGGTCAGCACGCCGAGCAGCACCAGCACCACCAGCAGCTCTATGAGGGTGAAGCCCCGCGCCCGCCGCATCGCCGATCAGAGGTCCCAGTTGCCGATGTCGGTATTGGCGCCGTCGCCGCCTTCCTGGCCGTCGGCGCCCAGGGAATACAGGTCGATCTTGCCGCGCGATCCCGGCGACAGGTACAGGTACGGGTTGCCCCAGGGGTCGATCGGCAGCCGCTTCAGGTAGCCCTCGGCATTCCAGTTCTTCGCCGGCGGGTTGCCGGTGGGCTTCTTCACCAGCGCTTCCAGGCCCTGCTGGGTGCTCGGATAGTTCTGGTTGTCCAGCTTGTACATGTCCAGCGCCGCGCCGATGGCGCGAATGTCGTTCTGCGCCGCGGTCACCTTGGCCTGGTCCGGCCGGCCCATCACCTGGGGCACCACCAGCGCGGCGAGGATGCCGAGGATGACTACCACCACCATGATTTCAATGAGCGTGAAGCCCTTCTGCTTGTGCATCGTTTTCAACCCACCAGTTGGTTCAGAGAAAGGATCGGGAGGAGGATGGCCAGCACGATCACCAGCACCACCGCGCCCATGAAGACCAGCATGAACGGCTCGAACAGCCCGACCAGCAGGCCGATGGTGGCCGACAGGTCGCTCTCCTGGTTGCGCGCCGTGCGCGACAGCATCTGGTCCAGCTCGCCGGAGCGTTCGCCGCTGGCGATCATGTGCAGCATCATCGGCGGGAACTGCCGGCTGGCCTCCAGCGCCCGCGACAGGCTGCCACCCTCGCGCACGCGCTGGGTGGCGTTGGCCACGTCGGCGCGGATGATGCGGTTGGACACCACTTCCGCGCCGATGGCCAGCGCCTCCACCAGCGGCACGCCGCTGCGCACGAGGATGGCCAGGGTCGAGGCGAAGCGCGCCGTCTCGGTGGCCGAGATCAGGCCGCCGACCAGGGGCAGGCGCAGCAGGAAGGCGTGCCAGCGCCGGCGCAGGTCCTCGTTGCGCAGCGCGCGGCGGAAGGCGACCACCGCCAGCACCGCCAGCACCACGGCCACGGCGCCCCAGGTCTTGACCAGTTCGCTGAGGAAGATCAGCCCACGGGTAAGCGCCGGCAGGGTCTGCCCGGAGTTGACGAAGACCCGCACCACGTCGGGCACCACGTAGCCGAGCAGGAAGCCGACGATGCCCAGCGAGGCGAGCATCAGGATCACCGGGTAGAGCAGCGCCATCTGGATCTTCTGCCGCGACTGCTGGCGCTGCTCGGTGTAGTCCGCCAGCTGTTCCAGCACCGGCCCCAGGTGCCCGGCGTGCTCGCCGGCCGCGACCGTGGCCCGGTATAGCTCGGGAAAGGCCGCCGGATAGGTCGCCAGGGCCCTGGCCAGGCTGTGGCCTTCCAGCACCTTGGCGCGCACCGCCAGCAGCATCGACTGGATGCGCGGCTGGCGCGACTGGGCGGCGGCGGCGCGCAGCGCCTCCTCGATGGGCAGCGCGGCGCTGATCAGGGTCGCCAGCTGGCGAGTGACCAGGGCCAGGTCGCGGGCCGACAGGCCACGGCGTAGGCTGAAGCCACCACCGCCCTCGGCCTGCTCCTTGCGGTGCACCGGCTCGACCTGCAGCGGCGCCAGCTGTTTCTCGCGCAGCAGCTGGCGCACCTGGCGCGCGCTGTCGGCCTCCAGTACGCCTTTCTGCTGGCGGCCCCGGGGGTCCAGGGCGATGTATTCGAAGGCGGCCATCAGTCTTCCCTAGTGACCCGCAGTACTTCTTCCAGGGTGGTTACCCCTTCCAGCACCTTGCGCCGGCCATCGTCGCGGATGCTCGGGCCCAGGCTGCGGGCGTGACGCAGCAGCTCCTGCTCGCCGACGCCGTTGTGCACCAGGGTGCGCATCTTGTCGTCGAAGATCACCAGCTCGTAGATGCCGGTCCGGCCGCGGTAGCCCTGCTGGTGGCACTCCGGGCAACCCTTGGCGTGGTGGATCAGCGGCCGCTCCCGCGGGTCGAGGCCGAGCAGACCGCATTCCGCGTCGTCGGCCGGGCGTGCCTCGCGGCAGTGGGGGCAAAGCACCCGCACCAGGCGCTGGGCCAGTACGCCGAGCAGCGACGAGGACAGCAGGAAGGGTTCGACGCCCATGTCCACCAGGCGGGTGACCGCGCCCACGGCGCTGTTGGTGTGCAGGGTCGACAGCACCAGGTGGCCGGTCAGCGAGGCCTGTACCGCGATGTCGGCGGTCTCCTGGTCGCGGATCTCACCGACCATCACCACGTCCGGGTCCTGGCGCAGGATGGCGCGCAGGCCGCGGGCGAAGGTCATGTCCACGCGCGGGTTGACCTGGGTCTGGCCGATGCCTTCCAGGTAGTACTCGATGGGGTCTTCCACCGTGAGGATGTTGCGCGAGCGGTCGTTGAGGGTGACCAGCCCAGCGTACAGGGTGGTGGTCTTGCCCGAGCCGGTCGGCCCGGTGACCAGGATGATGCCGTGGGGCTTGCGCAGGTTGTCGTCGAGCAGGCGGCGGTCGCGCTCGCTCATGCCCAGGTGCTGCAGCGACAGGCGCCCGGCCTGTTTGTCCAGCAGGCGCAGCACCACCCGCTCGCCGTTGGCCGACGGCAGGGTCGAGACGCGGATATCGACTTCGCGGCCGCCGACCTTGAGCGAGATGCGCCCGTCCTGCGGCACGCGCTTCTCGGCGATGTCCAGGCGCGCCATGACCTTGACCCGCGACACCAGCAGCGCAGCCAGTTCGCGGCGCGGCTCGATCACTTCGCGCAGGATGCCGTCGACGCGGAAGCGCACGACCAGGCGTTTCTCGAAGGTTTCCAGGTGGATGTCGGAGGCGCCGGCCTTGATCGCCTCGCTGAGAATGGCGTTGATCAGGCGGATGATCGGCGCGTCATCCTCCTGCTCCAGCAGGTCGCCGGATTCGGGGGTGAGTTCGGCCAGGCTGGCCAGGTCCAGTTCGGCGCCGAGGCCCTCGGCCATCTGCCGCACCTCGGAGGAATCGCGCTGGTAGGCCAGGCTCAGCTCCTGCTCGAAGGCCTCGGGTTCCAGCCACTGCAGCGGCAGCACCCGGCCGGCGAAGCGCTGGGCTTCCTGCACAGCGGTCAGACTGGCGCCGCGACGCACCTGCAGTTGGGCGAGGCCGAATGGCTCGCGCAGCAGCACGCCGTGGCGCTTGGCGAAGGCGAATGGCAGCGGGCGCAGGGCCGGTTCTGCCGGGGCCGCTAGAGCGGCATGGGTATCGGTAGACATCTGCGGGCACGTTCCTGGAACAGAAAATCCATTTCGCTGTTGTTCTTGTTGTCGTTCTGACGGCACGTCCGAGGCGCCAAGTTAACGGATTTCAAGGGAATCTGCAGTGCAGATTTCGCACGCCCGGACAATGAAGCGACCACGTTAGCGGGGAATTGTTATGGCCGAGGGTCGGAATCCGCAATGTGGAGAAATTCATGGCGATGGCCGAGGTAGCGTGTGCCGGCCATACAGGGGCTTGCCGGTGCGCACGGCGCACCCTACACCGGAGGCGGATTTAGCGGGCCACAAACGAAGAACCCCGGCGGTTGCCGGGGTTCTCGTCTAGCGGTGGAGCTTACTTGTCTTCGCTGCGCTGGTGCTTGAAGAACACACCGTTGTCACCGAAGGACGAGGCGATGAAGGGCGAGGTCAGCTCCATCTCGCCGATCTTCACCGCGCTGTTGCGACGCTGCTGGGCGTAGCTGCGGTTGGTGGACGGCAGGATCGAGGTCTTGATCTCCATCGAGGTCGCGTAGACGTCGTACAGCTTGGTGCCGGAGGCCAGGGTCACGAGATCGTTGCGGAAATCGTGGGCCGAGGTGGAGAACACGTTGCGCAGTTCTGGCTTCGGCACGAAGTAGATCTGCGTCGGCGACTTGACCGAGGATACCGCCTGGCCGGTCTGGGTCACTTCGGCCATGTCGTCGACCCGCAGCAGGGTCGGCTTCAGGCTGACCAGCGAGAACAGCAGCGTGGTGCCCAGGGTGTCGTTGGTCTCCGGCAGGACGAACTGGGAAAGCTCGTTGGCGAAGAAGTTGTGGTTGCTGCCCTGACCGCTGAGGGTGTAGAGCGCCGACACGTTCTGCGACGGCTTGCCGTCGACGAAGGCCTTCCACGCCAGGCCCGGCTGGAAGCCGTTCTTCGCTGGATCACCGGCCACCGACAGGCGCAGCAGGCCGTTCTCCGCGCCCTGGAACAGGCCGGTGTAGGGATGCCCGGCCACGGCGGTGAACTTCACCTTGGCCATCACGCCGTTGGGGTGCATGGCCTTCTCGTAGCCGGCCGGCGCCACGTCGGACTTGGTCTGCACCTTCTTCCACAGCACCGAGCTGATCAGGCCGCCGACGTTGACCGGCGGGATGGCCGGCAGCTGGCCTTCGGCGTACTGGGTACGCATGGCGCCGTTGACCCACAGATTGTCCTGCTTGGCCTTGGCCGGCCAGGTCTCGTAGTCGGCCGGGATGTTCAGGCCCCAGGGTTTGAACGCGTTCTGCACGCCCACCAGGCTGCTTTCCAGCTGCGGGTTGTGACGGCGGATCACGTCGACCATGGTGGTGTTCTCGACCCAGGCCAGGCCTTCGGGGGTGTAGATCTCCGGGCGGTAGTCCTTGGTGTAGAAGCGGTCGGTCATCAGGCGGCGCGAGGCGTTCATGATGAAGATCTGGAAGGCCGTCTCGCCGAAGGCGAAGCCGTCCGGACGCACGGTCTCGGCCAGCATGCCGACCAGGGTGTCGATCTTCTCGATGTCGTTGCCGTACACGCGCTTGAGGTTGGCCAGGGTGGCCGGGTCCTTGGTCAGGTCCTCGAACTTGGTGATCGGGTTGAGGCCGATCTCGCGACGGAATTCGTTGTAGCGCGGCACGCCACGCTCGCGATCACGCAATACGTCGATGGTTGCCAGGTCGATGTTGCCGACCAGCGGAATCGAGAGATTGCGCAGGAAGTTCGGGTAGTTATTGAGGGTCAGCGAACCCGGGTTGGTGATACCGAAGGAATACCACATACGCTCCGGGTGCTCGCCGTTCAGCAGGTTCTCGGCGTCGCGGTCACGAGTGTTCTGCAGCTGCACCGAGCGCGAGATGACGTTGGAGCCGATGTCATAGACGTCGACCTTGTCACGCATCAGCGGGTGCATGCGGTACACCGCGACGAACTCCTCGGTCAGCGTGTAAGGCACGCCGTAGTTGTTGGGGTTGGTAGAGCCGACGATACCGGCCAGGGCGTGGTCGATTGCCGAGCTACCAGCCCCGCTGCCGTCGATACCGAGGATGCGCAGGACGAAGGAGTTGGAGCTGGCCAGGTCGGCCTGCAGCATGCGCGCCTCGTCCTGGTACTTGTCGCGGTTCGGTCCGGAGCCCAGCAGGCCCCACCAGTTGGCGTACATGGCGCGCTCGGTGACCGGGTTGGCGATCACCGCCGGGGTCCACTCCACGGTATGGATCTTGGCCATCAGCGCCGAGGTGACCAGACGCGCGCGGTCGTACAGCCACTGGTCGTCCTTGTCCGGGTACTTCTGCTTGAGCATGGCCGCGACGGCGTTGTGCTCCTTGGTGAACAGCTGGTGCAGCATGCTCAGGCCGACCCACCAGTTCTCGTTGAAGCCGGTGATCGGCTTGCCGCTGATCAGCTCGGTCGGCAGGGTGCCGTCGGCGTTGATCTTCAGCTTGCCGTCGACGAAGGCGCGCACCTTGTCGTTGGTGGCCTTGTCGCTGCCGTACAGCTGCGAGCCGTCCCACCAGTGGGTGTTGTGGTTGCGGTAGGCGGCCGGCTTGCCGGCTTCCGCCGCGGTGCGGGTCGGGTCGGCCTGGGTGCGGCGCACGGACATGGTGCCGGAGCCGAGCACGTCGCCGGCCGGCAGCGGGATCTGGATCGGGTTGGCCTCGGCGTTGGGGCCGTGCTCCACCCAGTCATGGACCATGAACTGGATCCACGAGGCGGCGATGAAGTTGAGGCTGGGCGCCGGCTTGAACTCGCCGCGGGACATCAGCACGTTACTGACTTCGCGCGGGTTGGGGCTGAGCAGGGTGTCGGCCTCGGTCTCGCCGTGGGTGACGTTCGGATTGACGTTGCGGCCGAAGCGACGGTAGACCGAGCCCTCGGCGGGGTTGGAGAGGATGTTGCAGGTGCCATCCTCGGTGCGGGCCACCTGGCTGCGCGCATCGCAGGTGATGGTGGCGTTGGCGGCAGGCAGGTTGTCGACATCGAACAGGTTGTTCTTGAACAGCGCATCGCGCTCCAGCGCGAGGGTGATCAGACCTGCATAGATGCCCAAGGTACCGAACTTGACCAAGCTCGGCCACGTGACCCAGACGGACATGGCGTATCTCCCGATTATTCTTGTACTAATTACGGTTGGAAGCCGGCGTTTCCGGCTGGCGGGAGATTAGGGATTCGCCGCTCGCCCTCCCCCCTCCTGTGGGAGGGGAAAGGGGAAAAGGGAGCTACCGTCGGTCGGTGCCAGGTCGGGTATCTGCTCAGGTACCCGGTCAGGCGCCGCGCTGCTGCATGGCGAGGATGGCCTCGGTGCGGCCGGAGAGGTTGAGCTTCGAGTAGATGTTCTTCAGGTGCCACTTGGTGGTGGACAGGGCGATGCCGGTGCTGGCGCTGATCTCGGTGTTGGACAGGCCCTTGAGCAGGCAGGCGAAGATCTCCGCCTCCTTGTCGGTGAGCAGGCTCACCAGGTCCGGCAGCGCCGCCGAGGGCGCCTGGCTCTCGGCCAGGAGAAACTCGGCATAGGCCTCGCTGTAGGCCTCCGGCACCTGAAGCTGGCCGGAGCGCAGCAGGCCGAACACCGCCTCGGCGAAGCCCGGCGCCTCGTCGAACACCGAGCGATTGATGTTGACGATGCCGAAGCGCTCGACCAGCGCCAGCAGCGCCTTGATCTGCTGTTCCGGGCTCTGCTGCGGCGCGCTCAGCACCAGCAGATTGGCCTCCACCACCAGCGCCCGCGCCTTCATCTCGCTCTGCTGCAGCGATTGCGCCAGCACCTTGAGGATGCGGCAGGCGCGCGGCTGGGCGCCGCGCATCACCAGCCAGTAGACGGCGGCCAGGCCGTAGCGCTCCCAGCACTCGTCGTACGGCCGCACCCGCTCCCACTCGCCGGCCGCCAGCCGCTCCTCGATGCCCAGCCGCTGGGCCAGCGCGTCCAGCGCCGCCGGGCGGCCGTCCAGGTAGGCCTGGCGCATGCTTTCCTGCGCCGCCTGGCTGGCGAAGCGCTCGTAGTTGCCCAGCTGGAGTATCCGCGACAGCTGTTCGAGCAGGCGCCCCGCGCGGCCCTGGGACTGGCGCCGGTAGAGCAGCCGCGACAGGGTGATGTGCACGGTGGCGATGGTCTCGGTGGCCGACGACGAGGTGACCATCGCCATCAGGTCCTCGCACAACTGCTGGGCCGCCGCCAGCTGATTCTGCTCGTACAGCGCCACCACCATGGCGGTGGCCCGGTTGAGCCAGGCCGGCGACGAGCGCTCGGTGCGCTGGTAGTCGTGACAGACGTCCTTGCGCGCGCTGGTGGCGCGCCCGGCGTTGCGGTTGCACAGGGCGATGATCAGGTCGGCGTAGCTCTCCAGGAACAGCTGGCCGGTGCGCGCCAGCAGCGCCTTGGACTCCAGCGCCATCTGGATCGACTGCTCCAGGCGCCCGTGCATCAGGTGGTGGTAGGCGAGGATGGTCAGGGCCAGGGCGCGGATGTCCGAGGCGATGCCCGGCGCCAGCAGCTCCGACCAGCGCTCGCCGGGGTCGAAGGCCAGGTCGTACTGGAACAGTTCGAGGTTGAGCGCGAGCAACTGCCGGGTCGGCGCGTCCAGACCCGGCCGGTCGCCCTGGGGCAGCGCCAGTTCATCCAGGCAGTAGCGCGCCTGGTGGAAGCGCCGCGACAGGGTCAGCGATAGGATCATCGGTACCAGCAGGCGTGGCTGGTCGCGCAGGCCGGCCTCGCTGAGCGGCTCCAGCCACTTCAGCACCTCGGCGAAGTGGCCACTGTGCACCCACTGTTCGCAGGCCTCCTCCAGCAGGTTGCGGAACAGTGCCCGGTCGTCGCTGCGCTGGGCGTGCTGCAGGGCTTGCTCCAGATCGCCGCGCTGGCTGAAGTGCAGCGCCGCGCGGCGGTGCAGCACGGCCACCTGCTGCGGCTGGTACATCGCCAGGCGCTTGGCCAGGAAGTCGTGCAGCAGCGCGTGGTAGCGGTAGTAGCCGGGATACTGGTCGACCGGCAGCAGGAACAGCTCGCGGGCGGCCAGCTCCTCCAACAGCAGCGCCGAGCCGGTGCGCTCGAAGACCTTGTCGCAGAGTTCGCCGTCGAAACGCTCGAAGATCGCGCAGCTGAGCAGGAAGTCGTGCATCTGCGGCGACAGGCGCTTGAGCACCACGTGGCCGAAGTAGTCGACGATCTCCGGCTGGCTGCCGTTGAAGCGCTCCAGCGCCACGGTGCCGAAGCGCGCATAGGCCAGCAGGGCCACCTTCACTCCGGCCATCCAGCCCTCGGTCATCGCCATCAGGCTGTCGACGTAGGCCGGGCTGAGGTCGGGCCCGCCCAGGTGGGCGTTGAGCTGCTGGATCTGCACCGGCGACAGGCGCATGTCGTGCTGGTCGATGCACAGCAGCTTGTTCTCCAGCTTCAGGCGGCTGAGCGAGAAACCGGGGTGGTTGCGGCTGGAGAGGATCACCCGGGTGGTAGCCGTCAGCCGTTCGAGCATGGCCGACAGCACCTCGAGGATGGTCGGCTGGCCGATGAACTGGAAGTCATCCAGGACGATATAGAGGCCGCCGTCGATGCGGTTCAGTGCATCCGCCAGGTACTCGCCCACCACTTCCGGCGCCTGGTACATCTCGGCGGCGAAGGGGTTGAACCAGGATACGTCGAAGTCCTCCACCCGGGCGCGGATGCCCTCGGCGAGGTGACGGAAGAAGCGCACCGGCTCGTTGTCACGCGCCTGCAGTGGAAAATGCACCACACTGCGCGTGAGCCTGCCCGCCTGCCACTGGGCCAGCAGCGTCGACTTGCCGGAACCGGCGGGCGCGAGCAGCACGGTCAGCGGAAACTGCTCGCAGTGGTTGAGCAGTTCCAGCAGTTCTTCACGGGCAAAACCCGCGACTGCCGGGGTAGTCGTCTTGCGATCATCCATTGCAGCGATCCGTCAGGCTTATTTTTATTGTTGAACGGGAAGCATGTGGAGGCCGATGATAGCGACTCGTTCCGAGGAAGTTTCGAAACGTTTCACGCTTCCGACTGCGACACGACGCACGGTAACGACAAGCGGCGTGCAGATGGATCAGACAGGCGCGCCACGCATGGAAGACTTGCGGTATGGTTGGCGGCGCCCGCAGAGTACGGGCCGATGCGATGCGAGCCGCTCAGAGCTTGCACGCCGGAATAAGAAGAAGACCGGGGGATTCATGTCTTGAGCGCTACCAGCATTCGCCCTCCCGCCTGGCTGCAGCGCCATGGGGTGACTCTCACCTGCCTGCTCGTCGTGCTGCTCATCACCCTGAGCCTGAGCAAACAGAGCGTCGACTACCTGCGCCTGCTGCGCAGCGAGGCACCCGCCGGCACGCCGGCCCCCTCCGTTGCCGACCAGCCGCGGCAGGTGTCCAGCCAGCGGCTGCAGAACCTGTTCGGCGTGCCCGCGCGGCAGGCCGGCGACCAGCACGCGCCACCCACCAAGCAGCAGATGACCCTGCTGGCCAGCTTCGTCAACCCGGACCCCAAGCGCTCGGCCGCCGTGATCCAGGTGGCCGGCGACAAGCCCAAGCGCATCGCGGTGGGCGACGAGGTCAACGCCAGCACCCGGCTGCAGGCGGTGCATCAGGACCGTGTGGTGCTCGACCGCGGCGGCAGCGAGGAAAGCCTGCGCTTCCCCGCCGTGCGCTCGCCCTCGCTGACGCCCTACTCCGCCGCGCCCTCGCCGTACGCGCCGCAGGAACCCACCGCCCAACAGCTGGAGCAGTTGCAGGACGAGGACGTCCAGGCCCTGCAGCAACGCATCCAGCAACTTCAACAACGCATGGAAGGCGGCGAAGAAGTGCCGCAACCCGAAACCCCGGAAGCCGAATAGAACCCATGATCGACTCCAAATTCCTGTCGCGGAAGCACCTGCCCCTCGTCCTTCTGCTGACCGCGGGCTGCTTCGGCACCGCGTTGCCGCCGGCCTTCGCGGCCGAGCCGGCGGCCGCCACCCAGGGTGCGGAAACCTGGACCATCAACATGAAGGACGCCGACATCCGCGACTTCATCGACCAGGTGGCGGAAATCTCCGGCGAGACCTTCGTCGTCGACCCGCGGGTCAAGGGCCAGGTCTCGGTCATCTCCAAGACTCCGCTGGGCCTGGAAGAGGTCTACCAGCTGTTCCTCTCGGTGATGAGCACCCACGGCTTCAGCGTGCTGACCCAGGGCGAGCAAGCGCGCATCGTGCCGATCACCGAGGCCCGCAGCGGCGCCAACAGCGGCCGCCGTGCGCCGGACGACGTGCTCACCGAGCTGATCCAGGTGCAGCACACCTCTGTCAACGAGCTGATCCCGCTGATCCGCCCGCTGGTGCCGCAGAACGGCCACCTGGCCGCCGTGGCCGCCTCCAACGCGCTGATCATCAGCGACCGGCGCGCCAACATCGAGCGCATCCGCGAGCTGATCAACCAGCTCGACGCCCAGGGCGGCGGCGACTACAACGTGATCAACCTGCAGCACGCCTGGGTGCTGGACGCCGCCGAAGTGCTGAACAACAGCGTGATGCGCAACGAACGCAAGGACGGCTCGGGCACCCGGGTCATCGCCGACGCCCGCACCAACCGCCTGATCCTGCTCGGCCCGCCCGCTGCCCGCCAGCGCCTGGCCAACCTCGCCCGCTCGCTGGACATCCCCAGCACCCGCTCGGCCAACGCACGGGTGATCCGCCTGCGCCACAGCGATGCCAAGAGCCTGGCCGAGACCCTGGGCGACATCTCCGAAGGCCTGAAGAACCAGGAAGGTGGCGCGGACACCACCAAGAGCAAGCCGCAGAACATCCTGATCCGCGCCGACGAGAGCCTCAACGCCCTGGTCCTGCTGGCCGACCCGGACACGGTGGCGACCCTGGAAGACATCGTGCGCAACCTCGACGTGCCGCGCGCCCAGGTGATGGTCGAGGCGGCCATCGTCGAGATTTCCGGCGACATCAGCGACGCCCTCGGCGTGCAGTGGGCGGTCGACGCCCGCGGCAAGACCGGCGGCGCGGGCGGGGTCAGCTTCGGCAATACCGGCCTCTCCGTGGGCACGGTGCTGCGCGCCATGCAGGACAACGAGATTCCCGACAACCTCAGCCTGCCGGACGGCGCCATCATCGGCATCGGCACGGACAGCTTCGGCGCGCTGATCACCGCCCTCTCTTCCAACAGCAAGAGCAACCTGCTGTCGACCCCGAGCCTGCTGACCCTGGACAACCAGCAGGCGGAAATCCTGGTGGGCCAGAACGTGCCGTTCCAGACCGGCTCCTACACCACCGACGCCTCCGGGGCGAACAACCCCTTCACCACCATCGACCGCAAGGACATCGGCGTGACCCTCAAGGTCACCCCGCACATCAACGACGGCGCCACCCTGCGCCTGGAAGTGGAACAGGAAATCTCCTCCATCGCCCCCAGCACCGGCGTCAACGCCCAGGCGGTGGATCTGGTGACCAACAAGCGCTCGATCAAGAGCGTGATCCTCGCCGACGATGGCCAGGTCATCGTGCTCGGCGGGCTGATCCAGGACGACGTCACCAGCACCGACTCCAAGGTGCCGCTGCTGGGCGACATCCCCCTGCTCGGCCGCCTGTTCCGCTCGACCAAGGACACCCACATCAAGCGCAACCTGATGGTGTTCCTGCGCCCGACCGTGATCCGCGACCGTGCGGGCATGGCCAGCCTGTCGGGCAAGAAGTACCGCGACATCAGCGTGCTGGACGGCAACGACGGCGGCAGGAACCTGCTGCCGGGCGACGCCGAGCGCCTGTTCGACAAGCCGGGGGCCGGCGCCATCGACCTGCGCGACGACGATTGACGGCAGAGCCCGCGGGATGCAGCCCAGCAGCGAAGACAGCGCCGCCATCGAAGCCATGTTCGCGGCCATCGCCCCGGGCAAGGCGCAAAGGTGGTCCTATCTCTTCAGCCTTCCGCCGGCCCGGTGGAACAAGCTCTCGCCCCTGGACGGCTGGCCGCTGAGCCGCTCTTGCGATGCCTATCCGAACGAACCCATCGCCACCCTGCTGAACAGACCGCCGCTGTCCCATCACCTGGATACCCGCGTTCTGGTCCTGCGCTGCGGCCATAGCCGCAACCCCGGGCTTGCCGCCATGCCGCTCAGGGATGTGTTTCCCGATGGCCGGTGGAACTACGACGTGCTGTTCGAAGGTTTCGTCTGCATAGTCCCCGGCAAGATTGCCATTGCGGCCAATCACGAGGGCGGTATCTACGTACAGGGCGCCTGAAACAGGCTTCCGCCGGGCAGAAACAAGGCCCGGACTCGCGCCCAGGTACTTGAGCAGGCGATCACAGCGCGGCCAGTCCGCGAGCCAGATCGGCCTTGAGGTCCGCCACGTCTTCCAGGCCCACGGCGACGCGGATCAGGTTGTCGCGGATGCCGGCATTGGCCCGCTCCTGCGGCGACAGGCGACCGTGGGAGGTGGTCGCCGGATGGGCGATGGTGGTCTTGGTGTCGCCCAGGTTGGTGGTGATCGAGATCACCCGGGTGGCGTCGATGAAACGCCACGCCGCTTCCTTGCCGCCCTTGACCTCGAAGCTCACCACCGCGCCGAAGGCACTCTGCTGACGTTTGGCCAGCTCGTGCTGCGGATGGCTCGGCAGGCCGGCGTAGTAGACCCGCTCGATGCCCGGCTGGGTCTCCAGCCAGCGGGCCAGTTCCAGGGCACTGGCGCTTTGGGCCTGCATACGCACGCGCAGGGTCTCCAGGCCCTTGAGGAACATCCAGGCATTGAACGGGCTGAGGGTCGGGCCGGCCGTGCGCAGGAAGCCCACGACCGCCTCCATCTCGGCCTTGCGCCCGACCACCACACCGCCCAGGCCGCGGCCCTGGCCGTCGATGTACTTGGTCGCCGAGTGCATGACGATGTCCGCGCCTAGCTTCAGCGGCTGCTGCAGTGCCGGCGTGCAGAAGCAGTTGTCTACCACCAGCAGCGCCTTGCGGGCATGGGCGATCTCGGCCAGGGCGGCGATGTCGACCAGTTCGGCCAGCGGGTTGGACGGCGACTCGACGAACAGCAACTTGGTGTTCGACTTGAACGCCACTTCCCACGCAGCCAGGTCGGCCAGCGGTGGATAGTCCACTTCGATGCCGAAGCGCTTCAGGTACTTCTCGAACAGACTGATGGTCGAGCCGAACACGCTGCGCGACACCAGCACGTGGTCGCCGGCGCTGCACTGGCTCATCACGATCGCCAGGATCGCGGCCATGCCCGAGGCGGTGGCCACCGCCTGCTCGGCGCCTTCCAGCGCGGCGATGCGCTCCTCGAAGGCACGCACGGTGGGGTTGGTGTAGCGCGAGTAGACGTTGCCCGGCACCTCTCCGGCGAAGCGCGCGGCGGCGTCGGCGGCGCTGCGGAACACGTAGCTGGAGGTGAGGAACATGGCCTCGCCGTGCTCGCCCTCCGGCGAACGGTGCTGGCCGGCGCGCACCGCCAGGGTGTCGAAGCCGACGCCTACGAGATCGCTGTCCAGGCGACCGGCATCCCATTCCTGCGTCATATCGCTACCTCATGAAAAACGTGGCCCGGATGCGCTCCGGGAATCCCGCGCCGCCCTCCCCCGGATCGCCTCCGGGCCAAGGGCCGCCCCGGCATCAGTCGCTGTGCAGATCGATGATGGCGCTGACAGCCGGGCCGCCCGCCTTGGCCGCGTCGTTGCGCGCCTGCTCGATCTTGTTCAGGTAGTGCTCGTTGACGTCGCCGGTAACGTACTGGCCGTCGAACACCGCACAGTCGAAATGCTCGATCTTGATCTTGCCGCCGCCGACGGCCTCTTTCAGGTCGTCGAGGTCCTGATAGATCAGCCAGTCGGCGCCGATCAGCTCGGCCACTTCCTCGGTGCTGCGACCATGGGCGATCAGCTCGTGGGCGCTCGGCATGTCGATGCCGTACACGTTCGGGTAGCGCACCGCCGGGGCCGCCGAGCAGAAGTAGACGTTCTTGGCGCCGGCCTCGCGGGCCATCTGGATGATCTGCTTGCAGGTGGTGCCGCGGACGATGGAGTCGTCCACCAGCATCACGTTCTTGCCGCGGAACTCCAGTTCGATGGCATTGAGCTTCTGGCGCACCGACTTCTTGCGCGCCGCCTGGCCCGGCATGATGAAGGTGCGGCCAATGTAGCGGTTCTTGACGAAGCCCTCGCGGAACTTCACGCCCAGGTGGTTGGCCAGCTCCAGGGCGGAGGTACGGCTGGTGTCCGGGATCGGGATGACCACGTCGATGTCGTGGCCCGGGCGCTCGCGCTGGATCTTCTCGGCCAGCTTCTCGCCCATGCGCAGGCGCGCCTTGTACACCGACACGCCGTCCATCAGCGAGTCAGGGCGGGCCAGATAGACGTGCTCGAAGATGCACGGCGAGTACTGCGGGTTCTCCGCGCACTGACGGGTGTGCAGCTTGCCGTCCTCGGTGATGTACACCGCCTCGCCCGGGGCGAGGTCGCGGATCAGGCTAAAGCCGAGCACGTCGAGGGCCACGCTCTCGGAGGCGATCATGTATTCCACGCCCTCGTCGGTGTGGCGCTGGCCGAACACGATCGGGCGGATCGCGTGCGGGTCGCGGAAGCCGACCACGCCGTAGCCGGTGATCATCGCCACCACCGCGTAGCCGCCACGGCAGCGGGCATGCACGCCGGCGACGGCGGCGAACACGTCTTCCTCGGTGGGTTGCAGCTTGCCGCGCACCGCCAGCTCGTGGGCGAACACGTTGAGCAGCACTTCCGAGTCGGAATTGGTGTTCACGTGGCGCAGGTCGGATTCGTAGATCTCGCGCGACAGCTGCTCGACGTTGGTCAGGTTGCCGTTGTGCGCCAGAGTGATGCCGTAGGGCGAGTTGACGTAGAACGGCTGCGCCTCGGCGGAACTGGAGCTGCCGGCGGTGGGATAGCGCACGTGGCCGATGCCGACGTTGCCCACCAGGCGCTGCATGTGGCGCTGCTGGAAGACATCGCGCACCAGGCCGTTGTCCTTGCGCAGGAACAGTCGTCCGTCGTGGCTGGTGACGATGCCGGCAGCGTCCTGGCCGCGATGCTGGAGCACGGTAAGCGCGTCGTACAGGGACTGATTGACGTTGGACTTACCGACGATACCGACGATGCCGCACATGTGACGCAACCTCTGTGTTGTGAATCGGAAAACTACAGGCTCTCAGGCAGTTTAGGCTGCGAGAACGCCTCCTTGAACGGCAGCTCGGGCGTATCCGTGATGCCGCTGACGAGCCACTGACTGGTCAGGCTCAGGATGAGGTTCTTCGACCAGTCCGCCACCATCAGAAAATGCGGCAGCAGGGTCGACTGCTGCCACCACTGATCCTGTTGCACCGGCGCCAGGCTTGCCAGCCCCACCAGTACCACTACCAGCAGGGCCCCGCGCGCCGCGCCGAAGACCATGCCGAGAAAACGATCGGTGCCCGACAGGCCGGTCACCCGGATCAGCTCACCGATGAGGAAATTGATCAGCGCGCCGACCAGCAGGGTCAGCACGAAGAGAATGGCGCAGGCCGCGATGACGCGCATCGACGGCGTCTCGACGAAATCCGTCAGGTGCTGCGACAGGGCGCCGCCGAACATCCAGGCGACCACGCCGGCGACGATCCAGGTCAGCAGTGACAGGGCTTCCTTGAAGAAGCCGCGGCGCAGGCTGATCAAACTGGAAATGGCGATGACGGCGATGATCGCCCAATCGACCCAAGTGAATGCCACGTTGCTGCCTACAGACGGGAAAGGCGGCGAATTCTAGCAGAGCGAGCCCGGCCCGGTAAGCCGGGCCGGCATGCCGCGATGGCGCCGGTCAGCCTTTTTCCGGCTGGAAGCGCACCACGAAACCCTTGAGATTCTGCTGGCGGTTGAGCTGGTCGCGCAGGCGATCGGCCTCGGCGCGCTCGATGACGGGGCCGACGAACACCCGGTTCATCCCGTCGAAGGTGCGGATATAGGCGTTGTAGCCGCCGCTGCGCAGGGTCTGCTGCAGCTTCTCGGCACCGGCGCGGCTGGACAGGCTGGCCAGCTGCACCGACCAGCTGACCGGCAGGTTGCTGGCATCCAGGCCGCTGGCCGGTTTCTGCGCCGCCGGAGCCTGGGCTTGCGCCGGCGCCGGGGTGGCCGCGGGCTGCTGCGGTTGGGCCTGAGGCTGGGGCTTGGGCTCGGCGACGGGCTGGCTCGGCAGCGCGGTGATCGGCTCGCTGGGCGACTGCGGCACCGGCTCCACCGGCGGCACCTCGTCCTCAGGCACCGGCTCAGGCACCACCACCGGGTCCATCGCCACCTCGGGCATGGCCGGTCTTTCCGGCATCGCCGGCGCGTTCACCGTGACCTGGCGCATCTCGTCTTCACGGGAAAACAGCATGGGCAGGAAGATCACCGCAAGAGCCACCAGCACCAGTGCGCCGACGATACGCTGCTTGAGCCCCTTATCCAGCACTGCCATCGCTTGCCTCCGCCTGTTGGCCGAGCCACTCCAGGGCCTCGGCCACGCAATAGAAAGATCCGAACACGAGGATCTCGTCACCCTCGTTCGCCCGGCCACACTGTACCAGCAAAGCCTCTGCCACGCAGGCGCAGGCATGCACCTCCGCGCCCAGGTTGCGCAGCGCCGCCTCGAGTTCGCCAGCCGGACGCGAACGCGGGCTGTCCAGCGGCGCCACCGCCCAGTCCTGCACTTCCAGCTGCAGCGGCGCCAGCACGCCGCCCAGATCCTTGTCGGTCAGCAGGCCGAACACCGCGAGACGCTGCCCTTGCAGCGGGCGTGCCGCCAGCCGCGACGCCAGGTACTCGGCGGCGTGGGGATTGTGTCCGACGTCCAGCAGCAGCGTCAGCGCCTTGCCCTGCCAGTTCAGCCGCCGCACATCCAGGCGACCGGTCACCCGGGTACGCTGCAACACCGCGGCCAGACGCTCCGGCTGCCAGGCCAGGCCGAGCGCCGCATAGGCCTGCAGGGCCAGGGCCGCGTTCTCCATGGGCAGGTCGAGCAGCGGCAGGCCATGCAGCTCCAGCACCTGGCCGGTCGCCGTGAGCCCTCGCCAGTCCCAGCCATCGCCACGCACGGCCAGGTCGTAGTCGCGCCCACGCAGGAACAGCGGGCAATCCAGCTCGGCGACCTTCTGCAGCAGCGGCAGCGGCGGGTCGAGATCGCCGCACAGGGCGGGCTTGTCCTGGCGCAGGATGCCAGCCTTCTCGAAGGCCACCGATTCGCGGGTATCGCCGAGCCAGTCGGCATGATCGAGGCCGATGCTGGTGACCAGCGCCAGGTCGGCATCGACCAGGTTGACCGCGTCCAGCCGACCGCCCAGGCCGACCTCCAGCACCACCGCATCCAGCGCGGCGCGCTCGAACAGCCAGAAGGCCGCCAGGGTGCCCATCTCGAAATAGGTCAGGGAAATCTCGCCACGCCCGGCTTCGACCGCGGCGAACGCCTCGCACAGCTCCTCGTCGGAGGCATCACGGCCTTCGAGCTGGACGCGCTCGTTGTAGCGCAGCAGATGGGGGGAGCTGTAGACACCGACCCTGAGCCCCTGCTCGCGCAGCAGGGAAGCCACGAAGGCGCAGGTGGACCCCTTGCCGTTGGTACCGGTGACCGTGATCACCAGCGGCGCCGGTTTGCCCAGGCCAAGCCGGCGAGCCACCTCGTGCGAGCGCTCCAGCCCCATGTCGATGGCGCTGGGGTGCAGTTGCTCCAGGTAGCTCAGCCAGTCGGCGAGGGATCGACTCATGCGCTGGCCGAGACCGGAGCCGCGACCGGGATCGAAGACGGGGTCGGCAGGTGCTGCAGCTGCGCCAGCAGGCGCGCCAGGCGCGGACGCAGCTCGTTGCGGTGGATGATCATGTCGATGGCGCCATGTTCCAGCAGGAATTCGCTGCGCTGGAAGCCTTCCGGCAGTTTCTCGCGCACGGTCTGCTCGATCACCCGCGGGCCGGCGAAACCGATCAGCGCACGCGGCTCGGCGACGATCACGTCACCGAGCATGGCCAGGCTGGCGGAAACACCGCCGTAGACCGGGTCGGTCAGCACCGAGATGAAAGGAATCCCCTCCTCGCGCAGGCGCGCCAGCACGGCGCTGGTCTTGGCCATCTGCATCAGGGAGATCAGCGCCTCCTGCATGCGCGCACCACCCGAGGCGGCGAAGCACACCAGCGGACAACGCTGCTCCAGGGCGACGTTGGCGGCACGCACGAAACGCTCGCCGACGATGGCGCCCATGGAGCCGCCCATGAAGCTGAACTCGAAGGCACAGGCCACCACGGGCATGCCCTGCAGCTTGCCGCTCATGGAGATGAGCGCGTCCTTCTCGCCGGTTTCCTTCTGCGCGCCGGCGAGACGGTCCTTGTACTTCTTGCTGTCGCGGAATTTCAGGCGGTCCACCGGCTCCAGCTCGGCACCCAGCTCCTCGCGGCCGTCCTCGTCGAGGAACAGGTCCAGGCGGGCGCGGGCATTGATGCGCATGTGGTGGTTGCACTTGGGGCAAACGTCGAGGGTCTTTTCCAGCTCGGGGCGATAGAGCACGGCATCGCAGGACGGACACTTGTGCCAGAGCCCTTCGGGCACCGAGCTCTTCTTGACCTCGGAACGCATGATCGAAGGGATCAGCTTGTCTCTCAACCAGTTGCTCATGCTTGCTCTCCGTAACTGTTGCAGGGCCTTCGGCGGCCCGGGCGAGTCTGATTCAGGCCGTCGGCGGCTGTCGCCAGCCTCCGGCAGGGGCACAATGGCTTATGGACGGCAGGCATCCGGCCGTCGTCACATCAACCGCCGCGCGCCGCGCGAATGAACGCGCCGATCCTTTCCGCATCCTTGATGCCCTTGCTCGCTTCCACTCCACCGCTGACATCCACCGCATAGGGACGCACCCGGGCCACCGCCGAGGCGACGTTATCGGAATGGAGTCCGCCGGCGAGGATCACCGGCTTGCTCAGCGTCTGCGGCACCAGAGACCAGTCGAAGACGGCGCCGGTTCCGCCCGGCACACCCTCCACATAAGTGTCCAGCAATATGCCGCTGGCGCCCGGATAGCGTTCCACCCGGGCCGCGATGTCGTCGCCCGCCTTCACCCGCAGGGCCTTGATATAGGGACGGTTGAACCCTTCGCATTGTTCGGGCGACTCGTCGCCATGGAATTGCAGCAGGTCGAGCGGCACGCTGGCGAGGAGCCTTTCGAGTTCGGCGCGCTCCATATCGACGAACAGGCCGACCGTGGTCACGAAAGGCGGCAGCGCGGCGATGATCGCCCGCGCCTGCTCGACGTCGACCGCTCGGGGGCTCCTGGCATAGAAAACCAGCCCGATGGCATCGGCGCCGGCCGCGGCGGCGACCAGGGCATCCTCGACCCGGGTGATTCCACAGATTTTGACGCGAATGGCTGTCAACCTGCTGGCACCTTCTGAAAAACGGACTTGGATGGTAACAAAGCCTCGGGGCAGTTTCAGCCGAAGTCTTGCGGCAATGCGGAAAGGAAATGCGGCCCCAGGTAGCGCTGCGGCAGCTCGAACTCCTCGGGATATTCGACCTGCACCAGATAGAGGCCATAGGGATGGGCCGTGATCCCGCCGGCGCGACGGTCCCGCGCCGCCAGTATGTCGTTCACCCAGGATGGATCGCGCTCGCCCGCGCCAATGGTCATCAGCACCCCGGCGAAATTGCGCACCATGTGATGGAGGAAGGCATTGGCGCGCACGTCGATGACGATGAAGCGGCCATGCTCGATCACTTCGAGGTGATGCACCGTCTTCACCGGCGACTTGGCCTGGCACTGCACCGCGCGGAACGAGGTGAAGTCATGGGTGCCGGCCAGCAGACGCGCCGCCTCGCGCATCCGCGCCACCTCCAGCGGGCGGTGATTCCAGGTGACCTCCTGGGCCATATGCGCTGGGCGGATATGGTCGTTGTAGATCACGTAGCGGTAGCGCCGGGCACAGGCCTTGAAGCGGGAATGAAAATGCGCCGGCATGACCCTGGCCCAGGTCACGCTGATATCGGCAGGCAGATTGGCGTTGGCGCCCATCACCCAGGCCTTGAGCGGACGCTCGGCGCGTGTGTCGAAATGGGCCACCTGGCCGCTGGCATGCACACCGGCATCGGTACGCCCAGCGCACATCAGGCCGATCGGCTCGTCTGCAACCTGGGATAGCGCCTTTTCCAGCGACTCCTGCACCGTCGGCACGCCATTATCCTGGCGCTGCCAGCCACGGTAGCGGGTGCCCTTGTATTCCACGCCAAGGGCGATTCTGAAAACGCCAGGGGCGGCCATTTCGGCCGCCCCTGAGGATGTTGCTTCGGACATGGATCAGCTCAGTTTGGCGATCAGCTCGCGCGCTTCCTGCTGCTGGCCGTCGCTGCCCTCGGCGATCACTTCGTCGAGGATGTCGCGGGCGCCTTCACTGTCGCCCATGTCGATGTAGGCCCGCGCCAGGTCCAGTTTGGTGGCGGTTTCGTCGGTGCCCGAGAGGAAGTCGAAATCGTCGTCCACATCCAGCCCTGCTGCGGTAGAGGAGGCGTCCGGCTGGGCGGCCGGCAGATCGGCGGAGAGGTCGCTGCTCAGGTCGTCCAGTTCGGCGGACACTTCGTCCAGTTGCGCGGCGAAGCTGTCTTCGGCCGGGGCGACCGGCGCCTCGTCGGCCAGCGACAGGTCGAAGTCGGCCGGCATGTCCAGATCGGTCGCCGCACCCGGCGCCTCGGAAACCAGCGGCTCGTCGTCCAGGCTCAGCATGAAGTCGTCCTCGGCGGCGGCCACGGACGGCTTGCTTTCGGCCTCCAGATCCAGGCTGAAGTCGGCCAGATCGTCGTCGAGCGAGAGGCTGTCGCTGGTGCTCGCGCTGTCGCCACCCAAGTCGAGATCGAAGTCCATGTCGCTGCCGGCAGTGGAGCTTGCCGGGGCGGACGGCGCATCGAGGCCGAAGCTGGAATCCAGCTCCAGGTCGTCGAAGCCGGTTTCGGCGAGCGGAGCAGCAGGAGCGGCCGGCTCGTCGAGAGCGACATCGAGGTCGTCCAGGCTCAGGTCGAAGGAGTCATCCGCGGCGGCAGGCTTGGCAGCTGGCTCGTCCAGGGTCAGATCGTCCAGGCTGAAGTCATCCAGCGCGTCGGCAGCGGCGACGCCACCTGCAGCCGCGGCAGCGGCCAGCGCCATGGCCGGGTAGCGGGCCTTCAGCTGATCGATGGCACCGGCGGAGCCGCCGATCTCGCGCAGCTCCTGCTCCTGGCGGGCAAAGCCTTCACGGTCGCCCAGCTCGGCGTAGACTTCCATGAGTTTCAGGCGCAGGTCGCTGCGATGCGGCTCGTCGTTGATGGCGTTGTGCAGCAGCTCGGCGGCCTGACTGAACTTGCCGTAGGCGATATAGATGTCCGCCTCGCCCAGTGCATCGGCGGTCTGCGGCGCAACGCGCTCTTCGGCCTGATCGCGCAACGCGGCGTCGCTGGCGGTATCGTCCAGACCGGCGAAGCTGTCGTCCGGCAGGTCCATTTCGTTGGCGAAGGTGGGGCTATCGTCCTGCGGCGCGAGGCTGTTCTGCAGTTCCGCTTCCTTCATCGCGTTGCGACGGGAGAGCATCATCAGACCCAGCAGCAGCACCAGCAGCGCACCGCCACCGATGGCGCCGAGCAGCATGGGGTTGCCCAGCACTTCGTCGAGCATGCTTTGCGGCGCGGGCGTCTGAGCCACCGGCGCGGCAGGCTTCGGCGCCTGGGCAGGCTTGGCGGGCGGAGCCGGCTGAGGTGCAACCGCCGGAGCGGCCGGCTGGGTGGCAGGCGCCTGGGCAGCCGGCTCAGCCGGCGTGGGCTTTGGGGCCGATTCCTCGTAGTTGAAGTCCGGGCTCGCCGGTTTCTCGGCCGGGTTCGCATCCGCAGGTGCGGGTGCGGGCTCCGCCGGCTTGACTTCGGCCGGAGGGACTTCCGCAGGTTTGGGCTCGACGACCGGCGCGACCGGTGCTGCCGGAGCCTCGGCCGCCGGCTGGGCCGGGACGGCGGGAGCGACGGGCTGTGCCGGCGTCGCGGCGGCATTGTTCTGCTGTGCCAGATCGGCCTGCAGCTTGGCCAGCTGGCTATCCTTGAGTTCGATCAGGCGCTGGGCCTTGTCCAACTGGCTCTGCAGATCGGACAGGCGCCCCTTCAGTTCTTCGCTCTCGCGACGGCTGGAGTCCAGGCTTTCCTTGGTAACGGCCAGCTGGTCGCTGAGCGCCTTGCTGTTGCCGGTTCCGGCGTCGCTGCCCGCGGTGGACTTGCCGCCGTCGGCGGCCACCAGTTTCAGATTGTCCTTCGCATCGGCCTTGGCCGGAGCGGCACCGGCGGTATCGCGCTTGGTGGCATCCAGCTGGCGAGCACCGCTGGCTGCGACGCTGCGCCCTTCGCGCCAGGCATTGTTCTGCTCGGAGACCTGGGCCAGGGCTTCCGACTGGCTGCGGCTCTTGACCTGGGCATCGGTCGGCAGGCGCAGCACCTGGCCGCTCTTCAGGCGGTTGATGTTGCCGCCGAGGAACGCATCCGGGTTCAGGTCCTGGATGGCCAGCATGGCCTGGTGCACCGAGCCGCCCTGGCGGCTGCGCTGGGCGATTTCCCAGAGGGTATCGTTGGAGGTGGTCTTGTACTGGTCACCGTCGATCCGGGCGGCGGGGGCTGCAGCCGGCACCGGAGCGGCAGCCGCGGCAGGGGCCGGAGGAGCGGCCGGACGAGCCGGGGCACTGGCGGAAGGGGTCACGGGGCGCGGCACGGGCGCGGCGGCCTGCGGACGCGGTGCGGGGGCAGCCGCCACCGGCAGGCGCGGCGCGGTCAGCACCGGCGAAGGCGAGTACATCGGCGGGTCGAGCAGCAGGGTGTATTCGCGCAGCAGGCGGCCATTGGGCCACAGCACTTCGACCAGGAAGTTGACGTAGGGCTCGCGCACCGGCTTGGTCGAGGTGATGCGAATCACGCTCCTGCCGTTGGGCTTGATGATCGGCGTGAATTTGAGGTCGGTCAGGAAATACTGACGCTCGACGCCCGCCTTGTTGAATTCATCCGGCGATGCGAGGCTGGGTTTCACCTCCGCCTGAGACAGATCACGCACCTCCAGCAGCTCGATCTCCGCCACCAGTGGCTGGCTCAGCGAGGACTGCAGGTCGATCTCCCCTAGCCCCAGCGCATGTGCCGTACCCGAGGTCAGCGCGGAAGCAGCTGCGATTGCCAGCACCAGTTTGCGAACCCGAACCATAGCGTAATCCCTTGTTTTATCTTTTTTTCTCGTCAAACGAGACGATTCTGAAGCCCGCTGCCTGCACCCGCCTGAGCCGGTTCCCCGCCAGCGAAACTACCAAAACAGTATTGCCAAGCTAGAATAATTCTTCAAATTTGGGGCTAAGTATCTTTTACAGATAGTGTTTTATCAACAACTCGCCAATTTGCACAGCATTGAGCGCCGAGCCTTTTCGCACATTATCTGACGCAATCCACAAATTGAGCTCCGCGGGATCGTCGAGGCCGGCGCGCAGGCGACCAACATACAGTTCATCCTGCCCCACCGCATCTCCCACGACGGTCGGATAGTCGCCACTCTCCACCAATTCGATGCCCGGCTGTCGCTCCAGCCGCTGCGCCACCGCCGCCAGGTCCACCGGTTCGTCCGTCTGCACGTACACCGCCAGGCTGTCGCCGAAGAAGACCGGGGCGACGCAGCAGGTGACGGATACCTTCAGGCCATCGACGGCCAGCACCTGTTTCAGCTCCGCCGCGATCCGCCGCTCCAGATGCGCATGACCGCCCTCCTCCTCGCCGATCCGGGCCAGCAGGTTGAAGGCGATCTGGCGATCGAACAGCTGAGGCTCCAGGGGGCGCATGTTGAGCAACTCGGTGGTCTGCCTGGCCAGCTCGCTGACCCCGGCGCGCCCCAGGCCGGAAACCGCCAGGGCCGCCGTCAGGGTGATCCTGCGCAGGCCGAGCGCGGAGCGCAATGGCGCCAGCACCGCGGCCAGGGCGGTCGCGGCCGGCGCCGGGCTGGCCAACAGATAAGGAGCGTTCGCGCCGGCCAGCGCCTCGGCATTGGCTTCCGGCACCACGGGCAGCGCCTGCTCCAGGCCACCACTCAGGTCGATCACGGAACAGCCGGCGGCATGCGCCCTGGCACCGTATTGCCGGGCGACTTCCTCGCCTGCCGCGAAGAACGCCAGCTGTACCTGGGCGAAATCGAAGTCGGTCAGTTCCCGCACCCGCAGGTTCTTGCCGCGGAACGCCATGGCCTGTCCGGCCGAGGCGTTGCCGGCCAGCAGATGCAGAGTGGAGACCGGAAACCCGCGCTCCTCCAGCAGTTGCACCAGGGTTTCGCCAACGGTGCCGGTGGCGCCGATGACGGCGATATCGAAGGTCTTGGACATCGGAAAGCCTTGAACAGAAAAGCGGAACGGCACTCTACCCGGCCCGCCGGACAAACGAAAAGGGCCGGTCTATGACCGGCCCTTTGCGCCACGGCGACTATCAGCGCTCCAGCAGGATGCGCAGCATGCGGCGCAGCGGCTCGGCCGCTCCCCACAGCAGTTGGTCGCCGACGGTGAAGGCGCCGAGGTACTGCGAGCCCATGTTGAGCTTGCGCAGACGACCGACCGGAACGCTCAGGGTGCCGGTGACGGCGGTCGGGCCGAGGTCGCGGATGCTGGCTTCGCGGGTGTTCGGCACCAGCTTGACCCAGGGGTTGTGCTGGCTGATCAGGCCTTCGATGTCGCCCATCGGCACATCCTTGTTCAGCTTGATGGTCAGCGCCTGGCTGTGGCAGCGCATGGCGCCGATGCGCACGCACAGGCCGTCCACCGGGATCGGGTTCTTGAAGCGACCGAGGATCTTGTTGGTCTCCGCCTGGCCCTTCCACTCTTCGCGGCTCTGGCCGTTGGGCAGCTCCTTGTCGATGTAGGGGATCAGGCTGCCAGCCAGCGGCACGCCGAAGTTGTCCACCGGGAAGGCCTCGCCGCGCATGGTCTCGGCGACCTTGCGGTCGATGTCAAGGATGGCGCTGGCCGGGTCGGCCAGGTCATCGGCCACGGAGGCATTGATCGCGCCCATCTGCCTGATCAGCTCGCGCATGTTCTGCGCGCCGGCGCCGGAGGCCGCCTGGTAGGTCATGGCGCTCATCCACTCGACCAGGCCGGCTTCGTACAGGCCGCCCAGGGCCATCAGCATCAGGCTGACGGTGCAGTTGCCGCCGATGTAGTTCTTGGTGCCGGCGTCCAGCGACTGGTCGATCACCCGGCGGTTGACCGGGTCGAGCACGATCACCGAGTCGTCGGCCATGCGCAGGCTGGAGGCCGCGTCGATCCAGTAGCCGTTCCAGCCGGCTTCGCGCAGCTTGGGGAAGACTTCGCTGGTGTAGTCGCCGCCCTGACAGGTCAGGATCACGTCGAGGGTCTTCAGCTCGTCGATGCTGTAGGCATCCTTCAGCGGGGCGACGTCCTTGCCAATCGCCGGCCCCTGGCCGCCGACATTGGAGGTGGTGAAGAACACCGGCTCGATCAGGTCGAAGTCGCGCTCTTCCAGCATGCGCTGCATGAGCACGGAACCAACCATACCGCGCCAACCGATCAGACCTACGCGTTTCATAACGACTACACCCTATGAAGAAGTGGGGCCGCTGCTCGCAGCGGGCCCGACAGATTACAGATTACGCAGCGCTTCGACTACCGCGTCGCCCATGGCGGCGGTACCGACCCGGGTCTTGCCCTCGGACCAGATGTCGCCGGTGCGCAGACCCTGGTCCAGCACCTTGCTCACGGCCAGCTCGATGGCGTCGGCCGCCGCGGCCTGGCCGAAGCTGTAGCGCAGCATCATCGACACCGAGAGGATGGTCGCCAGCGGGTTGGCGATGCCCTGGCCGGCGATGTCCGGCGCGGAGCCGTGGCACGGCTCGTACATGCCCTTGTTGTTGGCGTCCAGCGAAGCGGACGGCAGCATGCCGATGGAGCCGGTGAGCATGGAAGCCTCGTCCGACAGGATGTCGCCGAACATGTTGTCGGTGACGATCACGTCGAACTGTTTGGGCGCGCGCACCAGCTGCATGGCGGCGTTGTCGACGTACATGTGCGACAGCTCGACGTCCGGGTAGTCCTTGGCCACTTCCTCGACCACGGCGCGCCACAGCTGGCTGGAGGCCAGCACGTTGGCCTTGTCCACCGAGCACAGCTTCTTGCCGCGCACGCGGGCCATGTCGAAGCCGACCTTGGCGATGCGGCGGATCTCGCTCTCGCTGTACGGCAGGGTGTCGTAGGCCATGCGCTCGCCGTTATCCAGCACCTTGCTCTCGCGCGGCTGGCCGAAGTAGATGCCACCGGTCAGCTCGCGGACGATGAGGATGTCCAGACCGGCGACCACTTCCGGCTTGAGGCTGGAAGCCTCGGCCAGCTGCGGGTAGAGGATGGCCGGACGCAGGTTGCCGAACAGGCCGAGCTGCGAGCGGATCTTCAGCAGGCCGCGCTCGGGGCGGATGGCCGGGTCGATCTTGTCCCACTTCGGTCCGCCGACGGCACCGAGCAGCACCGCATCGGCGGCGCGGGCGCGATCCAGGGTCTCGTCGGCCAGCGGCACGCCGTACTTGTCCACGGCGGCGCCGCCCAGATCGTCGAAGGACAGCTCGAAGCCCAGGCTGTACTTGTCATTGGCCAGGTTCAGGACCTTGACCGCCTCGGCCATGATTTCCGGGCCGATGCCGTCGCCGGGGAGAACCAGAATCTGTTTCATAAGATTTCCTTCGGAAATAGCTACAAGCTTCAAGCTGCAAGCCACAAGTAAAAGCCGCTCCTAGCTTGCGGCTTGAAGCTTGCGGCTTACAGCTGCGTTTATTTGATCGCGCCGAACAGCCACGGGCTGCTCTGCTGGTGTTTGCCTTCGAAGGCCTTGATCGCTTCCTGGTCCTGCAGGGTCAGGCCGATGTCGTCCAGGCCGTTGAGCAGGCAGTGCTTGCGGAAGGCGTCGACCTCGAAGCCGTACTGCTTGCCGTCCGGACGGGTCACGGTCTGCGCCGCCAAGTCGACGGTCAGCTGGTAGCCCTCGGTGGCCTCGGCCTGCTGGAACAGCTCATCGACTTCCGCGTCGGTCAGGATGATCGGCAGCAGGCCGTTCTTGAAGCTGTTGTTGAAGAAGATGTCGGCGTAGCTCGGCGCGATGATGGTACGGAAGCCGTACTCTTCCAGCGCCCAGGGCGCGTGCTCGCGGGAGGAGCCGCAGCCGAAGTTCTCGCGGGCCAGCAGCACGCTGGCGCCCTGGTAGCGCGGGAAGTTCAGGACGAAGTCCTGGTTCACCGGGCGCTTGGAGTTGTCCTGGTTGGGCTGCCCCACGTCCAGGTAGCGCCACTCGTCGAACAGGTTGGGGCCGAAGCCGCTGCGCTTGATCGACTTGAGGAACTGCTTGGGAATGATCTGATCGGTGTCGACGTTGGCACGATCGAGCGGGCAGACCAGGCCGGTGTGTTGGGTGAAGGCTTTCATCTCTCTAACTCCTCAGGCCTGGATCAGTTCGCGCACGTCGACGAAGCGACCGGTCACCGCCGCAGCCGCGGCCATGGCCGGGCTGACCAGGTGGGTACGCCCACCGGCGCCCTGGCGACCCTCGAAGTTGCGGTTGGAGGTCGAGGCGCAATGCTCGCCGCTGCCCAGCTTGTCCGGGTTCATCGCCAGGCACATGGAGCAGCCCGGCTCACGCCATTCGAAGCCGGCCTCGATGAAGATCTTGTCCAGACCTTCCTGTTCGGCCTGCGCCTTGACCAGGCCGGAGCCCGGCACGACCATCGCCTGCTTGACGGTGGCAGCGACCTTGCGGCCCTTGGCCACTTCGGCGGCGGCGCGCAGGTCCTCGATCCGCGAGTTGGTGCAGGAGCCGATGAATACGCGGTCCAGCTGGATATCGGTGATCGGCTGGTTGGCCTGCAGGCCCATGTACCTGAGAGCACGGACGATGGAGTCGCGCTTGACCGGATCGGCCTCGACGGCCGGGTCCGGCACGTTCTGGTCGACGGCCAGGACCATCTCCGGCGAGGTGCCCCAGCTGACCTGCGGCTTGATGTCCTCGGCCCGCAGCTCGACCACGGTATCGAAATGCGCATCGGCATCCGACACCAGCTCGCGCCACTGTGCCACGGCCTGCTCCCACTGCTCGCCCTGCGGCGAGAATGGACGGCCCTTGACGTACTCGATGGTCTTCTCGTCCACCGCCACCATGCCCACGCGGGCACCGGCCTCGATCGACATGTTGCAGATGGTCATGCGGCCTTCCAGCGACAGGTCGCGGATCGCGCTGCCGGCGAACTCCAGGGCATGGCCGTTGCCGCCGGCGGTGCCGATCTTGCCGATCACGGCGAGGACGATGTCCTTGGCGGTGACGCCGAACGGCAGCTTGCCCTCGACGCGCACCTGCATGTTCTTCATCTTCTTGGCCACCAGGCACTGGGTGGCGAGCACATGCTCGACCTCGGAAGTACCGATGCCGTGGGCCAGCGCACCGAAGGCGCCATGGGTGGAGGTGTGCGAGTCGCCGCAGACCACGGTCATGCCCGGCAGGGTGGCGCCCTGCTCCGGGCCGACCACGTGGACGATGCCCTGGCGCACGTCGTTCATCTTGAATTCGAGGATGCCGAAGTCGTCGCAGTTCTCGTCGAGGGTCTGCACCTGGATGCGCGACACCTCGTCGACGATGGCTTCCAGACCGCCCTGGCGCTCGGCGCGGGTGGTCGGCACATTGTGGTCCGGGGTGGCGATGTTGGCATCGATGCGCCACGGCTGGCGCCCGGCCAGGCGCAGCCCCTCGAAGGCCTGGGGCGAGGTCACTTCGTGGAGAATGTGACGATCGATGTAGATCAGCGACGAGCCATCGTCGCGGCGCTTCACCTCGTGCATGTCCCAGAGCTTGTCGTAGAGCGTCTTGCCGGCCATCGAAAGGGTCCTCATCAGCGGTGCGGGAGGTGAAGGATCTATAGCCCTTCTACCGATGTGGAGATGCTAAGGATTTGCTTTGAATAACTCAAATTCATATTTTTCATCCATTGCATAACCAATTGGAATTCGAAATGGACCTGGCCAACCTGAGCGCCTTCATCGCCATCGCCGAGGCCGGCAGCTTTTCCGAGGCCGCCGAGCGCCTGCACCTGACCCAGCCAGCCGTGAGCAAGCGCATCGCCGGCCTGGAGCAGCAGCTCGGTGTACGCCTGTTCGACCGCCTGGGCCGCGAAGTGAGCCTGACCGAGGCCGGCCGCGCCCTGCTGCCACGGGCCTACCAGATACTCAACGTACTGGACGACACCCGCCGCGCCTTGACCAACCTCAACGGTGAGATCAGCGGCCGCCTGACCCTGGCCACCAGCCACCACATCGGCCTGCACCGCCTGCCGCCCCTGCTGCGCACCTTCACCCGCGCCTATCCGCAGGTGGCGCTGGACATCCAGTTCCTCGATTCCGAGGTGGCCTACGAGGAAATCCTCCACGGCCGCGCCGAGCTGGCGGTGATCACCCTGGCCCCGGAGACCCGCGAGCCGGTGCACGCGGTGCCGGTGTGGGACGATCCACTGGACTTCGTCGCCGCCCCCGAACACCCGCTGGCGCGCAACGGCGCCGTGACCCTGGCCGACGTGGCGCCGCACCCGGCGGTGTTCCCCGGCGGCAACACCTTCACCCACCACATCGTCAACAACCTGTTCGCCGCCCAGGGCCTGACGCCGAACATCGGCATGAGCACCAACTACCTGGAGACGATCAAGATGATGGTCTCCATCGGCCTGGCCTGGAGCGTGCTGCCACGCACCATGCTCGACGACCAGGTGGTACGCCTGCCCCTGCCGGGCATCCAGTTGCAGCGGCGGCTCGGTTACATCCTGCACAAGGAACGTACCCTGTCCAACGCGGCCAAAGCCTTCATGGCCCTGCTCGACGAAAGCCGTCGCTTGCCTTGAGGCGTGATCAGCGGCTAACGTGGGGGCATAACGATAAGAAAAAGCCGCTTGCACGCCTCTATCACGCCTCTTCCCACCAGGCGGCCGTGTCGTGCCGAGCGCCGGACGAGAAACGCGATGTCCAGACCTCCCAAGCAGCCGCCCTTCCCTTACATCCCGGCCATGGACCCCGCCGAGTTCGAAAAGACCTGGCAGGATGCCCCACGCCTACTCGCCGCGCTCACTGGCGCGCACCTGGGCGCCTGGTACTGGGACATCGGCAGCGGCAAGGTCAGTTGGTCGCGCGGCGCCCAGGCCCTGTTCGGCCTTGACCCCAGGCAACCGCTGGAGCAGCGGGTCGACTACATCGAGCTGATCCCCGAGGAAGACCGGGTCATGGTCCAGCGCCTGTTCCAGCGGGTACTGGAGGGCAAGCCGATTCCGGAAGCCATGCGCCACCGCATTCGCTGGCCGGACGGCAGCCTGCGCTGGCTGGAGATCAGCGGCCGGCCGCAGCTCGACGAACACGGCCATCCCCAGGTGTTCGGGGTGATCCGCGACATCACCCAGCAGCAGGAGCAGGAACAGGCCCTGCGCGACAGCCAGGAACGCCTGACCCTCGCGCTGGAATCGGCCAACCTGGGCACCTGGGACTGGCACATCCCGAGCAACATGCTCTACGGCTCGGAGCGTGCCGCCAGCCTCCATGGCCTGCCGCCCGAGCCCTACCACGGCGAGTTCGCCCACTTCTTCCAGCACGTGCCCGAGGCCGACCGCAGCATCATGCGCAAGGCCTACCGCGACGCGGTGGAGGGCGTCCAGCGCCAGTACCAAGTGACCTACCGTACCCGCCTGGGCAACGGCGAGATGCGCTACCTGGAAAGCACCGCCAAGCTGTACCGCGACAGCCAGGGCGAGCCGCTGCGCATGACCGGCATCCTCATGGACATCACCGAGCGGGTCCAGCGCGAGCAGCGCCTGGCCTCCTCCGAGGAGAAGTTCGTCACCCTGTTCCAGGCCAGCCCTGAGCCCATCTGCGTCTCCCGGGTCCGCGACGGCATGTTCATCGAGGTCAACCCGAGCTTCTGCCAGACCTTCGGCTGGCAACCCCAGGAAATCGTCGGCCACAGCGCGCCGGACCTCGGCTTCTGGGTCGACGAGAGCCAGCGCCTCCAGCTGTTCGCCAAGCTCGCCGAGGACCAGAGCCTGAGCAACGAAATCGCACGCTTCCGCACCAGGGAAGGCCGCGAGCTGAGCTGCGTCGTCTCCAGCCGCTTCATCCGCGTCGACCGCCAGCTGTGCATCACCACCACCTTCCGCGACATCACCGAGCGCCAGGCCGCCGAGGCGGCGCTCAAGGCCAGCCAGGAGAAGTTCGCCAAGGCGTTCCACTCCAGCCCCGACGCCATCACCATCAGCGAGCTCGACAGCGGCCGCTACATCGAGGTCAACGAAGGCTTCTGCCGGCTCACCGGCTACCGCCCGGAAGAGGTCATAGGCCGCAACTCCCTCGAACTGAACGTCTGGACCTACCCGGAAGAGCGCGAGCGCATGGTCGAACTGGTCCGCAGCGAAGGCCGCGCCTACCACCTGGAAATGCACGGCCAGCACCGCGACGGCAGCATCCGCCTGGTGGAGGTATCGGTGGAGCCCATCGAGCTCAACGACACCCCCTGCCTGCTGCTCAACGCCCGCGACATCAGCGAGCTCAAGGAAGCCCAGGCCCAGGTGCGCCATCTGGCCTACCACGACCCGCTGACCAACCTGCCCAACCGCGCTCTGCTGATGGACCGCCTGACCCAGCAGATCGCCCTGCTCAAGCGCCACAACCTGCACGGCGCCCTGCTGTTCCTCGACCTGGACCACTTCAAGCACATCAACGACTCGCTCGGCCACCCGGTAGGCGATGCGGTGCTGAAGATGGTCACCGCACGCCTGGAGGCCAGCGTGCGCCTGGAGGACACCGTGGCCCGCCTGGGCGGCGACGAATTCGTGGTGCTGATCTCCGGCCTGGAGGGCAGCCGCACCGAGGTCAATCGCCAGGTTCGCCAGGTGGCGGAGAAACTGCGCGGCCTGCTGGCCGAGCCGATGCTGCTGGACGGCCATCGCCTGCAGGTCACGCCCAGCATCGGCATCGCCCTGGTGCCGGCCCACGGCGACAACCCTACCGACCTGCTCAAGCGCGCGGACATCGCCCTGTACCGGGCCAAGGATTCCGGGCGCAACACCATCCAGGTCTTCCGTCGCTCCATGCAGGAAGCCGCCAGCGAGCGCCTGCGCCTGGAAAGCGACCTGCGTCTGGCCCTGGCCCGTGGTGAGTTCGAGCTGTACTTCCAGCCCCAGGTGGATGCTCGCGACGGCAGCGTGATCGGCAGCGAGGCGCTGCTGCGCTGGAGCCACCCGACCCTCGGCCCGCAGTCGCCGGCGCAGTTCATCCAGGTCCTGGAAGAGAGCGGCCTGATCCTCGAAGTCGGCGCCTGGGTGCTGAGCGAGGCCTGCCACGCCAGTGCCCGCATGATGCGCGACGGCCTGGTCGGCCGCGACGCCTTCCAGCTGTGCGTCAACATCAGCCCGCGGCAATTCCGCCAGAACGATTTCGTCGAACGGGTGGAACGCTGCCTGGCGCAGAGCCAACTGCCGGCCAGCATGCTCAAGCTGGAAATCACCGAAGGCATCGTCATCCACAACCTGGACGACACCATCGCCAAGATGCGCCGCCTGAAGAAGCTCGGCCTGAGCTTCGCCATGGACGACTTCGGCACGGGCTACAGCTCGCTGACCTACCTCAAGCGGCTGCCGGTGGACGTACTGAAGATCGACCAGTCGTTCGTCCGCGACGCCACCAGCGACCCCAACGACGCGGAGATCGTGCGCGCCATCGTCGCCATGGCCAGGAGCCTCAACCTCGAGGTGATCGCCGAGGGCGTGGAACAGCAGGAGCAGCTGGACTTCCTCCTGCAACAGGGCTGCCACCAGTACCAGGGCTACCTGTTCAGCCGGCCGGTGCCCCTGCAGGAGTTCCACCAACTGCTGATGACCAGCCGCCGCGCCTGAAACGAAGAAGGGCACCCGCAGGTGCCCTTCTCTTCCTCCACTACCGTGCCATCAGCCTTCCAGCGCCGGCTTCTCGCCGCCGATGGGGATGCGCTTGGGCTTGGCCTCTTCCGGCACGATGCGCACCAGGTCGATGTTCAGCAGACCGTGGGCCAGTGCAGCGGCCCTGACCTCGATATGGTCGGCCAGGCGGAAGGACAGCTTGAAGCCGCGCTGGGCGATGCCCTGGTGCAGGAAGGTGACTTCGCCCGCACCCGGCTCGCGCTCGCGACGACCGCCGGTGACGGTGAGCACGCCACGCTCGACCTGCAGCTCGAGGTCTTCCTCACGGAAGCCGGCGGCCGCGACCACGATGCGGTACTGGTCGTCGCCATGCTTCTCGACGTTGTAGGGAGGGTAGGAACTGCCGCTCTCGCTGCTGCGCAGCGCCGATTCGAACAGGTCGTTGAAACGGTCGAAACCGACGGACTGGCGGAACAGGGGGGCCAGGGAAAGTACGTTGCTCATGTTGCGTCTCCTGAATAATCAGCAAGTGTTTCACCGCGAGACCCGACTTCGGCATCCCGCAACCCATAGATGGGAGCCCTGGTTTCGATTTCAAGGGGAGACATTCGCGATGAACCGGATCATGCCGATCACCAGCGTCCGGTGAAGCCCGGCGCCGAGGCCGAATATCCGGCCCGGCCAGGCTAAGTAAACGCTGAAAACCCTCACCGTCACTCCCGCGCAGGCGGGAGCCCAGGTGCTGCGGAGTGTCTGGGTTCCCGCCTACGCGGGAATGACGATTATTTCCAGCCACCCCACAGACAGGTGCGACGCACGCACCGAAAACGACTCTCCGCCGGCCGCTAGACGCTTTCTGCCAGCGCTGCCCGTGACGCGCCCAGCAGGCAATCGATGCGTTCGCAGTCGTTCTCCCGGCGCACCTCGGCGAACAGCACCACCGCCTCCGGGTAGCTGCGGGTGAGCATGGCCAGCCACTGCTTGAGGCGCCCCGGCGCGTAGCGCGGCGCCAGCTTGCGCCGGGCCTGTCGCCAGAAGTCGCGGAGCAGCGGCAGCAGCTCGTCCCAAGTCATGGGCAGCACCTCGGCGCCAGCGCGGGCGGCGGCGATCTGCCGGGCCAGGTCGGGCCGCGAGACCAGGCCACGGCCGAGCATGATGTCCTCGGCGCCACTGACCTCGCGACAGCGCCGCCAGTCGCCGACCGTCCATATCTCGCCGTTGGCGTACACCGGCACGGCGACCGCCTCCTGCACCCGCGCCACCCACTCCCAGTGGGCCGGCGGCTTGTAGCCGTCGACCTTGGTCCGCGCATGCACCACCAACTGAGCGGCACCGCCCTCGGCCAGGGCGCGGGCGCAGTCCAGGGCGCCGTCCGGGCTGTCGAAGCCCAGGCGCATCTTGGCGGTCACCGGGACCTCTGCCGGCACCGCGCGGCGCACTTCGCGGACGATGGCGTGCAGCAGTTCCGGCTCCTTGAGCAGCACCGCGCCGCCGCGCGACTTGTTCACCGTCTTGGCCGGGCAGCCGAAGTTGAGGTCGATCACTGGCGCGCCCAGGGTGCAGGCGAAGGCCGCATTGTCCGCCAGGCAGGCCGGGTCGGAACCGAGCAGTTGCACACGCATCGGCGTGCCGGCGCGGGTGCGCGCACCGTCCGCCAACTCGGGGGCGAGCTTGTGGTAGGCAGACTCAGACAGCAGCCGGTCGCTGACGCGGATGAATTCGGTGACGCACCAGTCGATGCTGCCGACACGGGTCAGCACATCGCGCAGGATCTCGTCGACCAGTCCCTCCATGGGGGCCAGGGCGATTTGCATGGAACGGTCCGGGGAAACGGGGCGCACAGTTTAAGGGGACACTCCCGCGGCGCAAGATGGTCAACACTCCTGGAGACGAAAGGGAGAACCCTCATGCTGCGTCGCTCGCTACTCGCCATCTGCCTGGTCGGCGGCCTCGCCCAGGCAGCCGACACCCTGCCCTTCGGCGTACAGCACCAACCACCTGCCCCGGCGCCGGACGCGCCGGGACGCCTGATCGTCAGCCGCGACAAGGACGCGCCGAACGCCTGCGACGTGGAGCTTTACGTGAACCGGGAGATCGTGGCGACATTGGGGCCGGGCGACCGCACCAGCCTCGACCTGCCCAGCGGCCAGCTCAGCCTGGCGGTGGCCATCTCTTCCGCCGGCTATTGCGGCGGGCAGGGGCCGGAGACGGAGCAGTCGGTGCTGCTGCTTCCGGGCGAGGCCAGGCAGTTCGCGGTGAAGGTGGAGCCGGACCAGGTGTTCCTCGCTCCGCTGCTGGACGAAGGTCAGGACTCCAGCAAGGCCTGGCCGTAGCCCTCGATGAACTCCGGCGGCATGCGCCGGGGCTTGCCCGTGGACAGCTCGATGCAGACGAAGGTGGTGCGCGCCCGCAGCAGGGTGCAGGCGTCGGCCGGACGCCACAGCTGGAAGTGGCGGCTCATCTTCAGCTTGTGGTCCGACTCGACGATCCAGGTGGCCATCTGCAATTCCTCGCCTTCGTAGGCGCTGGCCAGGTAGTCGACCTCGTGGCGCACCACCGCCATGGCGCGATCCAGGCGACGGTACTCGGCCAGGTCCAGCCCAAGGCTCTGGGAATGCCGCCAGGCGCAGCGCTCCAGCCAGCTGACGTAGACCGCGTTGTTGGCGTGGCCCAGGCCGTCGATGTCCTCGGCGACCACTTGCAGATCGATGACGAAGGGTTGCGGCAGGTCCCAGCTCACTGCTTGACCTCCAGGCTGGCGGCGAGCGCGCGGGCTTCGCTGGCCAGCTGGGTGATCTGGTCCCAGGCACGGGCGCGGATCAGGTTGTCCGGCGCGATCCAGGTGCCGCCGACGCAGGCGACGTTGGGCAGGCGCAGGAAGCTCAGCAGGTTGTCCGCGGTGATGCCCCCGGTCGGGCAGAAGCGGATGCCGGTGAAGGGCCCCTTGAAGCTCTTGAGCATCTTCACGCTGGTCGCGCCGTTGGCCGGGAACAGCTTGAGCGAACGATAGCCGTACTCCAGCGCCAGCAGCACCTCGGACGGCGTCATCACCGCCGGCAGGTAGGGCAACCCGGAATCCTCCGCGGCGGCGGCCAGGCGCTCGGTGCAACCGGGACTGACGGCGAACTGGGCGCCGGCATCGCGGGCCTCCTGGAACTGCTCGGCGTGGATCACCGTGCCGGCGCCGACCAGCAGCTCCGGCAGGGCCTTGCGAATCGCCGACAGGGCATCCAGGGCGCGAGGCGTGCGCAGGGTCACCTCGAGCACGCTGACGCCGCCGGCGTGCAGCGCGCGGGCCATGTCCACCGCCAGCTCGCAATCCTCGATCACCAGCACCGGCAACACCGGGCGCGCCCGTTGCAGCACCGCTTCCATCGTCAGGCTCATGTCATTTCCCCCTCATCGAGATTCCGACACCAAACGGCATAGGCAGCTATGACGGCGCCGAGCCGGACCGGAGCACAACTCCGGCCCGCCGAGAACAATGGAGAGGGAGTGTAGCGGTTTAGAACAACCGGCAGCGCCTCGTGTTCCGCGTGGAAGCGGCCCGGATGGATTCGGGATCGCCCTCCCGGATTGCATCCGGGCTACGGAAGCAGACCGCAGAAAAACAAAAGGGCCATTCCGAAGAATGACCCTTGAAGTCCGCAAAACGCGGAAAGAAAGTGGCGTCCCCTAGGGGACTCGAACCCCTGTTACCGCCGTGAAAGGGCGGTGTCCTAGGCCACTAGACGAAGGGGACAGAACCTTCGAAGAACAAGGCCAGCACGCGGCTGGCCCTGTCAGTGTTTGGTGGAGCTAGACGGGATCGAACCGTCGACCTCTTGCATGCCATGCAAGCGCTCTCCCAGCTGAGCTATAGCCCCGGATTTTGCGTCTCTCGACGTGCAGTGCGAGCACTGCGTGAAGTGGCGTCCCCTAGGGGACTCGAACCCCTGTTACCGCCGTGAAAGGGCGGTGTCCTAGGCCACTAGACGAAGGGGACGAAACCTTCATTCACTCGAACGCGCTGGAATTCGTTCGGTGGCAATTTGGTGGAGCTAGACGGGATCGAACCGTCGACCTCTTGCATGCCATGCAAGCGCTCTCCCAGCTGAGCTATAGCCCCGTCGCTTGGACGGGGCGCATATTAGGGGTGAGGTATTTGCCTGTCAACACAATTTTTTGTCGGACCCGAAAAAATTCTGGAGGCAGAACAATCACTTACCCCGAGAGGCTGGCCAAGTCACGCCTTCGCGAGGCGATGACCGGCGCCCTCCCCGCTCAGCCGCGGAAACCCTCCAGCAGCTTCTTCCACTCCTTGGTCTCGCCGTTGCTGACGCCGCCGAGCAGTTCGATGGCCTGGCGCAGGCGGAAGCGCGACAGGTCGGCACCGAGGATTTCCATCGCGTCCAACACCGAAACCGAACTGGCCTTGCCGGTGATGGCCGGGAAGATCAGCGGCATCAGGTCGCGCAGCTTGAGACCGAGGCCCTCACAGACGAACTGGATGCAGGCGGTGATCTTCTCCTTGTCCCACTGGCGCAGCGCTTCCAGCTCCCACAGCACCAGCTGCAGGGCCTGGCGTACCTGGTCCGGCGACAGCTTCTTGTGCACCAGCAGCGCGGGGTCCAGCTGCACGCCGCCGCTGAAGAAGAAGCTGGAGAGCGGCGCGATATCGCTGAAGGTCTCGACCCGCTGCTGCACATGGGGCGCGATCTGCATCAGATACTGGGTATTGAAGGCCCACTCCTGCACACGCTGGGCGAACTGTTCCACCGGCAACTCGCGCAGCCACTGGCCGTTGAGCCAGGACAGCTTCTCGATATCGAAGATCGGCCCGCCCAGGGAGACCCGCGACAGGTCGAAGTGCTCGATCATCTCGACCAGGGAGAACTTCTCGCGCTCGTCCGGCATCGACCAGCCCATGCGGCCCAGGTAGTTGAGCAGCGCCTCGGGCATGAAGCCCATGCGCTCGTAGAAGGTGATGCAGGTGGGGTTCTTGCGCTTGGACAGCTTGGATTTGTCCGGATTGCGCAGCAGCGGCATGTAGCAGAGCTTGGGCTGCTCCCAGCCGAAGTACTCGTACAGCTTGATCAGCTTGGGCGCCGACGGCAGCCACTCCTCGCCGCGCAGGACGTGGCTGATCTCCATCAGGTGGTCGTCGACTACGTTGGCCAAGAAGTAGGTGGGCAGGCCGTCGGCCTTCATCAGCACCTGCATGTCCATGCGATCCCACGGGATTTCCACGTCGCCGCGGAGCATGTCCGGCACCACGCACACGCCCTCGCTCGGCACCTTCATGCGCACCACGTGGGACTCGCCGGCGGCGATGCGCTTCTGCGCGTCCTCGGGGGCGAGATGCATGCAGTGGCCGTCGTAGCGCGGGGTTTCCTTCTTCGCCATCTGCTCGGCGCGCACCTGGTCCAGGCGCTCGGCAGAGCAGAAGCACGGGAACGCGTGGCCCTTGGCGACCAGTTCGTCCGAGTACTTCTTGTAGATCGCGCCGCGCTCGCTCTGCCGGTACGGGCCGTGCGGACCGCCGACGTCCGGCCCCTCGTTCCATTCGATGCCCAGCCAGCGCAGGGCGTCGAAGATCTGCTGCTCGGACTCGCGGGTCGAGCGCAGCTGGTCGGTGTCCTCGATACGCAGGATGAATTCGCCGCCGTGCTGGCGGGCGAAACACAGGTTGAACAGGGCGATGTAGGCAGTACCGACGTGCGGGTCGCCGGTCGGCGACGGCGCAATGCGGGTGCGGACTTTGGTCATGACAAGTCTCGGGAACAGAAGGGTTGGCTAAGGGCGCGATGTTATCAGGCCGGCCACTGCCGGCTCCAGCAGCGCGGTCTGGCGCAGGCTGGACATGAGGAAGTCGAGGAAGGTCTTGACCTTCATCGCCTGGAAGCGCCGGGACGGGTAGACGGCATACAGCTCCCCCACCGGCAGGCGCGCATCCGGCAACAGCTCCACCAGACGGCCGTTGCCCAGCGCCTCCTCGGAGATCATCACCGGCAGCCCGGCGACGCCGGCGCCGGCCAGCGCCGCTTCGCGCGCCAGGGTGATGTTGTTGCACGACAGCACGCGCTGGCACGGCACCTGCTCACCGAGCAACGGCCAGTAGCGCGGCGAATCCTGGGGCAGGAGGATCGCCCGGTGGCCGGCCAGTTCGTGGATGGTACGCGGCGCCCCGTGCTGGGCCAGGTACTCGGGGCTGGCGCACAGGCAACGGCGGCTCTCGAACAGTTTGCGGGCGATCAGGGTGGAATCGCGCGGCTGGCCGACCTGGATGGCGATGTCGATGCCCTCCTCCAGCGGGTCCACGTCCCGCGAGGTCAGCTCCACCTCCGCGCTGATCTGCGGGTACTGGCGCATGAAGTGGCCCAGCACGCTGCCGAGGAAGAACTGGCCGAACTCGATGGGCGCGGTGATGCGCAGCAGCCCCGAGGGCGCCTGCTGCAGCTGCATCACCGCCTGCTCGGCCTCGGCGAAGTCCAGCATGATCTGCCGGCAGCGCTCGTAGTAGGCCTGGCCGACCTCGGTCAGGCGCAGTTTGCGCGTCGTCCGGTTGAGCAGGCGCACGCCGAGTCTCTCCTCCAGCAGGGCGATGCGCCGGCTGACCGTGGACTTCTGCATGCTCAGGCTCTGCGCGGCCTGGGTGAAGCTGTGGCACTCCACCACCCGTGTGAAGATCAACGCGTCATCGAGCCCCATGACTGTTCCTCAGGCGCAACAAAGTTTGCGAATTCTACCGGCTACAGCTTTGGCGGCAACATTGTTAAATTCGCTTACATTTTTCGCCCGCTGTTCGAGCCCCTGCCATGCCTGCCCAGTTGCAACGCCGCCTATCCATCTTCGCCATCGTGCTCGTGCTGATAGCCCTGGGGCTGTTCGGGCACTGGCTGCTGGTCGGACGCTTCCACGAGAGCACCGACAACGCCTACGTCCAGGGCGAGATCACCCGGGTCTCCAGCCAGTTGGGCGCCCGTATCGAGAAGGTGCTGGTGACCGACAACCAGCAGGTGGAAAAGGGCCAGCTGCTGCTCACCCTGGAGGCCGCCGACTTCCGCCTGGAGCTGGAGCGCGCCCGCGCCGCCCTGGCCACCCGCGAGGCCGAACTGGCCCAGGCGCAGAGCCGGCTGGACCAGCAGGGCAGCCTGATCGCCGCCAGCCGGGCCGATGTGGCCGCCGGCCAGGCGACCCTCAGCCGGACCCAGATCGACCTGTCCCGCGCCCAGGCCCTGCGCAAGCCGGGCTTCGTCTCCGAGGAACGGGTCACCACCCTCTCCGCCGACAGCCGGGTGGCCCGCTCGCAGCTGTCCAAGGCCGAGGCCGACCTGGCCGCCCAGCATCAGCAGGTCGATGCCCTGCAGGCCGACATCAAGCGCCTGAACGCGCAGATCGCCAACGCCCGCGCCGATATCGAGCAGGCCGAGCTGAACCTCAGGCGCACCGAGATCCACGCCCCGATCAGCGGCGTGATCGGCCAGCGCTCGGCGCGTAGCGGCCAGGTGGTGCAGGCCGGCGCCTACCTGTTGTCGATCGTGCCCAGCGACGATATCTGGGTGCAGGCCAACTTCAAGGAGACCCAGATCGGCCGCATGCAGCCGGGCCAGGTCGCCGAGCTGACCTTCGACGCCTACCCGGACACCCCCATCGAGGGCCGCATCGACAGTCTGTTCGCCGCCTCCGGCGCGCAGTTCAGCCTGCTGCCACCGGACAACGCCACCGGCAACTTCACCAAGGTGGTCCAGCGCATCCCGGTGAAACTCACCTTCGCCGCCGACAACCCGCTCAAGGGCAGAATCCGCCCCGGCATGTCGGTGGAAGTGAACGTGGACATCTCCAGCGACGCCCAGCATGGCGGCTGACGCCCTGCTGCGCCCGGTCGGCGAGCCGACCCGGCGCGACTGGATCGCGGTGATGAGCGCCATGCTCGGCGCGTTCATGGCGGTGCTGGACATCCAGATCACCAACTCCTCGCTGAAGGACATCCAGGGCGCGCTGTCGGCCACCCTGGAGGAAGGCTCGTGGATCTCCACCTCCTACCTGGTGGCCGAGATCATCATGATCCCGCTCACCGCCTGGCTGGTGCAGCTGCTCTCGGCGCGGCGCCTGGCGGTGTGGGTCTCGCTGGGCTTCCTCGCCTCCTCCCTGCTCTGCTCGTTCGCCTGGAGCCTGGAGAGCATGATCGTGTTCCGCGCCCTGCAGGGCTTCACCGGCGGCGCGCTGATCCCCCTGGCCTTCACCCTGACCCTGATCAAGCTGCCCGAGCACCACCGGGCCAAGGGCATGGCGCTGTTCGCCATCACCGCCACCTTCGCCCCCTCCATCGGCCCGACCCTGGGCGGCTGGCTGACCGAGAACTGGGGCTGGGAATACATCTTCTATATCAACGTGCCGCCGGGCCTGCTGATGATCGCCGGCCTGATGTACGGCCTGGAGAAGAAGGCGCCGCACTGGGAGCTGCTGAAGAGCACCGACTACGCCGGCATCGTCACCCTGGGGCTGGGCCTGGGTTGCCTGCAGGTGTTCCTCGAGGAGGGCCACCGCAAGGACTGGCTGGAATCCCAGCTGATCGTCGGCCTGGGCAGCGTGGCGGTGGTCAGCCTGATCCTGTTCGTCATCCTGCAGCTTTCGCGGGACAACCCGCTGATCAACCTGCGCATCCTGCGCGAACGCAACTTCGGCCTCACCAGCATCGCCAGCCTGGGCATGGGGCTGGGCCTGTACGGCTCGATCTACCTGCTGCCGCTGTACCTGGCGCAGATCCAGGGCTACAACGCCCTGCAGATCGGCGAGGTGATCATGTGGATGGGCCTACCGCAGTTGTTCATCATCCCGCTGGTGCCGAAACTGATGAAGATGATCTCGCCGAAGTGGCTGTGCGCCGGGGGCTTCGCCCTGTTCGGCATCTCCAGCTTCTTCTCCGGGGTGCTCAACCCGGACTTCGCCGGCGAGCAGTTCAACCATATCCAGATCATCCGCGCCCTGGGCCAGCCGATGATCATGGTGACCATCTCGCTGATCGCCACCGCCTATATCCAGCCGCAGGACGCCGGTTCCGCGTCGAGCCTGTTCAACATCCTGCGCAACCTAGGCGGCGCCATCGGCATCGCCCTCCTCGCCACCCTGCTCGACAGCCGCGCCAAGACCTACTTCGACTACCTGCGCGAAGCCGTGGTACCGGGCAACCCACAGGTGGACGAGCGCCTGGCGCTGCTCGCCGAACAGCTCGGCAGCCAGCAGGCCGCGCTGGGCAAGCTCAGCGAGATCACCCACCAGCAGGCCGCCATCATGGCCTACAATGACGCCTTCCATTTCGTCGGCCTGGCCCTGGCCATCAGCATGTTCGCCGTGCTGCTGACCCGCGCCCTGCCCGCCGGCGCCACTGGTGGCGCGGCTCACTGAGCCCGCCACCTCCCGCTTTCTGGTTTCGACATGCCCGCCTCGCGTTACCGCTCCTTCCTGTTGGTCGGCGCCTTCCTGGTCATCTATGTCGGCTGGGGCACCACCTACCTGGCCAACCACTTCCTCCTGCGCGAGCTGCCGCCCTTCGTCATCGGCACCCTGCGCTTCTGCCTGGCGGGCCTGTTGGCGCTGCTCTGGGTGGCCGTGCAGGGCGGGCTGAAGGTGCAGCGCAGCGACTGGGGTGCCGCCCTGATCGGCGGCCTGCTGCTGATCGCGGTCGGCCAGGGCGCGCTGATCTACGCCAACCAGCACCTGCCCACCGGCATGCTGGCGATGCTCTATACCACCCTGCCGCTGTGGAGCGTGGCCCTGGAGTGGCTGCTGGACGAGCGTCCACCGGTCTGGGTGCTGCTCGGCCTGGCCGTCGCCAGCGGCGGCATCGTGCTGCTGATGGGCGGCGGCCTGGGCGAAGGCGCCGGCCTGCTGCAATGGTTCTCCGGCGCGCTGGTGCTGCTGGCTACCCTGCTCTGGGCGATCGGCGCCTGGTGGTTGCGCCAGCGCCCGCCGCTACGCTCGCCTGCCACCGGCCTGGGCCTGCAGATGCTGGTGGGGGCGCTGGTGCTGGCCGGTTTCGGCCTCTGGCATGGTGACTGGCAGGGATTGCGACTGGACCAGCTGAGCACTTCCGGCTGGCTCTGGCTGGCCTACCTGGTGCTGCCGGTGAGCCTGGGCGTGTATCCGGCCTATTTCTGGCTGCTGCGCGAGGTGCGGCCGAGCCTGGTGTCGACCTTCGCCTTCGTCAACCCGGTGGTGGCCCTGCTGCTGGGCTACCTGATCCTCGACGAGCGTCTCGGCCTGTCCGCCGGGCTCGCCAGCCTGGCGGTCCTGGCCGGGGTATCGATGATCATCTTCGGCCGGCGCTGAGTTCTCTGCTTCGTGGGAGCGGCCTTTTTGTGGGAGCGGCCTTGGCCGCGATGCTCTTGGGCGGCCCCGATCGCGGCCAAGGCCGCTCCCACAGAGACGTATTTCAGACCTGCAGCAGCCGGTCACGCAGCTTCTGGATCTCGTCACGCAGCTGCGCGGCGGCCTCGAACTCCAGGTCACGGGCCAGCTGGTACATCTTCTCTTCCAGTTGGCGGATGCGCTTGGTGATCTCGTTCGGCGAGCGCAGTTCGGCCTCGTAGCGGGCGCTGTCCTCCGCCGCCTTGGCCGCGGCCTTGCGCTTGTTGCTGCGCGCGCCCGGCACCACGGCGCCTTCGAGGATGTCCTTGATGTCCTTCTGCACCCCTTTCGGCACGATGCCATGGGCCTGGTTGAAGGCCACCTGCTTCTCGCGGCGCCGCTCGGTCTCGCCGATCGCCCGCTGCATCGAGCCGGTCATGTTGTCGGCGTAGAGGATCGCCTTGCCGTGCAGGTTGCGCGCGGCGCGGCCGATGGTCTGGATCAGCGAACGCTCGCTGCGCAGGAAGCCTTCCTTGTCCGCGTCGAGGATCGCCACCAGCGACACCTCGGGCATGTCCAGGCCCTCGCGCAGCAGGTTGATGCCCACCAGCACGTCGAAGGCGCCGGTGCGCAGGTCACGGATGATCTCCACGCGCTCCACCGTCTCGATGTCCGAGTGCAGATAGCGCACCTTGACGTCGTGGTCGGCCAGGTAGTCGGTCAGGTCCTCGGCCATGCGCTTGGTCAGGGTGGTGACCAGCACCCGCTGTTCGGCGGCCACCCGCTTGCGGATTTCCGAGAGCAGGTCGTCGACCTGGGTGCGCGCCGGGCGCACCTCCACTTCCGGGTCGACCAGGCCGGTGGGGCGCACCACCTGCTCGATCACCCGGCCGGCGTGCTCGGCCTCGTAGGGGCCCGGCGTGGCGGAAACGAAGATGGTCTGCGGGCAGGCCGCTTCCCATTCCTCGAAGCGCATGGGCCGGTTGTCCAGCGCCGAGGGCAGGCGGAAGCCGTACTCCACCAGGGTCTCCTTGCGCGAGCGGTCGCCCTTGTACATGGCGCCGACCTGCGGCACCGAGACGTGGGACTCGTCGATCACCAGCAAGGCTTCGTCCGGCAGGTAGTCGTACAGAGTCGGCGGCGGTGCGCCGGCAGGACGGCCGGACAGGTAGCGCGAGTAGTTCTCGATACCGTTGCAGTAGCCCAGCTCGAGGATCATCTCCAGGTCGAAGCGGGTGCGCTGCTCCAGGCGCTGGGCTTCCACCAGCTTGTTGGCGCCGCGCAGGTAGTCTAGGCGCTCCTTGAGTTCCACCTTGATCTGCTCCACTGCATCCAGCAGCGTCTCGCGCGGAGTGACGTAGTGGCTCTTGGGGTAGAAGGTGAAGCGCGGCAGCTTCTGGATCACCTCGCCGGTGAGTGGGTCGAAGGCACTGATGCTCTCCACCTCGTCGTCGAACAGCTCGACGCGGATCGCCTCCAGGTCGGATTCCGCCGGGAAGATGTCGATCACGTCGCCACGCACGCGGAAGGTGGCGCGGGCGAAGTCCATGTCGTTGCGGGTGTACTGCAGCTCGGCCAGGCGACGCAGCAGGGCGCGCTGGTCCATCTTGTCGCCCCGGTCGAGGTGCAGCACCATCTTCAGGTACTCCTCGGGGCTGCCCAGACCGTAGATGGAGGACACGGTGCAGACCACGATCACATCCTGCCGCTCGATCAGCGCCTTGGTCGCCGACAGGCGCATCTGCTCGATATGGTCGTTGATCGACGCATCCTTCTCGATGAAGGTGTCTGAGGACGGGACGTAGGCCTCCGGCTGGTAGTAGTCGTAGTAGGAAACGAAGTACTCCACCGCGTTGTTCGGGAAGAAGCTCTTGAACTCGCCGTAGAGCTGCGCGGCCAGGGTCTTGTTCGGTGCCAGCACCAGTGTCGGGCGCTGCACCTGGGCGATCACGTTGGCGATGCTGAAGGTCTTGCCCGAGCCGGTCACCCCCAGCAGGGTCTGGTGCGAAAGGCCGGCCTCCAGCCCCTCGACCATCTGGCGGATGGCCTCCGGCTGGTCGCCGGCGGGCTTGAAACGGGTGACGAGCTGGAAATCCGACATGATGCGACCTCGCGATGACACTGTGACGCGGCTCAACGGCCGGCGTCATAGCTTCTGAATGAGCGCTGGCGCTGTCGCCGCGCACAGACTGGGCCGCTATACTAGCGACCCGTTTATGCAACCCCAAGCCCGATTCCGTGCCGGGAGTTGCCGGTTCCCACCCTCTCCTCTCGAGACCGCCGCAATCATGAGTCTGTTCTCCGCCGTCGAGCTGGCGCCGCGCGACCCGATCCTGGGCCTGAATGAAGCCTTCAACGCCGATACCCGCAGCACCAAGGTCAACCTGGGCGTGGGGGTGTACTACAACGAGGAAGGCCGAATTCCCCTGCTGCGCGCCGTCGCCGAGGCCGAGAAGGCCCGCATCGAGGCCCACGCGCCGCGCGGCTACCTGCCGATCGAGGGCATCGCCGCCTACGACAGCGCCGTGCAGAAGCTGCTGTTCGGCGAAGGCTCGGCCCTGCTGGCCGAAGGCCGCGTGGTCACCACCCAGGCCGTCGGCGGCACCGGCGCCCTGAAGACCGGCGCCGACTTCCTCAAGCGCCTGCTGCCGAACGCCCTGGTCGCCATCAGCGACCCGAGCTGGGAAAACCACCGCGCCCTGTTCGAATCCGCCGGCTTCCCGGTGCGCAACTACCGCTACTACGACGCCGACACCCACGGCGTGAACCGCGCCGGCCTGCTGGAAGACCTCAAGGCCCTGCCGGCCCGCTCGATCGTCGTGCTGCATGCCTGCTGCCACAACCCGACCGGCGTCGACCTCTCTCTGGATGACTGGAAAGCCGTACTGGAAGTTCTGCGCGAACGCGAGCACGTGCCCTTCCTCGACATCGCCTACCAGGGCTTCGGCGAGGGCATCGACCAGGACGCCTTCGCCGTGCGCCTGTTCGCCGAGTCCGGCCTGCCGTTCTTCGTCTCCAGCTCGTTCTCCAAGTCCTTCTCGCTGTATGGCGAGCGGGTCGGCGCGCTATCCATCGTCACCGCCGACAAGGACGAGGCTGGCCGCGTGCTGTCCCAGGCCAAGCGCGTGATCCGCACCAACTACTCCAACCCGCCGACCCACGGCGCCACCGTGGTCGCCAGCGTGCTCAACAGCCCCGAGCTGCGCGCCCTGTGGGAAGAGGAACTGGGCGAGATGCGCACCCGCATCCGCGACATGCGCCTGGCCATGGTCGAGCAACTGGCGGCCCTGGGCGCCAAGCGCGACTTCGGCTTCGTCGCTCGCCAGCGCGGCATGTTCTCCTACTCCGGCCTGACCGCCGAGCAGGTGGAGCGTCTGCGCACCGAGTTCGGCATCTACGCCGTCAGCACCGGCCGTATCTGCGTCGCCGCGCTGAACCGCAGCAACCTGGACGCCGTCACCAAAGCCATCGTCCAGGTGCTCTAAGACGAATCAGGGGAAAAAGCGCCTTCCGGGTGTTGACTTCCCCTTTTTAATCAGTAGGATACGCACCGCTGTTCCGCGATAGCTCAGTCGGTAGAGCAAATGACTGTTAATCATTGGGTCCCTGGTTCGAGTCCAGGTCGCGGAGCCAAATTCAAAAGCCCCAGGTGAAAACCTGGGGCTTTTTTGTTTTCAGCGACGCTCTCGGCTGCTCGCCGAATCCCTGACCACGGTAGGGTGCGCCGTGCGCACCAGAAGAGCCCTTGCCGGCTTTCGGTGCGCACAGCGCACCCTACAACAGCAGATCGCTGCTCCCCACAATGCAAAACGCCCGACGCAATAGGTCGGGCGCTCTGAAGCCTGGAAGAACTGGCTCCAACTAGTGCACCGGCAGTTCGACCCCGTCGAACAGCTCATCCAACTCAGCCTTGGTGTGGCATTGCACAGCCTTGGCCAGTACGTCGCGGGTCAGGTGCGGAGCGAACTTCTCGATGAAGTCGCACATGAAGCCGCGCAGGAAGGTGCCGCGGCGGAAGCCGATCTTGGTGATGCTGGCCTCGAACAGCTCGCTGGCATCGAGGATCACCAGATCGTTGTCCAGCTTGGTGTCGACCGCCATGCGGGCGACGATGCCGACGCCCAGGCCCAGGCGAACGTAGGTCTTGATCACGTCGGCGTCGGCCGCGGTGAACACCACCTTGGGCGTCAGGCCCTTGTGGCTGAAGGCCTCGTCCAGCTTGGAGCGGCCGGTAAAGCCGAACACGTAGGTGACGATCGGATGCTCGGCCAGGGCCTCCAGCGTCAGCTTCGGCAGCTTGGTCAGCGGATGCCCCTGGGGCACGATCACGCAGCGGTTCCAGCGATAGCAGGGCATCATCACCAGGTCGTTGAACAGCTCCAGGCCCTCGGTGGCGATGGCGAAGTCCACGGTGCCGTCGGCGGCCATCTCGGCAATCTGCATGGGCGTACCCTGGTGCATGTGCAGGGCCACTTCCGGGTATTGCTTGATGAAGCCGCTGATCACCCCGGGTAGCGCATAGCGCGCCTGGGTATGGGTGGTAGCGATGGACAGGGTGCCCTTCTTCTCGTTGGAGAATTCCTGGGCGATCTGCTTGATGCTCTCCACCTTGCGCAGGATTTCCCCGGCGGTGGTGATGATGCGCTCACCTGCGGGGGTGACACGGGTCAGGTGCTTGCCGCTACGGGCGAAGACCTCGACCCCCAGCTCGTCCTCCAACAGGCGGATCTGCTTGCTGATACCGGGTTGTGAGGTATAGAGGCTCTGCGCGGTCGCGGAGACGTTGAGGTCATGGTGCGCCACCTCCCAGATGTAGCGCAGTTGCTGCAGCTTCATAGATATCCCTCAAAGCAGATAGGCGCTGCCCGAATGTGCCAATGCAGCGATATAACCATATTAACGGTTTGATGATTAAATCTAGACGTTTTTTTGATTCATGTATGCCGTTCGTCTAACGGTTGGCGATAAGAGCCGCTAGCGATGCTGCAGCATCGGCACCAGATAGACGGGAGTCTCCGCCAGCTGCAACAGGCGCGCGGCCGTCCTGCCCAAGGGGATATCCTGCGCTGCGCCATGGCTGTGACTGCCTACGACCAGCAGATCCACCCCGAGTTTCCGGGCCTCCTCGAGAATCACCTGGGCCGGGTCGCCTTGCGCCACCCGCACGCTGCGGATCATCTGCATGTCCTGCTGCGCCTCGCCCACTTCGTCGCGGAAGCCCTCCAGCACCCGCTGCTCGATGCTTGCCATGACCGTCGTCAGGCCTTTGCTGCGTAGCTCTTCAAGGGTCTTTTCGTCCAGATAGGTGTTCAGCACGGACTCGGCGAACAGCCCCAGCGGCTCCACCGCGTGCACCACGTGCAGCTCCGCCTGAAAAGCCCTGGCCAGAGAGAGGGCGTGCTGCAGGACATAGGGCGCATAGAGCCCCAGATCGGTGGCGTAGAGAATCGAACGCAACATGCGGCCTCCTGACTTCTTGCTGGGACCTGCCTGGAGATTAGCAGCGAAGTCGGTGACGCTTCTCCTACCCCACTATCCAGAGCAATACGATCAGGGCAGTTCTTCCGGCTCGCGCGCGAGCGCCTGGGCGATCACTGCAGAAAGCCCGACCGGATCGAGGCGGGATTGCAAACTGCCCAGGAACTCGCCATCGCGAACGAGGAACAGGCTGGGCAGGTGAAACACGCCATAGCGCTGTACCAGTCCACCGTTGACGCCCGCGTCCACCCAGCACAAGCGATCCACGGGCAATGCCATGCCGGGCAGTTCGCGACGAGCCCAACGGCAACTGGCACAGCCTGTGCTGGTGAATATAAGCAGGGAGATGCCCGGCAGCGCCAATAACCGCTTGTCCGCGTCGAAGTCGGTCAGCTCCAGATCGGGCACTATACTGCCCTCGTGTGATATCAAATGGATGGCACCCAAAGTGGTCACAATGCGTCGTTTCCTGCGTCACCCGACCGACATGCCGGTGGAACTGGTTCAGCGTCGGCACGCCTTCCTGCCCCGACAGCGACTCAACAACATCAGCCTGGGCGGAGTGGCCTGCAACTCCGGCAAGGGATTCCGCAAAGGCACGGCCGTCGAACTGCGCATCCCCCTGTTCGGCGATCAGGCCCGCTATCCGGGCGTCGTGGCCTGGTGCCGCAAACAGGCGGAAGGCTATCTGGTCGGCATCGCCTTCATCGACGAAGACACCCTGTTCCGGGCTCGCATGGTAGAGCAGGTCTGCCAGATCGAACATTACCGCCATCAGCGCGAACAGGAGTTGGGCGCGCAACTGGAAGTCGAATCGGTCGCCCGCGAGTGGATAGCCCTGCATGCTGCCGAGTTTCCCGGCGCGCAAATCCACTGAAACCGCACGGTTTCTCCCATTGTCTAGGCAGCCCCGAAAGCGTTAAGGTTCCTCTCCCCCGCTGCGCCCCCTGATTCCGCCTGACGAGGCGCTCGGCTCCCGTGACCTGACGAGTACCACGATGGCTGATCTACCGATTGACGATCTCAACGTTTCATCCAATGAAACCCTGATCACCCCGGCGCAACTCAAGCGCGAAATCCCCCTTACCGCAGCCGCCCAGCGCACCGTCGCCCAGGGCCGCGAGGTGATCCGCAATATTCTCGACGGCAAGGATCATCGCCTGTTCGTGGTGGTGGGCCCCTGCTCCATCCATGACATCAAGGCCGCCCACGAGTATGCCGAGCGCCTCAAGGTCCTGGCCGCCGAGGTCTCCGACAGTCTCTACCTGGTGATGCGCGTGTATTTCGAGAAGCCGCGCACCACGGTCGGCTGGAAGGGGCTGATCAACGATCCGTACCTGGACGACTCGTTCAAGATCCAGGATGGCCTGCACATCGGCCGGCAGCTGCTGCGCGACCTGGCCGAGATGGGCCTGCCCACCGCCACCGAGGCGCTCGACCCGATCTCCCCGCAGTACCTGCAGGACCTGATCAGCTGGTCGGCCATCGGCGCCCGCACCACCGAGTCCCAGACCCACCGCGAGATGGCCTCCGGCCTATCCTCGGCGGTCGGCTTCAAGAACGGCACCGACGGCGGCCTGACCGTGGCCATCAACGCCCTGCAATCGGTTTCCAGCCCACACCGTTTCCTCGGCATCAATCAGGAAGGCGGCGTCTCCATCGTCACCACCAAGGGCAACGCCTACGGCCATGTCGTGCTGCGCGGCGGCAACGGCAAGCCCAACTACGACTCGGTCAGCGTGGCCGTCTGCGAGCAGGAACTGGCCAAGGCCAAGATCAGCCCGAACATCATGGTCGACTGCAGCCATGCCAACTCCAACAAGGACCCGGCCCTGCAGTCCCTGGTCATGGAAAACGTGGCCAACCAGATCCTCGAAGGCAACAACTCGATCGTCGGTCTGATGGTGGAAAGTCATCTGGGCTGGGGCAACCAGTCGATTCCGAAGAATCTCTGCGACCTCAAGTACGGCGTCTCCATCACCGATGCCTGCATCGACTGGGAAACCACCGAGAAGACCCTGCGCAGCATGCACACCAAGCTCAAGGATGTGCTTCCGAAGCGCCAGCGCGGCTGATCCTGCGCCCCAACGAAAACGCTGGGCATTGCCCGGCGTTTTCGTTTCGATCCATTCAGTGCTTCAAGCGCTGCCGCTGACGACGCTCCAGGTAGCGCTCCACATAGGAGCAGGACGGAATCACCGTGTAGCCCATCGACTCCGCATAGACCAGCGCCTGCTCGGTCAGCGCTGCGGCAATGCCGCGCCCACGCAGCGCGTTCGGTACGAAGGTGCGATAGATGTCGAGCGTCTGCTTGCCCAAATCCATATAGGCCAGATAGGCGCGGTGACCGTCGATCACGGCCTCGAACTGATGACCCGCCTGGTCATGGTGGATGGACAGCCCTTCGCTCATTTCAACTCCTCAGTGGGACCTCGCAACGATCCCTACCTTAATCGATATTCTGCAGATGAAGAAACACCCGGGCCGACGCTGCGAACCTTGCCAAGGACTTCATCCACCATGGACATACGCACTCTACTGTAGCCGCTGCCAAAGGCAGTGGACAGGTCCCGCCGGGCAGCTTCGAGGCCGAACACTTGGACGGGAAACAGCAACGCCGACACTACAACGCAGTTGCGAACGGGAAAATTACGACAGTGGGCCGGTATCGAAGTTGCGCCAAGATGCCCCGGCCAATACAAGCGAAGAACTAGAGACAGACAGTAAGAGTGTCGGGGCTTTCCTAGCAGCCAAGCGAACTGTATGTTTTTTAAACAAAAAAGCTTGAACCGTTATGAAATTTTTTTGCTCTACCCTATTGCCGCTCATTTTACTTGCCCAGAGTAACGGGTAGTATGTGGCTCGGCTAATTTCCCAAGCTCGGGGAATTGCTTTTCATGGAAAGTCCACCTTAAGGGGAACACGATGAACAACGTTCTGAAATTCTCTGCTCTGGCCCTGGCCGCCGTTCTGGCAACTGGTTGCAGCAGCGTATCCAAAGAAACCGAAGCCCGTCTGACCGCTACCGAAGACGCCGCCGCTCGCGCCCAGGCTCGTGCTGACGAAGCCTACCGCAAAGCCGACGAAGCTCTGGCCGCTGCTCAGAAGGCTCAGCAGACCGCTGACGAAGCCAACGAGCGCGCTCTGCGCATGCTGGAAAAAGCCAGCCGCAAGTAATTCTTGCCAAGGCTTTGAAAAAGCCGATCCGGTTACCCGGATCGGCTTTTTTATTGCCCGCCCTTCGGAAAGAGGAACCTGTCGTTACTTCACCGCCAGGCTCTTCTTAAATAGGAAGGACTAGAAGGCCGGTGCCTCTTCATGAGTGGCGACGGCCTGGTCGGGAATGGCGATCTCGATCGGAATGCCGTCCTCGGAAGCCACCACTTCGCGCACCATGTCCCAGTCCAGACGCATGCTGCCGCCCATGGCCTCGTTCTTCAGCAGCGCGTTGATCACCGCCGTGTGCTTGTCGACCACGGACGGCTCGCCCTCGTCGGTCAGCGGCGCATGGGCCTCGAGATAGACCTTGCCGCCACTGACACCGAACTTGTAGGGCTCGTTGATGATGCGCACCGAAGTTCCAACCGGCGCCATCCTGGCGAGTTCCAGCACGTTGTTGTTGAGCATGCGGAAACAGCCGTGGCTGACGCGCATGCCGATGCCGAACTTCTTGTTCGAGCCATGGATGAGGTAGCCGGGCGTACCCAGGGTGAACTTGAACGGCCCCAGCGGATTGTCCGGGCCCGGCGGCACGTAGGCCGGCAGCGGATCGCCATCGGCGGCATGCTCGGCGCGGATAGACGCCGGCGGTGTCCAGCCCGGGTTCGGCGTCTTCGCGGTGATGGTGGTGTGGGCGATCGGCGAGCCCCAGCCCTCGCGGCCGATGCCCAGCGGGAAGGTGTGCACCACGTCCTGCCCCTTGGGGAAGTAGTACATGCGGTACTCGGCCAGGTTGATCACGATACCTTCGCGCGGGCCCGGCGGCAGGATGTAGCGGGTCGGCAGGATGATCTCGCTGCCCTCGCCCGGCAGCCACGGGTCGACGCCCGGGTTGGCCGCCACCATCTCCAGATAGCCCAGGTCGCTCGCCGTGGCGATGTCGGCGAAGGTGTCCTCGTAGCGGGCCTTGATCACCTGGACCTGGCCGACGATATCTTCGCCCGGGGGCGGCAGGGGCAACTCGAGCGCGGCGGCGGGGCCGACGACGGCCAGGCTGGCGAGGCTCAGCGAGCGGGCGAGCGACAACATCCGTTGATCCTTGGGGTAAATGGCTGATGGAGAAAGTCGGAATTGTACATGGGCGGCGGGGTGTCCGGGAGAGACATCAGGCGCCGGACCAGGGCAGCCGCTCGCCACGACGCTCGGCATCCAGCACCTCGCGACAGGCCGGGCACAGGCGCCTGTCGCGCAGGCCGGCCTTGTCCACCGCACGCATCACGGGCAACGCCGGTAACAAACCGCCACACAATGTGCGATCGGCGAAGCCGCCCAGTTCCAGTTGCCGCGCCACCAGATGCACCTTCGCCTCGCGGCAGGCGAACAGGTCGAGCTGTTCGTCGGGCACGATCAGTTGGTAGGCGTACAGGGACCAGGCGGGACGCGGCATTCGGGGCTCCGAGGCGGGCCGCCAAGATAGCCGAAAGCCCGCAGCCGGGGAAGGCTCAGAGCAGCGGTTTCAGGGTCGGCCAGACGTTGTCCAGCAGCTTGCCCTGCGCCGCCACGGCGGGATGGATGCCGTCGGCCTGCATCATGCCGGGCACGCCACCGACACCCTCGAGCAGAAAGGGCACCAGGGGCACCTGCTTGTCCTGCGCCACGTCCGCGAAGGTGCGGGCGAAGGCTTCCGTGTAGCGCTGGCCGTAATTGGGCGGCAGGCGCATGCCGAGCAGCAGCACACCGGCACCGGCCTCCTTGGACAGATCCACCATGCGGGCAAGATTCTGTTGCAATTGCGCGGCGGGCTGCCCGCGCAGGCCGTCGTTGCCGCCCAGCTCGATGATCACCAGCTGCGGCCGATGCTGCGAAAGCAGCGCCGGCAGCCGCGCCAGGCCGCCCGAGGTGGTGTCGCCGCTGATCGAGGCATTCACCACCTGGTGCTCGAAACCACCCTCCCGCAGCCGTTCCTGCAGCAGGGAGACCCAGCCCTGGCGGGTATCCAGGCCCAAAGCGGCGCTGATACTATCGCCGACCACCAGCACGGTGCCGGCCAGGGCGCCCTGCGCCCACAGCAGCAGGCTCAGCGCACCGCTCATCCACAATGCACGCATCGGACTCTCCATGAGCGCAAGCATTCTCACTGCGCGGCACCTTAGCAAAGTGGTTCCCAGCACGGAAGGCGATCTGGTCATCCTCCACGATCTCTCCCTCGACCTCGCCCGCGGCGACAGCCTGGCCATCGTCGGCAGCTCCGGCTCGGGCAAATCCACCCTCCTCGGCCTGCTGGCCGGACTCGACCTGCCCAGCACCGGAGAAGTCGAACTGGCCGGCAACGCCCTGCAATCGCTGGACGAGGACCGCCGCGCGCGGGTCCGCGCCGAGCACGTGGGCTTCGTGTTCCAGTCCTTCCAGCTGCTGGACAACCTCAACGCCCTGGAGAACGTCATGCTGCCGCTGGAACTGGAAGGCCGCAGCGACGCCCGCCAGCGCGCCGCCACCCTGCTGGAGCGCGTCGGCCTCGGCCAGCGCTTCACCCACTACCCGCGCCAGCTCTCCGGCGGCGAGCAGCAGCGCGTCGCCATCGCCCGGGCCTTCGCCGCCGAGCCGGCGATCCTGTTCGCCGACGAGCCCACGGGCAACCTGGACAGCCACACCGGCGAGCGCATCAGCGACCTGCTGTTCGAGCTGAACCAGGAACGGGGCACCACCCTGGTCCTGGTGACCCACGACGAGCGTCTGGCACACCGCTGCCGCCGCCTGATCCGCCTGGAAGCCGGGCATCTGGTCGACAGCGTGGAACCCTGATGCTCGCCCGCCTGTTCGTCCTCGCCTGGCGCCAGCTGCTGCGCGACGCCCGCGCCGGCGAGTTGCGCGTACTGTTCTTCGCCCTGCTGGTCGCGGTGGCCGCCAGCACCGCCATCGGCTACTTCGGCGCGCGCCTGAACGGCGCGATGATGCTGCGCGCCACGGAATTCCTCGGCGCCGACCTGGTGCTGGGCGGCAGCGCACCGGCGACGCCGCAACAGATAGAAGCGGGCCGCCGGCTGGGCCTGGAACATGCCCAGGTGGTGGAGTTCACCAGCGTGATCGCCGGCGAGCAGGGCATCCAGCTGTCCAGCGTCAAGGCCGCCAGCGCCGGCTATCCGCTGCGTGGCGAGCTGAAGAGCGCCGCCGAACCCTACGGCGCCGAAGAGACCGGCGGCGGCCCCGCCCCGGGCGAGGCCTGGGCGGAGGCACGGCTGTTTGCCGCGCTCGACCTGAAAATCGGCCAGGACATCGAGGTCGGCAACCGGCAGCTGCGCCTGACCCGTGTGCTGACCCACGAGCCAGATCGCGCCGGCGACTTCTACAGCCTCACGCCCCGCGTCCTGATGCATCTGGACGACCTGGCCTCCACCGGCGTGGTCCAGCCAGGCAGCCGGGTACGCTACCGCGAGCTGTGGCGAGGGGAAAGCACGGCGCTGGCCAGCTACCGCGCCGAGGTGAAGAGCGGCCTGGAGCCGAGCCAGCGACTGGAAGATGCCCGCGACGGCAACCGCCAGATCGGCGGCGCCCTTGGCCGTGCCGAGCGCTACCTGAACCTGGCGAGCCTGGCCGCCGTGCTGCTGGCCGGTGTCGCCGTCGCCCTGTCGGCGGCGCGCTTCGCCGCCCGCCGCTTCGACGCCAGCGCGCTGCTGCGCTGCCTGGGCCTGTCGCGCCGCGAGGCGCTGGCCCTGTTCGGCCTGCAGCTGGCCATGCTCGGTCTGTTCGCCAGCCTGGCCGGCGCCCTGCTCGGCTGGGGCGGCCAGTTGATCCTGTTCAAGCTGCTGCAAGGGTTGTTGCCGTCGGGCGTTCCGCCGGGCGGGTTGCTGCCGGCCCTCGCCGGCATCGCCACCGGCCTGGTGGCCCTGGCAGGCTTCGCCCTGCCGCCGCTGGCCGCCCTCGGCCGGGTGCCGCCGCTGCGGGTGCTGCGCCGCGACCTGCTGCCGGTGCCGCCCAGTTCCTGGCTGGTGTATGGCGCCGCGCTGCTGGCGCTGGGCCTGATTATGTGGCGCCTGAGTCTGGACCTGAAGCTGACCCTCGGCCTGCTCGGCGGCGGCCTGCTCGCCGCCCTGCTGCTCGGCGGCGCGCTGCTGCTGGGCCTGAACGCCCTGCGCCGCCTGCTGGCCCGCGCCTCCCTGCCCTGGCGCCTGGGCCTCGGCCAGTTGCTGCGCCACCCACTCGCCGCCGCCGGCCAATCGCTGGCCTTCGGCCTGATCCTGCTAGCCATGGCGCTGATTGCGCTGCTGCGCGGCGAGCTGCTCGACACCTGGCAGGAGCAGTTGCCTGAACAGGCGCCCAACCATTTCGCCCTCAACGTGCTACCCGCCGAGCGCGACGCCTTCGCCGCCCGCCTGCAGCAGCTGTCGCCTCATCCGATGCCGCTCTACCCGATCGTCGCCGGGCGCCTGACCCAGATCAACGGCGAGCCGGTGCGCAGCCATGTGAGCAAGGACAGCCAGGGCGAACGGGCCGTCCGCCGCGACCTCAGCCTGACCTGGGCTGCCGAGCTGCCGGAAGGCAACAAGGTGGTGGAAGGACAATGGTGGCAACCCGGGCCGGAGGGTGACATGCCCGGCGTCTCGGTGGAGTCCAAGCTGGCCGAGAGCCTGGGGCTCAAGCTCGGCGACGCCCTCACCTTCAACGTCGGCGGCCTGGAGAAGCAGGCGCGGGTCGCCAGCCTGCGCGAAGTCGAGTGGGACAGCTTCCAGCCCAACTTCTACATGGTCTTCGAGCCCGGCACCCTGCAGGACCTGCCGGCCACCTACCTGACCAGCTTCTACCTGCCGCCGCAGAGCGAGAAGCAGCTGGTGGCGCTGGCGCGGGAATTCCCCGCCGTCACCCTGCTGCAGGTCGAGGCGCTGCTGGAGCAGCTGCGCAGCATCATGGCCCAGGTCAGCCTGGCGGTGGAGTACGTGCTGCTGTTCGTCCTCGCCGCCGGCCTCACGGTGCTGTTCGCCGGCCTGCAGGCGACGCTCGACGAGCGCCTGCGCCAGGGTGCGCTACTGCGTGCGCTCGGCGCCGAGCGGCGGTTGCTGATGAGCGCGCGCCGCGCCGAGTTCGGCCTGCTCGGCGCGGCCAGTGGCCTGCTGGCGGCGCTCGGCTGCGAGCTGGTGAGCTTCCTGCTGTACCGCTACGCCCTCGACCTGCAGTGGCAGCCGCATCCCTGGCTCCTGCTGCTGCCGCTGATCGGCGCGCTGCTGGTGGGGACGGCCGGCGTCTGGGGCACGCGGCGTGCGCTGAATGCCTCGCCGCTGACGGTGCTGCGCGAAGTCTGAGATAGAATCGCCCGACCCCGAGACTTCGCGAGCACCATGAGCCGTTATCGTCCACCCCGCACCGCCGGCACTCCGCTGATCACCCCCGAAGGCGAGGCGCGCCTACGCGCCGAGCTGCACGAACTCTGGCACGTGCGCCGCCCCCAGGTGACCCAGGCGGTCAGCGAGGCGGCCGCCCTCGGCGACCGCTCGGAGAACGCCGAGTACATCTATGGCAAGAAGATGCTGCGCGAGATTGACGGCCGCGTGCGCTTCCTGACCAAGCGCCTGGAGAACCTGAAGGTGGTGGACAGCCGCCCGGCCGATCCGAACAAGGTCTACTTCGGCGCCTGGGTGACGCTGGAAGACGACGATGGCGCCGAGTCGCGCTACCGCATCGTCGGCCCCGACGAGCTGGACCTCAAGCGGGGCCTGATCAGCATCGATTCGCCGCTGGCGCGCGCCCTGGTGGGCAAGGCGCTGGACGCCGAGGTACGGGTGCAGACGCCGAGCGGCGAGCAGACCTTCTACATCACCGCCATCGACTACCCGGGGTTCAGCGCAGGCTGATCAGGCCCTGGCGGGCCACCCGCACCAACTGGCCGATCAACTCGCCCTCCAGCGGGCGCGCCTCGGCGCCGACCACCACCAGGTCGAAGGCGTCCGCCGGCAGCCGCGTGAGGTCCTGAACCTGGGCGCCGGCGAAGCGGACGAGGAAATTGCGCGAGCCCGGCCAATGCTTGGGCCAGCCTTCCAGGCTCTTGAGCAAACGCGGCTGATGGCTGCCGACCAGCAGGACATGCGGGTGGCGATTGACCGCGGCGTGCGGCAGGGGGGAAAAATGCAGGTGGGTGCGCGGACAACTCATGGATGCAGTCTCAGCCTCGGATTCCCGCCGGGCTGCGGTGGGAGGCGACACCGGCCAGCGCTTTAGCGGTATTCGCCCGACCGGGCGGCGCCCCGCAAGTTGCTCTTAAATCGGCGCCATGGGGTGCGATGCTAAAAACGCCGCCCAACGCTGTCAAGGTAAGCCCATGCGACTGTTCTTCGCCCTGCCCTGTCCCACCGAGATCGCCGAGCGGATCGCCGCCTGGCGCGACGGCTGCCATTTCGCCGGCCGGCCCGTGCCCGCCGCCAACTTCCACCTGACGCTGGCCTTTCTCGGCCACCTGCCGGAGAGCCGGCTCGAACTGCTCCGCCAGTTGCCACCACGGCTGCCGCTGGCGAAGCTGGCCTTCGACCTGCGCCTGGACCGCCTCGACTGCTGGCAGGGCGGGCTGCTGCACCTGGCTCCTGGCCAGACTCCCGAGCAACTGCTGGCTTTGGCCAGCGGCCTCGACGACCTGCTCAACGAGGCGGGCCTGCCGACGGAGCGGCGCGCCTACCGCCCCCACCTGACCCTGGCGCGCGACAGTCGCCTGGCCGAACGGCAGGCCCCTCCGACCTTCGCCTGGCGGGTCGAGGAAATGGTGCTCTACCAGTCCGAGCAGGGCCGCTATATCCCCCTCTCCCGGTGGCCGCTGGGCTGAGCCGGTAGCGCTCGAACAGAGCCACAGGTAGCTGTCACCCTCCCAGGGAGGGGGCTGGCCTGTTTCCCTCGGTAACAATCCTCATTACCGGCAGGAGCCCTCGGATTACGGGGCCTGCATCGCAAACGCCCGTTTAGAGCCTTCGTTCTAAATTTGTCGCGATCTGGCACAGATCATGCCCCTCTCGCACTGCTGAAGTACCGCTTCCAGGAGGGAAACGGGTGGCTGACACAAGGACGGAACCACCGCCCAACCACCGTTCGAGAGCAACCGATGAATAATAAGAAGACCCTGCTCGCCCTCTGCGCCGGAACCACCCTGCTGCTGTCCGGCTATGCCGACGCCGGCCTGTTCGGCCCCAGCGGCTACACCAAGACCAAGTACCCGATCGTCCTGACCCACGGCATGCTGGGTTTCGACAGCATCCTCGGGGTCGACTACTGGTACGGCATCCCCTCCTCCCTGCGCTCGGACGGAGCCAGCGTCTACATCACCGAAGTCAGCCAGCTGAACACTTCCGAGCTGCGCGGTGAGGAACTGCTGGATCAGGTGGAAGAAATCGCCGCCATCAGCGGCAAGGGCAAGGTCAACCTGATCGGCCACAGCCACGGCGGCCCCACCGTGCGCTACGTCGCCGCCATCCGCCCCGATCTGGTCGCCTCGGTCACCAGCGTCGGCGCGCCGCACAAGGGTTCGGCCACCGCCGACTTCCTGCGCAAGGTCCCGCCGGGTTCCGCTGGCGAAGCCATGCTGGCCGGTATCGTCAACGGCCTGGGCGCGCTGATCAACTTCCTCTCCGGCAGCCCGAGCAATGCGCCGCAGAACTCCCTCGGCTCCCTCGAGTCGCTGAACAGCCAGGGCGCCGCGGTGTTCAACGCCAAGTTCCCGCAGGGCATCCCGACCAGCGCCTGCGGCGAGGGCGCCTACAAGGTCAACGGCGTCAGCTACTACTCCTGGAGCGGCACCAGCCCGCTGACCAACTTCCTGGACATCAGCGACCTGATGCTGGGCGCCAGCTCGCTGACCTTCAACGAGCCCAACGACGGCCTGGTCGGCCGCTGCAGCTCGCACCTGGGCATGGTGATCCGCGACAACTACCGGATGAACCACCTGGACGAGGTCAACCAGACCTTCGGCCTGACCAGCCTGTTCGAGACCGATCCGGTCACCGTTTATCGCCAGCAGGCCAACCGCCTCAAGCTGGCCGGCCTCTGAGCCCAGGATCGGGGCCCACGAGGCCCCGATGTCCCCTCCCTGCCGAGTCTCGCCGTGAACAAGCTCCTGCTATTGGCCGCGCCCCTGGTGATCGGGGTCGGTATCGCCGTCACGCTCCACCTGAATCCGCTCGAACCCGATGACCAGTCGGCTCCGGCACCGCAGCCCCCCGCCGGCGCGCCCGTGCCCATGACACTGCCGCAACCGGAACAAAGTACGCACCAGCCCCCGTCCCTGACGGCCGGCATCACGCCACTGCCGCGCTCGTTCGCCGGCACCCAGGTGGATGGGCAGTTCCGCCTCGACGAGGCTGGCAACCTGCTGATCACCATGGATATCCGGCGCATCTTCGATTACTTCCTCAGCGCCTATGGCGAGGAGGAGACCATCACCACCAGCGTCGAGCGCCTGCGCGCCTACGTGCGCAGCCAGCTCGAGGAGCCGGCGCTGAGCCAGGCCCTGGCCCTGCTCGACCAGTACCTGGACTACAAGCGCCAGCTGATCCAGCTGGAGAAGGACCTGCCGCAGATGGCCAGCCTGGACGCCCTGCGCCAGCGCGAGCAGGCGGTGCAGAACCTGCGCGCCAGCATCTTCAGCGCCGAGGCGCACCAGGCCTTCTTCGCCCAGGAGGAGGCCTACAACCAGTTCACCCTGCAACGCCTGGCGATCCGCCACGACCAGTCGCTGGACGACCGGCAGAAGGCCGAGGCGCTGGACAGCCTGCGCGCCAGCCTGCCCGAGGAGATGCAGGACATGGTGGTGCCGCAGCTACAGGCCGAACTGCGCCAGCAGACCGCCGCCCTGCAGGCCCAGGGCGCCAGCGCCGCGCAGATCCAGCAGCTGCGTATGCAGCTGGTCGGCGCCGAAGCCACCGCCCGGCTCGAAGCCCTGGACCAGACCCGCGAGCAATGGCAGCGCCGCCTCGGCGACTACCGGCGCGAGAAGGCACGCATCGAAAGCAGCGGTCTCTCCGCCGAGGACAAGCAGGCCAGCATCGAGCGGATGGCGAAGGAGCGTTTCGACGAACGCGAGATGCTGCGCCTGGAAGCCGCCGAACAGCTGGCCCAGAGCCGCGAGGCCGGTGCCGCGGAGAGGACGCCCTAGCGGCTGCCCCTCCCGCCCACCGTTCCCGTGAGTAAAAAGTCCGCCACGGCCTGCGCCGCGCGCTGCAGGTGCTGTTCGTGGCTGAAGCCTGACGCCTTGAGCGGTTTCAGGTCGTGGTCGGCGGCCTCCAGCCACAGCATCTCGATGCTCGGCGAAAGGCTGTAGCCCTCCACTCTCTCCCGACTACCCAGCGCATCGCGCTCGCCCTGGACGATCAGCGTGGGCGTGCGCATCTCCGCCAGGTGCGCCACCCGCGGCTTCTCCGGCTTGCCCGCGGCATGGAAGGGGTAACCCAGGCAGACCAGCGCATCGGCCTGCAATTCGTCCGCCAGCAGGCTGGCCATGCGCCCGCCCATGGACTTGCCGCCCACGGCCAGCGGCCCTGACACCTGTTCGCGCACCAGCCGATAGACCTCGCGCCAGCATTCCAGCAGCTGCGCCTGCGGGTTCGGCGGGCGCTTGCCGCCGCTGCGGCGCCGCTCCGCCATGTAGGGAAACTCGAAGCGCAGCACGCCCACTCCACGCTCCGCCAGCAGCTCGGCCATGCGCTGCATGAACGGGCTGTCCATCGGCGCGCCGGCGCCGTGGGCGAGGATCAGCACCCCCTGCGACATCGTGTCCGCCCCGTTCCACAGCCATCCCCGCGCGCGGCATTGATCCCCGTCAATAACCATCATCGTGCCATTACCCATGCTTGCCCTGCTTTTCACAAACCGTGGATGGAAGCCCAACACATGAACACAACCAGCACTGCGGCATACAACTATAAGGTTGTCCGCCAGTTCGCCATTATGACGGTGGTTTGGGGCATAGTCGGGATGGGGCTCGGCGTGTTCATCGCCGCCCAGCTGGCCTGGCCTGAACTGAACTTCAACCTGCCGTGGACCAGCTTCGGCCGTCTGCGCCCGCTGCACACCAATGCGGTGATCTTCGCGTTCGGCGGCTGCGCGCTGTTCGCCACCAGCTACTACTCGCTGCAACGGACCTGCCAGACCCGCCTGATCTCCGACAAGCTCGCCGCCTTCACCTTCTGGGGCTGGCAGCTGGTGATCGTGCTGGCCGCCATCAGCCTGCCGCTGGGCTGGACCTCCTCCAAGGAGTACGCCGAGCTGGAGTGGCCGATCGACATCCTGATCACCATCGTCTGGGTCGCCTACGCGCTGGTGTTCTTCGGCACCCTGATGAAGCGCCGGACCAAGCACATCTACGTGGGCAACTGGTTCTTCGGCGGCTTCATCCTGACCGTGGCGATCCTGCACATCGTCAACAACCTGGAAGTGCCGATCACCCTGACCAAGTCCTACTCGCTGTACGCCGGTGCCACCGACGCCATGGTCCAGTGGTGGTACGGCCACAACGCCGTGGGCTTCTTCCTGACCGCAGGCTTCCTGGGGATGATGTACTACTTCGTGCCGAAGCAGGCCGAGCGTCCGGTCTACTCCTATCGCCTGTCCATCGTGCACTTCTGGGCGCTGATCACCCTGTACATCTGGGCCGGTCCGCACCACCTGCACTACACCGCCCTGCCGGACTGGGCCCAGTCCCTCGGCATGGTGATGTCGCTGGTCCTGCTGGCACCGAGCTGGGGCGGCATGATCAACGGCATGATGACCCTCTCCGGCGCCTGGCATAAGCTGCGTTCCGACCCGATCCTGCGCTTCCTGGTGGTATCCCTGGCCTTCTACGGCATGTCCACCTTCGAAGGCCCGATGATGGCCATCAAGACCGTCAACGCCCTCTCCCACTACACCGACTGGACCATCGGCCACGTGCACGCCGGCGCCCTCGGCTGGGTAGCGATGATCTCCATCGGCTCGCTCTACCACCTGATTCCCAAGGTGTTCGGCCGCGAGCAGATGCACAGCATCGGCCTGATCAACGCCCACTTCTGGCTCGCCACCATCGGCACCGTGCTCTACATCGCTTCGATGTGGGTCAACGGCATCACCCAGGGCCTGATGTGGCGCGCGGTCAACGAGGACGGCACCCTCACCTACTCCTTCGTCGAGGCGCTCGAGGCCAGCCACCTGGGCTTCCTGGTGCGCATGATCGGTGGTGCATTCTTCCTCACCGGCATGCTGCTGATGGCTTACAACACCTGGCGTACCGTCCGTGCCGCGAACAAGGCCGAATACGAGAACGCCGCCCTGATTCCTGCTGAGGTTGCTCACTGATGGCCGGTAGCAAACACGAATTTCTCGAAAAGAACATCGGTCTGCTGACGCTGTTCATGGTCATCGCCGTGAGCATCGGCGGTCTGACCCAGATCGTTCCGCTGTTCTTCCAGGACGTCACCAACACCCCGGTCGAAGGCATGAAGCCGCGTACTGCCCTGGAACTCGAAGGCCGCGACATCTACATCAAGGAAGGCTGCGTCGGCTGCCACTCGCAGATGATCCGTCCGTTCCGCGCCGAGACCGAGCGCTACGGCCACTACTCCGTCGCCGGTGAAAGCGTCTGGGACCACCCGTTCCTGTGGGGCTCCAAGCGTACCGGCCCGGACCTGGCCCGCGTCGGCGGTCGCTACTCGGACGACTGGCACCGCGCGCACCTGTACAACCCGCGCAACGTGGTGCCGGAGTCGAAGATGCCGGCCTACCCCTGGCTCGTCGAGAACAAGCTCGACGGCAAGGACACCGCGGCCAAGATGGAAGCTCTGCGCACGCTCGGCGTGCCGTACACCGACGAGGACATCGCCGGCGCTCGCGAAGCCGTCAAGGGCAAGACCGAGATGGACGCCCTGGTCGCCTTCCTGCAAGGCCTGGGCACCTCTATCAAGAACAAACGGTAACGCGCCATGGATATCGGGATGATTCGCGGTATAGGCACCGCAGTGGTCTTCATCGCCTTCATCGGCGTGGTGCTCTGGGCCTACAGCAAGAAGCGCAAGAGCAGCTTCGACGAGGCAGCCAACCTGCCCTTCGCCGACGACGTCCCAGCCAAGAAGCGTGACGAGCAAGATTCTGGGAGCAATAAAGAATGACTTCGTTCTGGAGTATCTACATCAGCGTACTGAGCCTCGGCACCATCGTCGCGCTCACCTGGCTGATCTTCGGGGTGCGCAAGGGTCAGCGCGCCGACACCACCGAGGACACCGTCGGCCACTCCTTCGATGGCATCGAGGAGTTCGACAACCCGCTGCCCAAGTGGTGGTTCATGCTGTTCGTCGGCACCATCATCTTCGCCCTCGGCTACCTGGTCCTCTACCCGGGCCTGGGTAACTGGAAAGGCCTGCTGCCCGGCTACAACGAAGCCGGCGACGGCAAGCCGTTCAGCAGCGGCGAGCGTGGCTGGACCGGCGTGCACGAGTGGGAACGCGAGATGGTTCGCGCCGACAAGCAATACGCGCCGATCTACGCCAAGTACGCCGGCATGCCGATCGAGGAAGTGGCAAAGGACGAGCAGGCCCTGAAGATGGGCGGTCGTCTGTTCGCCTCCAACTGCTCGGTCTGCCACGGCTCCGACGCCAAGGGCGCCTACGGCTTCCCCAACCTGACCGACAACGAGTGGCGCTGGGGCGGCACGCCGGAAGACATCAAGCAGACCATCACCGCCGGCCGTCACGGCATGATGCCTGCCCAGGCGCCGACCATCGGCGAGGAAGGCGTACGCAACGTGGCCGCCTACGTGCTGACCGAACTGGCCGGCCGCAAGCTGCCCGAAGGCGTCACCGCCGACGTCGCCGCCGGCAAGCAGGTGTTCGAGAGCGTCTGCTTCGCCTGCCACACCAAGGAAGGCACCGGCACCCCGAGCATGGGCGCGCCGAACCTGACCAACCCGAGCGCCTTCATCTACGGCAGCAGCTACGCTCAACTGCAGCAGACCATTCGCTACGGCCGCAACGGCAGCATGCCGGCGCAGCTGCAGTACGTGGGCAGCGAAGACAAGGTGCACCTGCTGGCGGCGTACGTGTACAGCCTGTCGCACGGCAAGCAAGCAGAGAAGTAAGGTTACAAAGGCTTGGCGCGACCGCTGGTCGCACCCGGCCACCGCTCGATCAGGCGTACCATAGTGACGTGAAATTCTGACTCCCTCGGCAAGTATCGGGGGAGCGCCCACACAAGCCGTGGTACGTCCCTGATGAGCGAACAGATTCCCGTCCGAAACATCACCCCTCCCCCGGCCAAGGGCGGCGAAACCGTCGACCTCTACGCCAGCCGCGAAAAGATCTACACCCGCGCCTTCACCGGCCTGTTCCGCAATCTCCGCCTCAGCGGCGGCGCCTTCCTGTTCCTGCTCTACTTCGGCACCGTCTGGCTCAACTGGGATGGCCATCAGGCCGTCTGGTGGAACCTGCCGGAACGCAAATTCTTCATCTTCGGCGCCACCTTCTGGCCGCAGGACTTCGCCCTGCTGTCCTGGCTGCTGATCATCTGCGCCTTCGGCCTGTTCTTCATCACCGTGTTCGCCGGCCGCGTCTGGTGCGGCTACACCTGCCCGCAGAGCGTGTGGACCTGGGTCTTCATGTGGTGCGAGAAAGTCACCGAGGGCGACCGCAACCAGCGCATGAAGCTGGACAAGGCGCCGATGAGCGCCAACAAGTTCGGCCGCAAGGCCGCCAAGCACGGCCTGTGGATTCTCATCGGCCTGGTCACCGGCCTGACCTTCGTCGGCTACTTCTCGCCGATCCGCGACCTGATCCCCAGCCTGCTCAATGGCGAGGCCGACGGCTGGGCCTACTTCTGGGTCGGCTTCTTCACCCTGGCCACCTACGGCAACGCCGGCTGGCTGCGCGAACAGGTGTGCATCTACATGTGCCCCTACGCGCGCTTCCAGAGCGTGATGTTCGACAAGGACACCCTGATCGTCTCCTACGACCCGCGTCGCGGCGAGAAGCGCGGCCCGCGCAAGAAGACCCTCGACTACAAGGCCCAGGGGCTGGGCGACTGCATCGACTGCACCATGTGCGTCCAGGTCTGCCCCACCGGCATCGACATCCGCGACGGCCTGCAGATCGAATGCATCGGCTGCGCCGCCTGCATCGACGCCTGCGACAGCATCATGGACAAGATGGGCTACCCGCGAGGCCTGATCAGCTACACAACCGAACACAATCTTTCCGGGCAGAAGACGCACCTGGTGCGTCCGCGCCTGATAGGCTACGCCACCGCGCTGGTGGCGATGATCGGCCTGTTCGGTTGGGCCGTCGCCAGCCGCTCGCTGGTGGAAATCGACGTGCTCAAGGACCGCGTGCTGTTCCGCGAGAACGAAGAAGGCCACATCGAGAACGTCTACACCGTGAAGCTGATGAACAAGGCCCAGCGCGACCTGACCTACGTGATCTCCGTCGAAGGCATCGAGGGTATCGAGTACGAAGGCAGGAACGAGGTCAAGGCGGCGGCCGGCGAGGTGCTGTCGATTCCGGTGGAGCTGTCCATCCCGCCGGAGAAGCTGCCTTCCAGCGCCAATGAAGTCGTGTTCAAGGTCCAGGCCTTGGAAGATCCGTCCATCGAGAACGACGCCGACAGCCGCTTCATCGGCCCGAGCGTACGTTGAACACAGGTTCCTACATGTCGCAGCAACAACCTCCGGTCGTCCCCTGGTACAAAGTCACCTGGGTCTGGCTCATCCTCGGTCTCCTCGGCATGTCCGTGGTACTCGGCACCAGCATGCTGGTGATCGCCACCAGGAACCCGCCGGGACTGCTGTCGGACAACTACTACGACGTCGGCAAGGGCATCAACACCTCGCTGGAGCGCGAGGAACTGGCGACCCGCCTGAAGCTGCGCGCCGAGCTGGTGCTGGACAACGAGAAGGGCACCGCTGCCCTGCAGCTGGAGGGCTACAGCAACCCGCCGCAGCTGGTACTCAACCTGATCTCGCCGACCCAGCCGGAGCGCGATCGCCGGGTGGTGATGCAGGCCCAGGGCGACGGCAGCTACGCCGGCAACCTGCTGGACGCCGTCGAGGGCCGCCGCTTCGTCGAACTGATCGGCCAGGAAGGCGGCAAGGACTGGCGCCTGTTCGAAGAAGAAAACCTGGCCAGCGGCCAGCGCATCCAGCTTGGCGAGTAATGCCCCGCCGAGCATGAGCACACCCCTCCCCTGCTATCACTGCGGGCTGCCGGTTCCCGCCGGCAGCCGCTTCGAGGCCCGCGTCCTGGATCAGCCGCGGGCCTTCTGCTGCCCGGGCTGCCAGGCGGTGGCCGAGGCGATCGTCGCCGGCGGGCTGGAGAACTACTACCGCCACCGCAGCGACAGCGCGGTCAACCCGCAGACCCTGCCCAAGGCCCTGCCGGACGAACTGGCGCTGTACGACCGCGACGAGGTGCAGCGCGGCTTCGTCCAGCACGAGGGCGAACTCAGCGAAACCAGCCTGATGATCGAAGGCATCAGCTGTGCCGCCTGCGGCTGGCTGATCGAGAAGCACCTGCGCACCCTGCCCGGGGTCGCCGAGGCCCGGCTCAACCTGTCCAACCAGCGCCTGCAGGTGCGCTGGGCCGACAGCCAGATACCGCTCAGCCAGCTGCTCGCCGAACTGCGCCGCATCGGCTACGCCGGCCACCCCTGGCAGGCGGACGAGGCGAGCGAGCGGCTGGCCGCGGAGAACCGCAAGTCGCTGCGCCAGATCGGCATCGCCGGCCTGCTGTGGATGCAGGTGATGATGGCGACCATGGCCACCTGGCCGGAATTCAACGTCGACCTCTCGCCGGAGCTGGACAAGATCCTGCGCTGGACCAGCCTGTTCCTCACCACGCCCATCGTCTTCTACTGCTGCGGCCAGTTCTTCCGCGGCGCCCTGCGCGACCTGCGCACCCGCCACCTGACCATGGACGTGTCGGTGTCCCTGGCCATCGGCGGCGCCTACGCGGCCGGCATCTGGTCCACCGTCACCGGGGTGGGTGAGCTGTACTTCGACGCGGTGGGCATGTTCGCCCTGTTCCTGCTGGCCGGCCGCTACCTGGAACGGCGCGCCCGCGAGCGCACGGCGGCGGCCACCACCCAGCTGGTCAGCCTGCTGCCGCCCTCCTGCCTGCGCCTGGACGACCAGGGCAAGGCCGAGCGCATCCTGTTGCGTGAACTGGCGGTCGGCGACCGCGTGCTGGTCCAGCCCGGCGCCATGCTGCCGGCGGACGGCCGCATCGTCGCCGGCCAGTCCAGCGTCGACGAATCCCTGCTCACCGGCGAATACCTGCCGCTGGCCCGTGGCGAGGACGACGCGGTCACCGCCGGCACCCTCAACGTCGAGGGCCCGCTGACCGTGGAGGTGCAGGCCCTCGGCAACGACACCCGGCTGTCCTCCATCGTCCGCCTGCTCGAACGCGCCCAAGCCGACAAGCCGCCCATGGCCGAGATGGCGGACCGGGTGGCCCAGTGGTTCCTGCTGATCGTGCTCGGCCTGGCCGCGGTGGTCGGCCTGGTCTGGTGGCAGATCGACACCGAGCGGGCGTTCTGGATCGTCCTGTCGCTGCTGGTCGCCACCTGCCCCTGCGCCCTGTCGCTGGCCACGCCCACCGCCCTCACCACCGCCACCGGCAGCCTGCACAGGCTCGGCCTGCTGCTGACCCGCGGCCACGTGCTGGAGGGCCTGAAGCAGATCGACACGGTGATCTTCGACAAGACCGGCACGCTCAGCGAAGGCCGCCTGACCCTGGAGCGCATCGAGCCGCTGGGCGAGCTGGACGCCGACGCCTGCCTGGCCCTCGCGGCCGCGCTGGAGCAGGGTTCCGAACACCCCATCGCCCGCGCCTTCGGTCATAGCCCACGGGCGGCCGAGCAACTGGTCAACGAACCCGGCCAAGGCCTGGAGGGGGTGCTCGACGGCCGCCGCCTGCGCATCGGCCAGCCGGCCTACGTCGCCGCCCTCGCCGATCAGGCGGCCCCGGCCATTCCCGGCGAACACGGCCAGTGGCTGCTGCTGGGCGACGAACACGGCCCGCTGGCCTGGTTCGTCCTCGGCGACCGCCTGCGCGAGGACGCGCCGGAGCTGATCGCCGCCTGCCGCGCCCAGGGCTGGGGCATCATCCTGCTGTCCGGGGACAGCTCGCCGATGGTCGGCGAGGTGGCCCGCCAGCTCGGCATCGCCGACGCCCGTGGTGGCCTGACGCCGGACGCCAAGCTGGCCGTGCTCAAGGACCTGCACGAACGGGGCCGGCGCGTGCTGATGCTCGGCGACGGGGTCAACGACGTGCCGGTGCTGGCCGGCGCCGACATCAGCGTGGCCATGGGCAGCGCCACCGACCTGGCCAAGACCAGCGCCGACGCCGTGCTGCTGTCCAACCGCCTCGGCAGCCTGGTGCAGGCCTTCGCCCTGGCCCGCCGCACGCGCCGCATCATCGTCGAGAACCTGACCTGGGCCACCCTGTACAATGGCCTGGTGCTGCCGTTCGCGGCACTCGGCTGGGTCACCCCGCTGTGGGCCGCACTCGGCATGTCGGTCAGTTCGCTGCTGGTGGTGTTGAACGCCCTGCGCCTGGCTCGCGTCCCAAGACAATAAGCCCCCTATCGTGGTGCTCGACGAGGTCTTATGCAGAACAACACGGCATGCAAGGTCGCCTGGTGGGTCCGTCTACTGGCCATCGCCCTGCTCTGCGTCCAGCTCTTCATCGCCGGCCATGTCGCGATCTCGCTGATCGACCAGCGGACCTTGCCCGGCGACCTGCTGGCCGAGCCACTGGATGCCCTGCTGCTGGTGTTTATCAACCTCCTGTTTGCCTTCGTCGCCCTGACCGGGCGCAGCCCCGCCAAGCTGTTCCCGGTCGCCAACCTCGATCTGCGGCCATTCTTCCGCCGGAGCCACTGAGCCATGTCCGCCATCTACATCCTGATCCCGATTGCCGTGGTCCTGGTCGGCTTCGCCATCTGGCTGTTCGTCTGGGCCGTGGACAACGGCCAGTACGACGACCTGGACAGCCCAGCCCACAGCATCCTGTTCGACGACGAGGACCCACAGCACAAGGCCGGCGTCGCCGAGGCCGACAAGAACGGCGACAAGGACGAGCCGCGTGCCTGAACTGGGTGTGCCGGCGCTGGCGCCCCTGCTGGCTTCCGCGCTGATCCTCGGCCTGCTCGGCGGCGGCCACTGCCTGGGCATGTGCGGCGGCCTGATGGGCGCGCTGACCCTGGCCATCCCGCCCGAGCAGCGCGCCCGCCGCTTGCGCCTGCTGCTGGCCTACAACCTCGGCCGCATCCTCAGCTACGCCACCGCCGGCCTGCTCATCGGCCTGGCTGGCTGGGCCGTGGCCAGCAGCCCGGCGGCGATGGCGCTGCGGGTGGCCGCCGGCCTGCTGCTGATCGCCATGGGCCTGTACCTGGCGGGCTGGTGGAGCGGGCTGACCCGCATCGAAGCCGTCGGCCGCCACCTCTGGCGCCACCTGCAGCCGCTGGCGAGCCGGCTGATGCCGGTCAGCAGCCTGCCCCGCGCCCTGCTGCTCGGCGCCGTCTGGGGCTGGCTGCCCTGCGGCCTGGTCTACAGCACCCTGCTGTGGGCTTCCAGCCAGGGCTCGCCGACGGACAGCGCGCTGCTGATGCTGGCCTTCGGTCTGGGCACCTGGCCGGTGCTGCTGGCCACCGGCATGGCCGCCGAGCGGCTGACCGCCCTGCTGCGCAGGCGCGGCGTGCGCGTGGCCGGCGGCCTGCTGGTGATCCTGTTCGGCCTGTGGACGCTGCCCGGCCCGCACCAGCACTGGCTGATGGGCCACTGACTCTCCTGGCAGCCCGCGCACGTAGGGTGCACGCCACCACTCGCCACCCCGGTGCGCACGGCGCACCCTACAGAACATGCGACGGCCTGACTCAGATCAAGGAGCCGACCCTGCACGCCCCCTAGACTGGCAACACTGTCACTCCAGGGATACTCCAAATGCTCGATGCCATCCGCTGGGACGCCGACCTGATCCGCCGCCATGACCGGCCAGGCCCGCGCTATACCTCCTACCCCACCGCCGTGCAGTTCCATGGCGACGTCGGCTCCTTCGACCTGCTGCACGCCCTGCGCGACAGCCGCAAGGCCCAGCGGCCGCTGTCGCTCTACGTGCACGTGCCGTTCTGCGCCAACATCTGCTACTACTGCGCCTGCAACAAGGTGATCACCAAGGATCGCGGCCGCGCTCTGCCGTACCTGGAGCAACTGGAGCAGGAGATCGCCCTGATCGCCTGCCACCTCGACCGCAACCAGGTGGTCGAGCAGCTGCACTTCGGCGGCGGCACCCCGACCTTCCTCAGCCACGACGAGCTGCGCCGCCTGATGGGCTCCCTGCGCCAGCACTTCACCCTGCTGGACGACGACAGCGGCGACTACGGCATCGAGATCGACCCGCGCGAGGCCGACTGGTCGACCATGGGCCTGCTCCGCGAGCTGGGCTTCAACCGCGTCAGCCTCGGCGTGCAGGACCTCGACCCGGAGGTGCAGCGCGCCGTCAACCGCCTGCAGACCCTGGAGCAGACCCGTGCCATCGTCGACGCGGCCCACGCCCTGCAGTACCGCTCGCTGAACATCGACCTGATCTACGGTCTGCCCCGCCAGACCCCGGAAAGCTTCGCCCGCACCGTGGACGAAGTGATCGCGATGCAGCCGGACCGGCTGTCGGTGTTCAACTACGCCCACCTGCCGGAACGCTTCATGCCGCAGCGGCGGATCAATACCAACGAACTGCCCGCACCGGTGGACAAGCTGGCCATGCTGCAGGGCAGCATCGAGCAGCTCACCGCCGCCGGCTACCGCTACATCGGCATGGACCACTTCGCGCTGCCCGACGACGAACTGGCGATGGCTCAGGAAGACGGCACCCTGCAACGCAACTTCCAGGGCTACACCACCCACGGCCACTGCGACCTGATCGGCCTGGGCGTATCGGCCATCAGCCAGGTCGGCGACCTCTACAGCCAGAACAGCAGCGACCTCGCCAACTACCAGCAGAGCCTGGGCAACGGCCAGCTGGCGACCCAGCGCGGCCTGCTATGCAACGACGATGATCGCATCCGCCGCGCCGTGATCCAGGCGCTGATCTGCCAGTTCCAGCTGAGTTTCCGTGATATCGAGGAGCGTTTCGCCATCGACTTCCGCAACTACTTCTCGGCGATCTGGCCACAGCTGCAGCAACTGGCCCGCGACGGCCTGATCGACCTCACCGAGCAGGGCATCGACGTGCGCCCGGCCGGCCGCCTGCTGGTGCGCTCGCTGTGCATGCTGTTCGACCACTACCTGGAACAGCAGAACCAGCAGCGTTTCTCGCGGGTGATCTGAAAGGTGGGCTTCGTGGTCCCGGATTGCATCCGGGCTACGGTATTCCCCGGCGCGTAGCCCGGATGCAATCCGGGGAAACGACCTCGCCGGTCAGGACATGGCCAGCTTGAGCGCCTGCATGCGCTGATCGTCGGTGAGGCGCTTGTCCTTGAGCGCATCGGCCAGCTCGAACTGGGCCGAGGTCAGGGCGCTCTGCAGGGTGGCCAGTTCGCTGCGCAGGGCCTCCGCCTTGACCTGCCTCAGCTCCGGGTCCATGTCACCGTCGGCCGCCAGCGCCTGCAGTTCGGCCTGCTTCTCGGCGATCTGCTGGCGCAGCGCGCGAATCAGCTTGACGATTTCCTTGATGTTGTCCGGCAGCTCGGCCTCGTCCACATCCTCGTTCTTCGCGCTGGCCCGCGTGCGCGACAATTCCGACAGGGACACCCGCAGGCTCTCGTGCACCTCCTGCTCGCTGGGCTCCTGGCCCGCGACGCGTGCCTCCTGGCGCTGGATACCCTGGGCCAGCCGCTGGGTCAGGCCGCTCACATCCACCTTCAACATGGAATTTCCCTCGACGCATGCATAGCTGAACTATCGGGCGGCGCCGGGAAAACTTGAATCTGCGGTCAATCATTTGCCTGATCGGCCATGCTCGCGCTGGCCCGGGTGCGGGGCTATGGGTTAACCTTTGTGTTCGTGTGTGATCTCCAAGTCAGGGATATCCGATGTCAGAAACCATCAAGGTGCACAGCCCCCACCAGGCCCACTGCAAGGACTGCAGCCTGGCGCCTCTCTGCCTGCCGCTGTCCCTGAACCTGGAGGACATGGATGCCCTGGACCGCATCGTCAAGCGCGGCCGCCCGCTGAAGAAGGGCGAGTTCCTGTTCCGCCAGGGCGATGCCTTCGACTCGGTGTTCGCGGTCCGCGCCGGCGCGCTGAAGACCTTCACCCTGAGCGACTCGGGCGAGGAACAGATCACCGGCTTCCACCTGCCCAGCGAAATGGTCGGCCTGTCCGGCGTCGATACCGAGGTCTACCCGGTGTCGTCCCAGGCCCTGGAGACCACCTCGGTCTGCGAGATTCCGTTCGATCGCCTGGACGAGCTTTCCGTGCAACTGCCGCAGCTGCGCCGCCAACTGATGCGGGTGATGAGCCGCGAAATCCGCGACGACCAGCAGATGATGCTGCTGCTCTCCAAGAAGACCGCCGACGAGCGCATCGCCACCTTCCTGGTCAACCTCTCCGCGCGCTTCCGCGCCCGCGGCTTCTCGGCCAACCAGTTCCGCCTGGCCATGTCACGCAACGAGGTGGGCAACTACCTGGGCCTGGCGGTGGAAACCGTGTCGCGGGTATTCACCCGCTTCCAGCAGAACGGCCTGATCAACGCCGAAGGCAAGGAAGTGCAGATCCTCGACCCGATCGAGCTGTGCGCCCTGGCCGGCGGCAACATGCCGGACTGAGGGCGAGCGGATGATCTTCGACGAGTTCGCCGTCAAGTCCCTGATCCGCCCGGTGCCGGATTTCCCCAAGCCCGGCGTCGTGTTCCGCGACATCACCCCGCTGTTCCAGTCGCCGCGCGCCCTGCGCATGGTGGTGGACAGCTTCATCCAGCGCTACGTCGAGAACGACTTCAGCCACATCGCGGCGATGGACGCGCGCGGCTTCCTGTTCGGCTCGATCATGGCCTACGAGCTGAACAAGCCGCTGATCCTGTTCCGCAAGCAGGGCAAGCTGCCGGCCGAGGTGCTCGCCGAGAGCTACCAGACCGAATACGGCGAGGCACTGCTGGAAGTGCACGCCGACAGCCTGTGCGAAGGCGACCGGGTGCTGATCTTCGATGACCTGATCGCCACTGGCGGCACCCTGCTCGCCGCGGCCCGCCTGGTGCGCCGCCTGGGCGCAACCGTGTACGAGGCCGCCGCGATCATAGACCTACCCGAACTGGGCGGCTCGCGGAAGCTGCAGGACATGGGCATCCCCACCTTCACCCTGACGGCCTTCGAGCTCGGCGAGGGCTGAAACCCGGCCCGACGGTGCGCGGAGCCCTTCGCAGGGTGCGCCGCGCACACCGGGCGGCCCCCCCTCACTGCACGGTGAAACGCCGCTCCGCCAGCTTGCGGTCGCCCTGGAACACCATCAGGTGCCATTCGCCCGGTACGGCCTCGTAGTGCTCGGTGAACTCGAACGCCATCACGTCCTGCGGGGCATCCACCACCAGCTTCTGCTGCAGTTCGATCTTGTCCTGGCGCTTGCCGTCCGGGCCGACCAGGCCGGGGGTGAGGTACAGCAGGGTCAGCGGCGGCTCGCTCTCGGTCTTGCCGAGCAAGCGATAGCGGATGCCGAACTTGGTGCCCAGGCGCGCCGGCACCAGGTCGGTCTGCTCGATCGGCTGGTTGGCGCGGGTCAGCACGCGCTCGCCCGGCTGCGGGTCCTTGATCGGAGCGCTGGTGAACACGCCGTACTCGATCGGGCCCTCCACGCGCACATCGGCGAAGGCCAGGTTGGAAGCCAGGCCAAGGGCCAGGGCCGGCAGACAGAACAGTTTCATCTCGCGCTCCTCGTTGACGGAATGGCGCGAGGCTATGACGCGGCGGTTACAGGCTGATGACAATCAGTCGCGCAGCTCGGCCTGGCGCTGGCGCGGCAGCACGGCGAGAAAGTTGTCCCGCGCCACCTTGTGCGCCACGTCCTCCGGCAGGGCGTCGAGGAAGGGCCGGAATTCGGCCAGCTTCTCCCCCACCCCGTCGAAGCGGCCGACCACGTCGGAGCCGAGCATGAAGCGCTCCGGGTAGCGGCCGACCAGCTTCACCCAGCGCGGGTCAGGACGGCCCTCATCGGACAGCAAGTAGGGCCGCAGCACGCTCCAGGACAGGTCGATGTACAGGTTCGGGTACTCGCCGAGCATCCGCTCCAGGGTGGACAGGAGGAAGTCCAGCTTCTCCTGATGGCGGTGGATCTCCAGGCTGGTGCCGGCGTGAGCCCAGATGAAGCGGACGTGGGGGTGGTTGCGCAGCGGCTCCTCGATCTCCTCCAGGTAGAGCGGGTTGCGCTCGCGCTTGGAGGTGATGTTGCTGTGCACCATCACCGGCAGGTCGTATTCCGCGGCCAGGTGATAGACGCGGGTCATCGCCTCGTTGTTGGCGCGCGGGGTGTCGCCGTAGGTCAGCGCGGTGAGGTCGTCGTGGCGGGTGAATACCTCGCCCAGGCCCTGCCACAGCCCGGGATAGAGTTCGAGCATGCGGCGGATGTGGGCGTCGGCGTTCTTGTCCACCGGGTTGAAGCCGGAGAGGAACGGGTGGAAGCGCGTGCGCTGCTCCTCCGGCAGGCGCCGCACTGCCTCTGCGACAAACACGTCGGTGGCACTGTACCAGTAGGCGCCAGCGTCGTCGCCGGCGTAGTAGCGCGGGCGCTTGGGCTCGTCCTCGTGCCATTTCTTGGCGACCGGGATGCCGCTGATCATCACATGGTCGATCTGGCCGGCATTCATCGCCTTGAGCAACGGCGCCATGCCCTCGCTCTCCTGGAAGAAGTCCACGTAGTGCAGGTGGGCGTCGCTGTATCGGTAATCCCTGGCGCCGGCCTGCAGGGCGAACAGGCTGCAGACGGCGGCGATGAACAGGCGGCTGGCGAACAAAGGCATGACTCCGGCAGGTTTCGAGCAAGAGTAGACTGCCGTCGCGCTGCAGCCGTTCACTGGCGATGATGCCGGCGAGGGGCCATCATGCTTCATCCCCGGTCGCGAAATAACGCCATGCCCATCGCCCGCCTTGCAGTGCTGCTCGCCCTCCTCTTCCCGGCCCTCGCGCCGGCGGAGACCCTGACCTATCCCCTGCACTCCAACGGCACCGACCCCGAGGCCTACGTGGTCGAACTGCTGCGCCAGGCCCTGGACAGGAGCGGCGGAGACTACCGGCTGCAACCCTCGCCGCGGCCCATGCCGCAGAGCCGGGCGGAACAGTCGCTGGAGCAGAACGACGGCAGCGTGCAGCTGATGTGGACCATGACCACCCGCGACCGCGAGGAAGCCCTGCTGCCGATACGCATCCCCATCTACAAGGGCCTGATCGGCTGGCGCATCCCCCTGGTGCGGCGCGAGGACAAGGACTGGCTGGCCCGGGTGCACAGCCTGGAAGACCTCAAGCCCATGCGCTTCGGCCAGCGCGCCGACTGGCCGGACACCCGCGTGCTGCGCGACAACGGCCTGCAGGTGATCACCAGCCAGAGCTACGACAGCCTGTTCCGCATGCTCGACGCCGGCCGCTTCGACGTCTTCCCCCGTGAGCTGGTGGTGGTCTGGGACGAGCAGGCGCGGGCCAGCCAGGAAGGATTGGAACTGGAAGTGGACGAGCACGTCGTCCTCCATTACCCCTCCGCCTTCTACTTCTTCACCTCGCGCACCCGCGCCGACCTGGCCGCCGCCATCGAACGCGGGCTGGAGGCGATGATCGCGGACGGCAGCTACGAACGCCTGTTCCAGCAGTACCACGGCGCCGCCCTGAAGCGCGCCGGACTGGAACGGCGCCGGGTGATCGAGCTGGAAAACCCCGACCTGCCGCCCCAGACGCCCTTCCAGCGCGAGGCGCTCTGGTACCGGCCCGGCGCACCGCAATAGGCCCCGGTGCCCCAGCGTGGGGCGCAATCGGCGGCATTTTGCCGGCGCCAGCCCCACGACATGGCGCGCGCCGATGATGGCACCCTGCTTGCACCGCTCCGGACAGAACACTTCGGAGATGCACCATGCTGCAGCTGCTGCGCAGACCCTCGCGACGCGAACTGGACGAAGAAGCCTTCGCCGCCCTCTTCACCCGTCACGATCTCACCACCCGGCTGCCCGAGCACCAGGCCTGGATGGGCCGCCTCAACCGTTTCAGCGACGGCCTGCACCAGCGCATCCGCACCAGCCTGGGCGCCGCGGTCGGCATCGCCGCCCACGCGCCGCAGCTGGCCAGCATCGCCAGCGCCAACCAGGTCAGCGGGCAGAGCCTGGCCCAGTCCTCCGAGCTGATTGCCAGCGCCAGCGAACAGGTCACCACCACCCTGGACGCGGAACTAGTGCCCGGCACCGCCGAGGTCGCACGGCTGTCCGCCGAAGTCTCCGAGACTCTGCGCCAGTGCCAGCGCAGCGGCCAGTCCGTGCTCGGCCAGGTCGAGGCCATCGGCCACTGCGAGACCCAGCTCGGCGAGGTGATCGGCAAGCTCACCGGGCAGTTGGAGGAAGTCAGCAAGGTGATCGGCGTGATCGCCAGCATCTCCCAGCAGACCAACCTGCTGGCGCTCAACGCGGCTATCGAGGCGGCCCGCGCGGGCGAGCACGGCCGCGGCTTCGCCGTGGTCGCCGAGGAAGTGCGGCGCCTGGCCGGCCATACCACCGAGGCGACCGGCCAGGTGGGCCAGATCATCGAACGCTTCCGCGACGGCATGGACCAGCTCGGCGCGGCCGGCGAACGCATGCACCAGGCGGTGGAGGATGGCCGCGAAGGCATGCTGCAGGTCGGCAACGGCCTGGACAGCACGCGCCAGGCCATGGACCGGCTGGACGAGCGGGTCGGCCACATCGCCATCGGCACCGAGCAGATCGGCCAGGCAGTGCGCTCGATCAACGGCGACGTGCAGCAGATCGCCCAGGTGGCCGGCGACCTGCTCGGCAAGGCCGGCCAGGTGCTGCGCCACAGCCAGGCCGTGCGCGAGGACGGCGACCGCCTGCTGCAGGGCCTGGGCGACTTCCGCCTGGAACTGCACCGCTCGGTGCAGGGCAGCGTCGAGCAACTGGCGGCGGACCCGCGCCTGGCCGGCGACGTCGACACGGCGGAGCGCCTGCTGGCGGAAACGCTGCGGCGCGACGCGCGCTTCGAGCTGTTCTACCTGGTCGACGCCGGCGGCGTGCAGCTCTCGGAAAACGTCTTCGCCGCCGACGTGCCGCACCAGGACAGCGGAAGCTGCCGCGGCCGCGACTGGAGCCGGCGCCCCTGGTTCCGCAGCGTGGCGGACGACCTGCGCAGCCACATCACGCCGGTCTATCGCTCGTCGGCCACCGACGACTTCTGCTTCACCGTCTCGGTGCCCATCCTCGGCGCGGACGGCCGCCTGCTGCGCGTGCTGGGCGCCGACGTGCGCCTCTCCGTGCTGGTCTGAGCGCGCGGCCCTGGGCCAGGGTTGGAAGCCCCCCGGACAATCCCGTCATTCCCGCGCAGGCGGGAATCCAAACGACGGCACGGTTTCTGGGTCCCCGCCTGCGCGGGGATGACAGGGCGTTGGGAGCAGGTAGCACCCTGGAAAACACGTGGCTACCTATTGGATACGTGTCGTAACGCTAGACTGGAAGTCCATCCAACCCGCCCGGGAGCCACCATGATCCGCATCAGCACCGAATCCGGCTTGCGCCACAGCATCGAGATCGGCGAGCACCAACTGCACACCGACGTACCGGTCGCCCACGGCGGCGCCTCGGCTCCCGAGCCGCACGACCTGTTCGACGCCGCCCTCGGCGCCTGCAAAGCCCTGACCCTGATGCTCTACGCCCGGCAGCGCGGCCTGCCGCTGGACAGCCTGGACGTGCGCGTGAACCACGACGACAGCCAGGAGCGCCAGGGTACCTACCGCCTGGCCGTCGAACTGGAACTGCACGGCACGCTGGACGAGGAACAGCGCCAGCAACTGCTGCGCATCGCCGACAAATGCCCGGTGCACAAGCTGATGACCGGCGTCGATGTGCAGATCGAGACCCGCCTGGACAACGGCGCATGAGCGCGCCGCTGCTGATCCGCCCCCGGGCCGAGGACATCGCCGGCCAGCCCATCCTGCGCCCGCTGCCCTCGGCCAGGTGCCGCAGCGTCGGGCCATTCGTGTTCTTCGACCACATCCTGGAGAAGGACTACCCCGCCGGCAGCGGCATGAACATCGACCAGCACCCACACATCGGCCTGTCCACCCTCACCTACCTGTTCGAGGGCGAGCTGCAGCACAAGGACAGCCTGGGCTCGGACCAGTTGGTGAAGCCGGGCGACGTCAGTTGGATGACCGCCGGGCGCGCCGCGGCCCACGTCGAGCGCACGCCGGCGCACCTGTGGCGCGGTGGCTCGCGCCTGCACGGCCTGCAGGTGTGGCTGGCCCTGCCCCGCGAACTGGAACAGGGCGAACCGGCCTACAGCCACCATCCGGCCGCCAGCCTGCCGCGCAGCGAGGCCATGGGCGTGGAGATCACTCTGATCGCCGGCAGCGGCTTCTGCCTGGAGTCGCCGGTCCCCGTGCACTCGCCGACCCTCTATGCCGAACTGAAGCTGCAGGCCGGCACCCACCTGTCGATACCCGCCGAACACCGCGAGCGCGCCCTGTACCTGATCGAGGGCGAAGCCAAGCTGGAAGACGACGACCTGCCGCTGCGCGGCCTGGCAGTGCTGCCGGAGGGCGAGGACATGCTGCTCAGCGCCTGCGGCGAATGTCGCCTGGCGCTGATTGGCGGCGAACCGCTGGGGCCGAGGCGGATGTACTGGAACTTCGTCGCCAGCGACGTCGAGCAGCTGGAAAAGGCCAAGCGCGACTGGGCCGAGTGGAACTGGCCACGGGTGCCCGGGGAAAGCGCAAGGATCGAGCTGCCGACGCAAGCCTAGGCCAGGCCGCCTACCCCGGATTACATCCGGGCTACCGTAGGGTGCGCCATGCGCACCGAAGTGCCCGGTACGTGCGTCAGTCGGCGATGGTGCGGCCGAGGCCGGCCGGTACGCCGCTGCTGTCAGTGGGCTGCCAGGGGCCGCTGGGGCTGCTGGCCCAGTTCCAGCCGCGGTTCCAGCGGTAGTAGACCCGCTCGCGGTAGTACAGCCGGGTGCTGCCCTGGATCACGTACACGCCCAGCGCCGGATCCCAGTAGGCGTTGCCGCCGGGCGGCGGCGCGTAGCGCGGGTGGCTCTGCTGGGCGTTCGCGGGCTTGTCGTCCCTGGGCACGACGCCAGGCTGCAGGGCGCAGCCGCCCAGGGCGAGCAGCATGGCCAGGGCCGCCAGCGCACGGGTCACTGCGCCTGCTCCGCGCTGTCGATCAGCAGTTGCTGGGGCTCCTGGGTGGCGCTGGCGATGGGCGGGTTGCTGCCGATCCACTCGCCCTTGGTCGCCACGCCGCTGCGCGAAATCCGCGCCACCAGCTGCACCTGCGGGAAGCTGGAGAGCTTGAGCTGCTCCATCATCGCGTCCTTGTCGCTCAGCTCGACCTCGGCGGGCAGATCGGCCACGGTCAGGCGCTTGACCGCCAGCGGCATGGGCGGACCGGACGCCGCGCGGGCGAAGACGAACACGCTGTCGCCCGGCTGCACCTCGGCCTTGACCTCGGGCGCGAGGTCGACCTTGACCCGGATCGCCGCCACGGAAGCGTTCGGCGCCTCGTCCGGCATCGGCTGGCCGGCGGCCTGCAGCTGCTCGCGGGCACGGTCGATGCCGACCTGGATCGAGGCGCGGGCCGGGTCCTGCGCCGGCATCTGCGCCGCCAGTCGCTGCCAGTAGTCGATGGCGTCGGCGAAGCGCTCGTCCTCGAACGCGGCGATGCCCAGCAGGCCGAGGCTGGTGGCCTCGTTGGGATCGGCCTTGAGCGCCTCGTCGGTGAGCGCCTGCATCTGCGTGCTCCACTGCTTGTCGGCGGCGAAGTACAGGGCCTGGGCCCACAGGCCCAGCAGCTCGGGCGCGCGACCGGCGGCGCGCACCGCGTGTTCGTAGGCCATGGCGGACTTGCCGGCTTCGCCGTTGCCCATGTAGATGCGGCCGAGGTAGTACCAGGCCTCGGCGGAATCCGGGTTGTCCTTGACCGCCTGCTCCAGGCGCGCGGTCATCTGGGCGATGCTCGGCTGGTCCTGCACGGCCGCCAGTTCCTGGCTGGCGCCCCAGTGCCAGTACAGGCCGAAGGCCAGGCCCGGCACGGCCAGGGCGATCAGCAGCGGCAGCGCGCGGCCCAGGCGATGGCCACGGCCGTTGCCTGCGCCTTCGGTATCGGCCAGCAGCTCGCGGGCGGCCTCGGCCTGGCCGGCGTCGAACTGCTCGGCGGTGAGCGTGCCGGCATCGCGCTGGGCCTGCAGTTCGGCCAGGCGCTCCTGGTACAGGGCGACGTTGAGCGCGGTGCGGTCTTCCTCGGCCTGGGCGCGGCGGCCGCGCAGCAGCGGAATCAGCAGAAAAGCCGTGCCGACCAGCAGCAACAGGCCGACGGCGAGCCAGAATTCGATCATCAGTCTTGGGTATCCCGGGTGGCTTTCAGCAGAGCGTCCAGGCGCTCACGTTCGGCGGCGCTCAGGGCCGCCCGTTCGGGGGCCTTCTCCACCTTGCGGCGGCGCAGCACCAGCACGGCGAGGGCGATGGCGCCCAGGCCCAGCAGGCCGAAGGGACCGTACCAGAGCAGCCAGGTACGGCTGTCCAGGGGCGGTTTGTACATCACGAAGTCGCCGTAGCGCATGACCAGGAAATCGACGATCTCCTTGTCGCTCCTGCCCTCTTCCAGCATGCGGAATATCTCGCGGCGCAGGTCGGTGGCGATCGGTGCGTTGGAGTCGGCGATGTTCTGGTTCTGGCATTTGGGGCAGCGCAGTTCCTCGGTGAGGCTGCGGAAACGCTCGCGCTCCACCTCGTCCTTGAACTGGTAGGTGTCGATGGCGGCGCGGGCCACGCCGACCAGGCTCAGCCCCAGCAGGCAGGCGATCAGCAGGCGCTTCACGGCTTAACCTCCAGCAGGGCCTGGTAGCGCGGCGCCAGTTCCTCGCGCCAGACGCGCTCGTCGATAGCGCCGACGTACTTGTGGCGGATGATGCCCTGGGCGTCGATCAGGAAGGTCTCCGGCGCGCCGTACACGCCCAGGTTGATGCCGAGCGAACCCTGGGGATCGGCGACGTTGACCTGGTACGGGTCGAGGTAGTCCTGCAGCCACTTGCGCGCGGCCTCGCCGTCATCCTTGTAGTTGACCCCGTGGATCACCACACCGGCCTCGGCCAGGCGGTTGAGCATCTGGTGCTCGGCCTTGCAGGTCGGGCACCAGGTGGCCCAGACGTTGACCAGCGCCGGGCCCTTGAGGTCCTTCTCGGTGACCAGGCGCTGCTCGTCCTTCAGGTCCGGCAGGCTGAACTCCGGCAGCGGCTTGTCGATCAGCGCCGAGGGCAGCTCCTGCGGGTTGAGGAACAGGCCGCGGTAGAGGAACACCGCCATGGCCAGGAACAGCGCCAGCGGCAGCAGCAGGATCAGGCGCTTCATGCGGTGGCCTCCTTCATGCCCAGCACGTCGCGCACGCGGGTGCGGACCTTGACCCGGTAGCGCGGATCGAAGGCGGCGAGCAGGCCGCCGAGGCCCATCATCAGGCCACCGAGCCAGATCCAGCGCACGTAGGGCTTGATGTGCACACGCACGGCCCAGGCGCCGTTCTCCAGCGGCTCGCCGAGGGCGACGTAGAGGTCGCGGGTGAAGCCGGCGTCAATGCCCGCCTCGGTCATCGGCATCTGCTGCACGGTGTACAGGCGCTTCTCGGGGTGCAGCACGGCGACTTCCTCGCCGTCCTCCAGCACGCGCACGGTGCCCTTGTCCGAGGTGAAATTGGGGCCTTCAAAGTGCTTGGCGCCCTCGAAGACGAACAGGTAGCCGCCCAGCTCCAGGGACTCGCCGGGCGCCAGGCGCAGGTCGCGCTCGGCGCTGCCGTGGCTGACCAGCACCACGCCGATCGCGCAGGCGGCGATGCCGAGGTGCGCCAGCTGCATGCCCCAGTAGCTGCTGGAGAGGCTGCGCATGCCCTTGAACAGGCCCTTGTGGCGGCACTTGTCGAGCAGGTCACGGACGCCGGCCAGCAGCACCCAGAAGCCGAGCAGGAACACCGCCAGCACGCTCCAGTGGAAGTCACCGAACAGCCAGTTGGCGAGGAAGCCCAGCACCACGCTGCCGACCAGCACCGGGGTGAGCATGCCGGCCAGCCATTTCACCGGGGTGTCCTTCCAGCGCACCAGCACGCCCACCGCCATCACCACCATCAGCAGCGCCATCAGCGGCACGAACAGGGCGTTGAAGTACGGCGGGCCGACCGACAGCTTGGCCCCGGAGAGCGCGTCCAGCACCAGCGGATACAGGGTGCCGAGCAGGATCATCGCGGCCGCCACCACCAGCACCAGGTTGTTGGCCAGCAGGAAGGTCTCGCGCGACCACAGGGCGAAGCCGACCTGGCTCTTGACCACCGGCGCGCGCACGGCGAACAGCGCCAGCGAGCTGCCGACCACGATCAGCAGGAAGATCAGGATGAACACCCCGCGCGCCGGATCGTTGGCGAAGGCGTGCACCGAGGTGAGCACCCCGGAACGGACCAGGAAGGTGCCGAGCAGGCTGAGGGAGAAGGCGGCGATGGCCAGCAGCACGGTCCAGCTCTTGAACACGCCGCGCTTCTCGGTGACCGCCAGCGAGTGGATCAGCGCGGTGCCGACCAGCCAGGGCATGAATGAGGCGTTCTCCACCGGGTCCCAGAACCACCAGCCGCCCCAGCCCAGTTCGTAGTAGGCCCACCAGGAGCCGAGGGCGATGCCGACGCCGAGGAAGGCCCAGGCGACGATGGTCCAGGGCCGCGACCAGCGCGCCCAGGCGGCGTCCAGCTTGCCGCCGAGCAGCGCGGCGATGGCGAAGGCGAAGGCCACCGAGAAGCCGACATAGCCCATGTACAGCATCGGCGGGTGGACGATCAGGCCGAAGTCCTGCAGCAGCGGGTTGAGGTCGCGGCCGTCCATCGGCGTGTTCACCAGCAGCCGCTCGAAGGGGTTGGAGGTGATGATCAGGAACAGCAGGAAGCCGACGCTGATCATGCCCATCACGGCCAGCACACGGGCCAGCATCACCTCCGGCAGCTGGCGCGAGAAGATCGCCACGGCGAAGGTCCAGCCGCCGAGGATCAGCGCCCACAGCAGCAGCGAGCCCTCGTGGGCGCCCCATACGGCGCTGAACTTGTAGTACCAGGGCAAGGCGCTGTTGGAGTTGCTGGCCACGTAGGCCACGGAGAAGTCGTCGGCCATGAAGGCCCAGGTCAGGCAGGCGAAGGCGAAGGCCAGCATGGCGAACTGGCCCCAGGCCGCCGGCTGGGCCAGGCCCATCCACTGGCGGTCGCCGAGCCAGGCGCCGACCAGCGGCAGGGTCGCCTGCACCACGGCCAGGCACAGGGCGAGGATCAGGGCCACGTGGCCCAGCTCGGGAATCATCAGCGCGGCGTTCATTGCTTGGCCTCGCCCCCGGCGGGCAGCCGGCCGCTGTCCTTCAGCGCCTTGGTGACCTCCGGCGGCATGTAGTTCTCGTCGTGCTTGGCCAGCACCTCGTCGGCGACCAGCACACCCTCGTCGTTGAGCTTGCCGAGGGCGACGATGCCCTGCTTCTCGCGGAACAGGTCCGGCAGGATGCCCTGGTAGCGGATGGTCACGCTCTTGACGAAGTCGGTGACCACGAACTCCACCTGCAGCGAGTCGGCGGAACGCTTCACCGAACCCTCGGCGACCATGCCGCCGGCGCGGATGCGGGTGTCTTTCGGCGCCTCGCCGTTGGCGATCTGGGTCGGGGTGTAGAACAGGTTGATGTTCTCCTGCAGTGCGCTGAGGGCCAGGGCCACGGCGGCAGAGACGCCGACCAGGATGGCCAGGACGATGTACAGGCGTTTCTTGCGGACTGCGTTCACTGTTGCTTCTCCCGGCGCAGACGGCGCGCCTCGTCTTGCAGGTAACGCCGGCGGGCCAGGATCGGCAGCGCGACGTTCAGGGCCAGCACCGCCAGGCTGATGCCGTAGGCCGACCACACGTAGGGGCCGTGGTGGCCCATGGCGAGGAATTCGCCGAAGGATTCGAAGCTCATGCCCTGCCCTCCACCAGCCGCGCGATCTCGGCCTTCACCCAGCTGCTGCGGGCCTCGCGCTTGAGCACCTCGGTACGCATGCGGTAGAGCAGCACGGCACCGAGGAAGCAGTAGAAGCCGAGCACGCAGAGCAGCAGCGGCAGCCACATCTCGACGTTCATGCTGGCCTTGCCGGTGACCTTGAAGGTGGCCGGCTGGTGCAGGGTGTTCCACCACTCCACCGACTTCTGGATGATCGGGATGTTCACCGCGCCGACCAGCGCCAGCACGGCGCAGGCCTTGGCCGCGCTGTCGCGGTTGCTGATGGCGTTGCCCAGGGCGATGACGCCGAAGTAGAGGAACAGCAGGATCAGCATCGAGGTCAGGCGCGCGTCCCAGATCCAGTAGGTGCCCCAGGTCGGCTTGCCCCAGATGGCCCCGGTGATCAGCGCGATGAAGCACAGCCAGGCGCCGATCGGCGCGGCCTGCTGCAGGGCCACGTCGGCCAGCTTCATCTTCCACACCAGGCCGACCACGCCGGCCACCGCCATCAGCAGGTAGCAGGACTGGGCGAGGAAGGCCGCCGGCACGTGGATGTAGATGATCCGGTAGCTGTTGCCCTGGTATTTCTCCGGCGGCGCGAAGGCCAGCCCCCAGACGATGCCGACGGCAAGCAGCAGCACGGCGGCCGCGGCCAGCCAGGGCAACCAGCGGCCGCTGCGCTCATAGAACCACTTGGGCGAACCCCACTGGTGAAACCAGGTCCAGTTCATAATTCGTCTCATCATTCAAACGTAGCCCGGATTGCGTCCGGGCCACGTATCACGGTTCTTTCTTATTCGCCGACGCTGATTCGCAGTCCGGCGCCGATCGCAAAGGGTGTCAGGGTGACCGCCAGGGCGGTCAGGCTGGCCAGCCACAACAGGTGGCCGGCCGCCGGCAATCCTTGCAGAGCCGCCTGCATCGCCCCGGTGCCGAGGATCAGCACCGGGATGTACAGCGGCAGAATCAACAGCGCCAGCAGCAGCCCGCCGCGCTTGAGGCCGACGGTCAGCGCCGCGCCCACCGCGCCGAGCAGGCTCAGCACCGGGGTGCCGAGCAGCAGCGAGCCCAGCAGCACCGGCAGGCAGCGCCCGGGCAGGCCGAGCATCAGCGCCAGCAGCGGCGCCAGCAGCACCAGGGCCAGCCCCGAGAACAGCCAGTGTGCCAGCACCTTGGCCAGGACCAGAAGAGGCAGCGGGTGCGACGAAAGGACCCACTGCTCCAGCGATCCATCCTCGAAATCACTGCGGAAAAGCCCGTCCAGCGAGAGCAGCACGGCCAATAGCGCCGCCACCCAGATCAGGCCCGGTGACAAGGTCTGCAACAGATTAGTTTCCGGACCTACGGCCAGGGGGAACAGGGCGATGACGATGGCGAAGAACACCAGCGGGTTGGCCAGCTCGGCCGGGCGGCGGAACAAGAGGCGCGCTTCGCGGGACAACAGCAGGAAGAAGACGTTGTTCATGCGGCGCGGCGCCCCAGGTCCAGCACCTGATAGCCGGCGGGCTTCTCGCCCAGGGTGTGGTGGGTGGTCATCACGACCAGGCCGCCCTGCTCGCAGTGCCGTGCCAGGTGGCTCTCCAGCTGCGCCACGCCCTGCTTGTCCAGCGCGGTGAAGGGCTCGTCGAGAATCCACAGCGGCGGCGCGTCCAGGTACAGGCGGGCCAGACCCACGCGGCGCTGCTGGCCGGCGGACAGGGTGTGGCAGGGCACGTCCTCGAAGCCGCGCAGGCCGACCGCCTCCAGCGCCTGCCAGATGGCCTCGCGCCCGGCCGGCTGGTGCAGGGCGCAGAGCCAGGCGAGGTTCTCCTCGGCGGTGAGCAGGCCCTTGATCCCGGCAGCGTGGCCGATCCACAACAGGCTGCTGCCCAGTTCGCCGTGCTGGCGGGCCAGCGGCCTGCCGTTCAGCAGCACATCGCCGGCGGTCGGCTGCATCAGCCCGGCGAGCAGGCGCAGCAGGCTGGTCTTGCCACTGCCGTTGGGCCCGGCCACCTGCAACAGGGTGCCGGACGCGAGGTCCAACTCCAGGCCCTCGAACAGCAGACGCCAGTCCCGCTCACAGGTGAGTGCAACGGCTTGGAGTCGAGGGCTGATCACTGCATGGCTTCCCGGAGGGGTTCAAGTCGGAGGGGGGCCGGCCGCTATACTGTGGCAAGTTGACCATAGAGCCAGCCCGAACGGGGCGGCATTATACATGTCGGGCTTCACCCTCCGAAGCCGGCTTTTTGACAGGGTGTGACCCGGCCATGGCAGAAATCAGCAGTCCTCGCCCGCTTCCCGCGACGCCACCGGCCATTCGCCCTGCCGCTCCCAACGCCGCCGACCTGGCGGTGAAGCTGCTGCAGCCGCTGGAAGGCATGCTGGCCGCCGGCGAGACCGCCAAGGCCGAGGTGCTGGCGGCGAAGGAAGTGGCGCAGAGCTTCCAGCTCCTGCTCAAGCTGACCCTGAACGGCGGCAAGCAGACCACCCTCGAGGCCAGCAGCCCGCGCCCCCTGGCCCAGGGCACCACGGTGGCCGTCACCGCGATCTCCGAAACCCGCCTGGCCCTGGCGCTGCAGGGCGGCGACACCAAGCTGCTGAGCAGCCTGGACCTGGAGCAACTGCCGGCCGGCACCGTGCTGCAGGGCAAGGTCGAGTCCCGCGAGCAGATCGTCCAGCTCAAGGCCCAGCAGACCCTGTACCGAGTGGTGGTCAACCTGCTCAACACCTCCCTGGCCGGCAGCAAGCTGAACGTCGAGACGCCGCTGCCGCTGCCCATCGGCAGCCTGCTCACCGCCCAGGTACAGGGCAGCCAGAACCTCGCCTTCCTGCCGCTCAGCGGGCGCCTGGATCAGTTGGTGCTGGGCGAGCAGCTGGCCGCCCAGCAGGGGCGCCAGGGTTCGCTCGAAGGTCTGTTCAAGGGCCTGCAGGGCATGGCCCGGCAGGACGGCCTGCCGGCGGAGCTGCGCGCCACCGTCGACAAACTGCTCGGGCTGATGCCCGACGGCAAGCAGCTGGGCAGCGCCGACGGCCTTGCCAAGGCTCTGGAGCAGAGCGGCGTGTTCCTCGAGGCCAAGCTGCTCAGCGGGCACACCCAGAACCTGCCGCAGGACCTGAAGGCCAACCTGCTGAAGTTGGTGGCGCAGCTGCTGCCCAGCCTGCCCGGCGGCGCCCCCCTACCCGCCGCCAGCGCCAGCAGCGCCCTGGCCCAGGCCCTGCCCGCCTTCGTTCGCAACGCGCTCGGCGCGCTCGGCCAGGTCAGCCTGCGCCAGCAGGCGATGAGCTTTCCCCTGCCCTCGCGCCTCTTGCAATCAATGGATCAGGAAGCCGATCTGGAAACCCTGCTGAAGCTGGCCGCCGCCGCCGTGTCGCGGTTGCAGACCCACCAGTTGTCGAGCCTGGCGCAGACCCAGGTGACGCCGGAAGGTAATCTGCTGACCACCTGGCAGCTGGAGCTGCCGATGCGCAATCAGCATGACGTGGTGCCGCTGCAGGTCAAATTGCAGCGGGAGGAACAGGGCACGGAGAGCCGCAAGGAGCAGAAGGAGACGCTGTGGCGGGTCGAACTGGCCTTCGACCTCGACCCGCTGGGCCCGCTGCAGGTGCAGGCCCAGCTGCTGCGCGGCAGCCTGTCCAGCCAGCTGTGGGCCGAGCGCGCCGCCACCGTCGAGCTGATCACCGGGGAGCTGGACAACCTGCGTCAGCGCCTGCTCGGCGCCGGCCTCGAGGTCGGCGAGCTGAGCTGCCGCCAGGGCATGCCACCGCAGGGGCCGAAGACCCATCTGGAACAGCGCTGGGTGGATGAAACAGCATGAAGAAGCAGGACAAGCGCCCGCGCCAGGCCATCGCCCTCTCCTACGATGGCAGCAACGCGCCCAGCCTTACCGCCAAGGGCGACGACGAACTGGCGGAGGCGATCCTGGCCATCGCCCGCGAGTACGAAGTGCCGATCTACGAGAACGCCGAACTGGTGCGCCTGCTGGCGCGGCTGGAACTGGGTGACGCGATTCCCGAGCCGCTCTATCGCACCATCGCGGAAATCATCGCCTTCGCCTGGTACCTCAAGGGCAAGCGCCCGGAGGGCTTCGTCGAGGAACCGGCGGAGCGCGACGTCACTCCACCATCGGGCCCGCCGCGGTTGGCGGCACCCCGAGGATGAAGGCGTACAGCTCGCCCTCGTGGCCCTTGCCCAGCGGGAAGTCGAGCAGCTGCCAGGCGAAGTAGCCCGAACGGAAGTAGTACACCTGCTGGAAGCCCCAGCCCACGGCACGCCGGGCGGCCTCGGCGCTGTGCGGGCAAACCTCGCTGTCGCAGTACAGCACGAGGGGCATTTCCCGCGGCCAGTCATCCCCCTGGAGTTCCGCGAAGCGCCCATCCAGCGCCAGGTGCAGTGCGCCATGCACATGCCCCCAGCTCCACTCGCGCGCCGGGCGCACATCGATGAACAGCACCCCGTACTCGTAGAGCTGGCGCGCCTGCATGGCATTCACCGTGGTCGCTCCCCTGACTTCCAGCGGCGCTTCGCTGGCTCCCACGCTCGGCACGATCAGGCACAACAGCAACAGCAATGCGGCACGCATGGCGGACCTCCTCGGAAGCCGGACCCCATGCGTTCAGGTTAGACGGAGGGAGGATGGCGCCTTGGAACCATTGGCGCCGCGAGGCGGGAGACTCAGAACCGGGAGGAGTAAGGAAGCGCTCAGGAACGCTGCTTCTGGGCCTTGTGCAGGCGGCTGACCAGTTCCGCTTCGGCCTGGGACAAGCCGCAGGAATGGGTCAGGTCGTCGACGCTGGCACCCATGCCCACCAGGCGGGCGGCCTGGGTGAAGGACAGGCTGGTAGGATCGCGCTGCTCCATCTGGCTCAGCTTGTCCGGCAGCGGCGCCACCACCCGGCGCAGTTCATGCAACTCCTCGCCCATGCGGATGCTGCCGGTGAGGTAGGCGTCCAGGCGCCGGGAAATCTCCTTGAGGCGTTGATCGCGGAGTGCATCGCGCTCCTTCTGCAGCTCCGCCTGCTGGCGCAGCTTCAGCGACAGCTGATAGCAGAAGCCGGCGAGCAGCACACAGAACAGGCCGAGCACGGCCACCGCGATCTCCAGCATGGATCAGATGCTCTCCAGCTCGGACCACTCTTCCTCGCTCATCATCTTGTCCAGCTCGACCAGGATGAGCAGCTCGCCGTTCTTGTTGCACACGCCCTGGATGAACTTGGCCGACTCGTCGTTGCCGACATTCGGCGCGGTCTCGACCTCGGACTGGCGCAGGTAGACCACCTCGGCGACGCTGTCGACCAGGATGCCGACCACCTGCTTGTCGGCCTCGATGATGACGATGCGGGTGTTGTCGGTCACCGGCGCCGAGGACAGGCCGAAGCGCTGGCGGGTATCGATCACGGTCACCACGTTGCCGCGCAGGTTGATGATGCCCAGCACGTAGGCCGGGGCCCCCGGCACCGGAGCGATCTCGGTGTAGCGCAACACCTCCTGCACCTGCATCACATTGATGCCGTAGGTCTCGTTATCCAGGCGGAAGGTCACCCATTGCAGAATCGGATCTTCGGAACCTTGCGCTGACGATTTCTTCATGTCCCTAGCCTCAAGTTCGCGGGTGAGCCCGCTTGTCGTTAACTATAGAGCCCCGTACGGACGAGGGCGTTGCATTCAATGCGCGCGGGCCTGGCCCTTGCGCGTCGCGCCGCTGGCGATCAGCTCGGCCAGGGCCGAGACGTCCAGCAGCGCGCACATGTGTTCGATCACGGTACCGGCCAGCCAGGGGCGCTGCGAGCGCTGGCTGCGCCATTTGATCTCGCTCGGGTCCAGGCGGATCGAGCGGCTGACCTGGTGCACGGCCAGACCCCATTCGTAGCCCTGCACGGAAATCACGTACTGCAGCCCTTCGCGGAAGTCTTCGCGGTAACGCTCGGGCATCACCCAGCGGGCGGTGTCCAGCACCTTCAGGTTGCCGGCCTGGCCCGGCAGGATACCGAGAAACCAGTCCGGCTGGCCAAACAGCGGCGTCAGCTCGGTTCCCGCCAGGGGGTGGATGGTGCCCAGGCAGACCAGCGGCACCGCCAGGGTCAGGCCGGCCACATCGAACAGCAGGCACTCGAAGGGTTCCTCGCTCCAGCTCGGCCGACCGTCGAAGCTCGGCGCGGCGGCGGGCGCCACTTCGGGCACCGGTTGCACCTCGATCTCCGGCTCGGCGATCTCGATCCTGATCTCGGCCGGGGCCTCCACCAGCGGTTCGGCGATCACCTCGGGCATGCGCAATTCGATGGTCGGCAGCACCTGCGGTCCGGGCTCCGCCAGGGCCAGCGGGCGGGCCAGCACCGGCCTGGCCTCCTCCCGACGGGCGTCGCGCACCTGCTCCTCGAGCACGGCGGCCTCGAATTCGTCGAGGCTGACGCTCTGCTCCAGTTCGACAGCCGCCTCCTGCAGCAGTGCATCCAGGTAGGACTGCAAGGCCTGCTGAGGACGGGTGGCGGTGCTGGCGGTACGGCTCATAGGATGGTCCACGAAAGTGTCTGTACAGCCTATCGGCAGGGGTGGCCGGAGACTTGAACCCGGCCGGTCGGCCCGCGCGTTTGCATCAGGCTACCTGAGAGGCCGGCTGCCCCGCCAGCAGGTGTTTGAGCAGGGCGCGGTAGGCGATCACGCCACGGCTGTTGCCGTCGAACTGGGAAGGCGTCAGCCCCGCCCGGCTGGCGTCGCGCAGGCGGGTGTCCACCGGCACGTAGGCCTGCCACAGGTGCTCGGGATAGGTGTTGCGCAACACCCGCAGGGTGCTCAGGGAGGCCTGGGTGCGGCGGTCGAACAGGGTTGGCACGATGGTGTAGGGCAACGGCTGCTTGCGCGAACGGTTGACCATGTTGAGGGTGCTGACCATGCGTTCGAGCCCCTTCACCGCCAGGAACTCGGTCTGCACCGGGATCACCAGTTGCTGGCTGGCGGCCAGGGCATTGACCATCAGCACACCGAGCAGCGGCGGGCTGTCGATGACGGCGTGATCGAATGTGTCCCAGAGCTGCGCCAGGCTTTTGGCGATCACCAGGCCCAGACCGTTCTGGCCCGGGGACTGGCGCTCCAGGGTGGCCAGGGCGGTACTCGACGGTAACAGGGCGATGCGCTCGTGGCTGGTCGGCAGCAGCAGGCTGGCCGGCAGGCCCTGGGGCACGTTGCCCTGGTGCAAAAACAGGTCGAAGTTGCTGTGTTCGAGGGTATCCGGATCGTGGCCGAAATAGCTGGTCATCGACCCGTGCGGATCGAGGTCGACCACCACCACACGCTTGCCGGCCTCGGCCAGCAGGCCTGCCAGGGCGATGGATGTGGTGGTCTTGCCGACCCCACCTTTCTGATTGGCTACTGCCCAGACTTTCATGCTCGTCGTCCTCCCGGCATTGTCGGGACCTTGCCGAGAACTGGCCGGTGCCTCACGGCGCCGGCGTCGAAAAATTGGCGGGACCGCTCTGTGGCGCCACCTCTGGAGCCGGTGGTGCAGATTGTGTGCCAGCCCGCCTCAGTGCGTCGTCCGGCTTGGCGTTGCCGCTGCCCACGCCACTGACGCTACGGCGCACGTCGAGGTTGCGCGACACCACCAGTACCACCCGGCGGTTGCGCGAGCGCCCCTCGGCGGTGGCGTTGTCGGCCACCGGCTGGAACTCGCCATACCCCACCGCCGCCAGACGCCCGGGGTTGACGCCGTCCATGGACAGCATCCGCACTATGCTGGCCGCCCGCGCCGCGGAAAGTTCCCAGTTGCTGGGATATTGGGCCGTGGCGATCGGCAGGTTGTCGGTGAAGCCCTCGACGTGAATCGGGTTTTCATACGGCGCCAGGATCCTCGCGACCTTCTCGATCAGCTCGAAGGCCGTATCGTTGGGCACCGCATCGCCGCTGGGAAACAGCAGGCTGGAATTCAGTTCGATCTCCACCCACAGCTCGTTGCCACGCACGGTCAGCTGCTCGGAGGCGATCAGGTCGCCGAAGGCCTCGCGCATGCTGCTGGCGATCTGGGTCAGCGGATCGATGGCGGAATCGTCGCTGGAGGTGGTGCTGTTCGGATTGTCCTCGATCACCGAGCGGTCGGGCTCGGTGGTGCGGGGCTTCTCCTCGCCGATGGGAATCGGCTTGATCGCCCTCTCCGGCTCGCTGAACACGCCGACCAGGCTCTCCGACAGGACCTTGTACTTGCCCTCGTTGATCGAGGAGATCGAATACATCACCACGAAGAAGGCGAACAGCAGGGTGATGAAGTCCGCGTAGGACACCAGCCAGCGTTCGTGATTCTCATGCTCTTCGTGATTGCGCCGCCGGGCCATGGCTCAGTCCATGAAGCCCTGCAGCTTCAATTCGATGGAACGCGGGTTCTCGCCTTCGGCGATCGACAGGATGCCTTCCAGCAGCATCTCCCGGTAGCACGACTGGCGAGCGGCGACGGCCTTGAGCTTGTTGCCCACCGGCAACAGCAGCAGGTTGGCGAAGGCCACGCCATAGATGGTGGCGACGAAGGCCACGGCGATGCCGCTGCCCAGCTTGCTGGGGTCGGCGAGGTTGCCCATCACATGGATGAGGCCCATCACCGCGCCGATGATGCCGATGGTAGGCGCATAGCCGCCCATGCTCTCGAAGACCTTGGCCGCCTGAATGTCGCGGGCCTCCTGGGTATACAGATCGACTTCGAGGATGCTGCGGATGGCTTCCGGCTCGACACCGTCGACCAGCAGCTGCAGGCCCTTGCGCGCGTACGGGTCCGGCTCGCTGTCGGCCACCGGTTCGAGGCCGAGCAAGCCTTCCTTGCGCGCGGTCATGCTCCAGCTGACGACCCGGGTGATGCCGCCGGCCAGGTCGATGCGGGGAGGAAAAGCGATCCACCTCAGGGTGCTCAGGGCCCGCTTGAACACGCTCATCGGTGTCTGGATGAAGGCCGCGCCCAACGTACCGCCGATCACGATCAGCGCCGCCGGCCCGTTGAGCAGCGCGCCGATGTGGCCACCCTCGAGGTAGTTGCCGCCGATGATGGCGACGAAGGCCAGGATGACGCCGACGAGGGTGAGTACATCCATCAGATGCAGGCCTCGGCCAGATGCCGGCCGATCTCGTCCAGGCCATACACGGCGTCGGCCAGGTTGGCCTTCACCACCGCCATGGGCATGCCATAGATCACGCAGCTCGCCTCGTCCTGCGCCCACACCTGGCTGCCGCTCTGCTTGAGCAGCCGTGCGCCCTCGCGGCCGTCGGCGCCCATGCCGGTGAGCACCACCGCCAGGACCTTGTCGTTGAACGACTTGGCCGCCGAGCCGAAGGTGATGTCGACGCAGGGCTTGTAGTTGAGGCGCTCATCGCCGGGCAGGATCTTCACCGCGCCGCGCGAGTCGACCATCATCTGCTTGCCGCCGGGCGCCAGCAGCGCCAGTCCGGGGCGCAGCAGGTCGCCGTCCTCGGCTTCCTTGACGGTGATCCGGCACAGCTTGTCCAGGCGATCGGCGAAGGCCTTGGTGAAGGCCGCCGGCATGTGCTGGATCAGTACGATCGGCGCCGGAAAACCGGCGGGCAGCTGGGTGAGCACCCGCTGCAGGGCCACCGGGCCGCCGGTGGAGGTGCCGATGGCGACCAGCTTGTACGACTTGCGCTTCGGTGCCGCTCCGCTTGCGCTCGGCGCCTGGGGTGCCGGCGCGGCCGAGGGTCGGCTGGCCAGCGGCGTGGTCGCCGCCGGGCGCGCGCCGGCCGGGCTCGGCGCATGGCTCGCCGAAGGGCTGGAGGCCGACGGGCTGAAGGTGCTGTAGCGGCGGTTGCTGCGGGCGATGGTGTGGACCTTCTCGCACAGCATGGTCTTGACCTTGTCCGGGTTACGCGAGATGTCCTCGAAGTTCTTCGGCAGGTAGTCGACCGCGCCGGCGTCCAGCGCGTCGAGGGTGACCCGGGCGCCTTCGTGGGTCAGCGAGGAGAACATCAGGACCGGCGTCGGGCAGCGCTGCATGATGTTACGCACCGCAGTGATGCCGTCCATCATCGGCATCTCGTAGTCCATGGTGATCACGTCCGGCTTCAGCGCCAGGGCCTGATCGATGGCCTCGCGACCGTTGGTGGCGGTTCCGACCACCTGGATATCGGGGTCGGCGGAAAGAATCTCCGAGACCCTGCGGCGGAAGAAGCCGGAATCGTCCACCACCAGGACCTTGACTGCCATAAACACTCCAGAGCGACTGGTCCCGCCAGCCGCATGCGATCAGATGCGACGCGCGTAGCGCTTGAGCATGCTAGGTACGTCGAGGATCAGGGCGATGCGCCCGTCACCGGTAATGGTAGCGCCGGACATGCCCGGCGTGCCCTGCAGCATCTTGCCGAGCGGCTTGATCACCACCTCTTCCTGGCCCACCAGCTGGTCGACCACGAAGCCGATCCGCTGGCTGCCCACGGTGAGGATCACCACGTGGCCCTCGCGCTGCTCGTCGCCGGACGCACCGCGGACCAGCCAGCGCTTGAGGTAGAACAGCGGCAGGGCCTTGTCGCGGACGATCACCACTTCCTGGCCGTCCACCACGTTGGTGCGCGACAGGTCGAGGTGGAAGATCTCGTTGACGTTGACCAGCGGGAAAGCGAAGGCCTGGTTGCCCAGCATCACCATCAGGGTCGGCATGATCGCCAGGGTCAGCGGCACCTTGATGACGATCTTCGAGCCCTGGCCCTTCTGCGAGAACACGTTGACCGTGCCGTTGAGCTGGGAAATCTTGGTCTTCACCACGTCCATGCCGACGCCGCGGCCGGACACATCGGAAATCTCGGTCTTGGTCGAGAAGCCCGGGGCGAAGATCAGGTTGTAGCACTCCAGATCGGTGAGCCGGTCGGCGGCGTCCTTGTCCAGCAGTCCCTTCTCCACCGCCTTTGCGCGCAGGACGTTGGCGTCCATGCCCTTGCCGTCGTCGGTGATCATCAGCAGGATGTGGTCACCCTCCTGCTCCGCGGAGAGCACCACGCGCCCGGTGCGCGGCTTGCCGGCGGCCTCGCGCTCCTCGGGCGTCTCGACACCGTGGTCGACGGCGTTGCGCACCAGGTGGACCAGCGGGTCGGCCAGCGCCTCGACCAGGTTCTTGTCGAGGTCGGTTTCTTCGCCGACCAGCTCCAGGTTGATTTCCTTCTTCAGGTTGCGCGCCAGATCGCGGACCAGGCGCGGGAAGCGGCCGAAGACCTTCTTGATCGGCTGCATGCGGGTCTTCATGACCGAGGTCTGCAGGTCCGCGGTGACCACGTCCAGGTTGGACACGGCCTTGGCCATGGCCTCGTCGCCGCTGTTCAGGCCCAGGCGCACCAGGCGGTTACGCACCAGCACCAGTTCGCCGACCATGTTCATGATCTCGTCCAGGCGCGCGGTATCGACCCGCACCGTGGTTTCCGTCTCGCTGGCACCCGCGGCGGCGGCCGGCGCGGCAGCAGGAGCCGCGGCCTTGGCCGGCTCGGGCTTGGCGGCGGCAGGCTTGGGAGCGGAGGGTTTGGCGGGCTCGGGCTTCTTCGGCTCGGGCTGCTTGGGCGGAGGAGCCGCTTGCACGGGCTTGGCCACAGGCGCGGGCGCAGGCTGCTCGGCAGCGGAGAACTTGCCCTTGCCATGCAGCTGGTCCAGCAGTGCCTCGAATTCGTCGTCGGTGATATCGTCGCCACCGCCCGCCGGCGCGGGAGCGGCTGCGGCAGGCTGCGGCGCGGCGACAGGCTCTTCGGCCGGGCCAGAAAACTTGCCCTTGCCGTGCAGCTGGTCCAGCAGCGCCTCGAACTCGTCGTCGGTGATCTCATCGCCACCCGCGGTCGGCGCGGGAGCGGCCACGGGCGCCGCGACCGGCTGCTCGGCAGCGCTGGCGAACTTGCCCTTGCCATGCAGCTGGTCCAGCAGTGCCTCGAATTCGTCGTCGGTGATCTCGTCACCGCCCGCGGCCGGTGCCGGGGCTTCGGCGACCACCGGCTGGGGCTGGTCGCCGATGGATTGCAGCAGCTGCTCGAACTCGCTGTCGGTGATATCGCCGGTGGCGGCAGCGGTTTCCGGCTCCGCTTCGGGCTCCGGCTCCGGCTCGACGGCGGCGCTCTGCTCCTCGGCCCTCTCCGGCTCGGCCAGGCGTGCCAGCGCCGCCAGCAGTTCGGGAGAGGCCGGGGTAGGCTCGGCACGCTCGCGCACCTGGCCGAACATTTCGTTGACCGCATCCAGCGCCTGCAGCACCACGTCCATCAGCTCCGCGCTGACGCGGCGCTCGCCCTTGCGCAGGATGTCGAACACGTTCTCCGCGATATGGCAGCACTCGACCAGTTCGTTGAGCTGGAGAAAGCCGGCTCCCCCCTTGACGGTGTGGAAGCCACGGAAAATGGCATTGAGCAGGTCCATGTCATCCGGTCGGCTTTCCAGCTCGACCAGTTGCTCGGACAGTTGTTCAAGAATCTCGCCGGCCTCTACCAGAAAGTCCTGGAGGATTTCTTCATCGGCGTCGAAGCTCATCGGTGCGCTCCAAAGGCTCTGTTAGAGCTCTTAAAATCCAAGGCTGGATAGCAGGTCGTCGACATCATCCTGGCTGGCAGCGATGTCATCACGCTTATCGGCATGAATCTGCGGACCTTCACCCTTGGAAGGCTCTTTTTGTTTTTCCTGCTCGGCGCGCAGCTCGTCCATGTCGTGCTGGATGCCGGCGAAGCGGTCCACGTGGCTGGCCATCAGCACCAGCTTCAGCAGGTTGCCTTCCACCTCGGTGACCAGTTGGGTCACGCGCTTGATCACCTGGCCGGTGAGATCCTGGTAGTCCTGCGCCAGCAGGATGTCGTTGAGCTGGCCGGACAGTTTCTGGCTGTCGCGCTCGCTGCGGGCGAGGAACAGCTCGATGCGCTTGGCCAGGTCGCGGAAGGCGTCGGCGCTCATTTCCCGGCGCATGAACTTGCTCCAGTCACCGGACAGGGCCTTGGCCTCGTCGCCTAGGTCATTGACCAGCGGGGCGCTCTGCTCCACCAGGTCCATGGTGCGGTTGGCCGCCTTCTCGGTCATCTGCACGACGTAGGACAGCCGCTCGGTGGCGTCCGATATCTGCGAGATTTCCTGGGCATGCGGATTGCACGGGTCGAGCTGGAAATTGACGATCGCGTTGTGCAGCTCACGGGTGAGCTTGCCGACTTCCTGATACAGGCCGCGATCGCGTGCCTGGCTCAGTTCGTGGATCAGATGCACAGCTTCGCCGAAGCGGCCTTTCTCAAGGCTTTCGACCAGCTGGGTAGCATGTGCCTTCAGGGTCGACTCGAGTTCGCCCAGGGAGGATTCATCGTTTGCCATAGTGCCCCCGCGGCGGACATCAGCCGTTAACGCGTTCGAAGATCTTCTCGATCTTCTCCTTCAGCACCTGGGCGGTGAACGGCTTGACCACATAGCCGTTAACACCGGCCTGGGCGGCCTCGATGATCTGCTCGCGCTTGGCTTCGGCAGTCACCATCAGCACTGGCAGGGTCTTCAGTCGCTCGTCGGCGCGCACCGCGCGCAGCAGGTCGATGCCGGTCATGCCGGGCATGTTCCAGTCGGTCACCAGGAAGTCGAAGCTGCCGCTCTGCAGCATCGGCAGCGCCGTGTTGCCATCGTCGGCTTCGGCCGTGTTGGTGAACCCCAGATCGCGCAGGAGGTTCTTGATGATCCGTCGCATCGTCGAAAAATCGTCAACGATGAGGATTTTCATGTTCTTGTCCAAGTCGACCTCCGTACAGTCCTAAACGCCCCGGCGGCCCGGTTGCGTCGCAAATCATGAAACCGGCCGGCCGTCAGCTCGCCCGCCACTCGCTCAGCCTGGCGCGCAGACGCGCGGCGCACTGGCTGTGCAACTGGCTGACCCGGGATTCGCTGACCCCCAGGACCTCACCGATTTCCTTCAAATTCAGTTCTTCGTCGTAGTAGAGCGACAACACCAGGCGCTCGCGCTCCGGCAGGTTGGCGATGGCATCGGCCAGGGCCGCCTGGAAGCGCTCGTCTTCCAGGCCATGCAGCGGACCGCCATGGCTGCCGGAGACGTCTTCGTGCAACCCGCCCTGCTCGCCGTCCTGCACCAGGTCGTCGAAGCTGAACAGACGGCTGCCCAGAGTGTCGCCAAGAATGCCGTAGTAATCTTCGAGACTCAATTGGAGTTCGGCCGCAACCTCTTGATCTTTAGCGTCTCTTCCGGTGCGGGCCTCGATGGTGCGGATGGCGTCGCTGACCATCCGCGTGTTGCGGTGGACGGAACGCGGTGCCCAGTCGCCCTTGCGCACCTCGTCGAGCATGGCGCCGCGGATGCGGATGCCGGCATAGGTCTCGAAGCTGGCGCCCTTGCTGCCGTCGTATTTCTTCGACGCTTCGAGCAGGCCGATCATGCCGGCCTGCATCAGGTCGTCCACCTGCACGCTGGCGGGAAGACGCGCCAGCAGATGGTAGGCGATACGCTTGACCAACGGCGCGTAGCGCTCGATCAGTTGATGCTGGGAGTCCTGCGCCTGCGCCTTGTTGTACATTCGAAGTCCACTGGCTGCTGTCATACGGCCGTACCCGCGATCGGTTGCTGCACCAGACGCTCGACGAAGAACTCCAGATGGCCGCGCGGGTTGGCCGGGAGCGGCCACGTGTCGACTTTCTGGGCGATCGCCTTGAACGCCAGTGCGCATTTCGAGCGCGGGAAGGCTTCGTATACCGCGCGCTGCTTCTGCACGGCCTTGCGTACGGACTCGTCGTAGGGGACGGCGCCGACGTACTGCAAGGCCACATCAAGAAAACGGTCGGTTACCTTGGTCAGCTTAGCAAACAGATTGCGACCTTCCTGCGGGCTGTGGGCCATGTTGGCCAGCACGCGGAAGCGGCTCATGCCGTAGTCGCGGTTGAGCAGCTTGATCAGCGCATAGGCGTCGGTGATCGAGGTCGGCTCGTCGCAGACCACCACGATCACTTCCTGGGCCGCGCGGACGAAGCTGACCACGCCGTCGCCGATGCCGGCGGCGGTGTCGATCACCAGCACGTCGAGGTTGTCGCTGATGTCGCTGAAGGCCTGGATCAGGCCGGCGTGCTGCACCGGCGACAGCTGCACCATGCTCTGGGTGCCGGAGGCGGCCGGCACGATGCGGACGCCGCCGGGGCCCTGGATCAGCACGTCCTTCAGATCGCACTCGCCGGCGATCACGTCGGCCAGCGTGCGCTTGGGGGTCAGGCCCAGCAGCACGTCGACGTTGGCCAGGCCCAGGTCGGCGTCCATCAGCATCACCCGGCGGCCGAGGTCGGCCAGCGCCAGCGACAGATTCACCGACACGTTGGTCTTGCCGACGCCGCCCTTGCCGCCTGTGACTGCGATCACCTGTACGGGATGCATACTACCCATGTTCTTCTCTTACCTTCTTGCCTGGACTGGGCTGGTCGGGCAACTACACCGACCCTTTCCTACACCTTAGAACGCCTTGTACACCGCCGCCTGCTAGCCCGCGCGACGCGCGGGATGCTGATACAGGCCGGCGAACATGTCGGCCATGGCTTCCTCGCTCGGATCCTCCGCAGTCTGCATGCTCACGGCACGGCTCACCAGCTGGTGGCTGCGCGGCACCTGCAGATCATCCGGAATCTTCGGCCCATCTGCCAGATAGGCTACCGGTAGATGCTGGCTGATAGCCAGCCCCAGAACCTCACCCAGGCTGGCTGCCTCGTCCACCTTGCTCAGGATGCACCCGGCCAGGCCGCACTGCTTGTAGCTATGGTACGCGGCCTTGAGCACCTGGGCCTGGCTGGTGGCGGCCAGCACCAGATAGTTCTTCGATTTGACCCCGCGGGCGGCCAGACTCTCCAGTTGCAGACGCAGGGCCGGGTCGTTGCCCGGCAGGCCGGCGGTGTCGATCAGGATCACCTTCTTGCGCGCCAGCGGCGCCAGGGCCTGCACCAGGGACTGGCCGGGGTCGACCTGGGTCACCGGCACGTTGAGGATGCGACCGAGGGTCTTGATCTGCTCCTGGGCACCGATGCGGAAGCAGTCCATGCTGACCAGGGCGATGCTCTGCGGGCCGTATTTCAGCACGTAGCGCGCGGCCATCTTGGCCAGCGTGGTGGTCTTGCCCATGCCGGCCGGGCCGACCAAGGCGATCACCCCGCCCTCCTCCAGCGGCTCGACCTCGGGCGTCTTGATCGCATGGGCCAGGTGGGCCAGCAGCATGCGCCAGGCCTGGCGCGGGTCGGCGACCTTGGCCACGCGCTCCAGCAGCGCCCTGGACAGCTCGGCGGACAGGCCCATGCGCTGCAGGCGGCGCCACAGGTTGGCCTGCTGCGGCTTGCGGTTCTGCAACTGGCCCCAGGCGATTGAGCCCAGCTGCACTTCGATCAGCTCGCGCAGGCCGTGCAGCTCGAAGCGCATGGCGTCGAGGGCGCGCTGGTCGACAGCGGCGGCGGACGGCCTGGATTCGGGCTGCTCGCCGGCAATCGGACGCTGCATCTTGACCGCGGTGGCCGGCAGCTCGGGCGCGACCAGCGATTCGTTGGCGAACAGCTGGCGGTCCTTGCGCTCGTCGGCCACGGCACGAACGGCCAGTTCGGCCTGGGCGTTGGCGATCTTCGCCTGGGTCTTGCGCAGCTCGGCCTCCAGCGCCGGATTGGGCTGGCGGGACGGCGCGGCCGGCTGGTAGTCCAGCGCCGCGGTCAGCTCCACGCCGCCGGCCACGCGGCGGTTGCCGATGATCGAGGCATCGGCGCCCAGTTCGTCGCGCACCAGTTTCATGGCGGTACGCATGTCGGCGGCGAAGAAGCGTTTGACTTGCATGGCTTAGAACCCTCAGTTCTGGCCGACCGTGGCGACGATCGTGACCTGCTTGTTGTCCGGTATTTCCTGGTAGGCCAGTACGTGCATGTTCGGTACGGCGAGCCGCGCGAATCGCGACAGCATCGCCCGGACCGGGCCGGCCACCAGCAGGATCACCGGCTTGCCGAGCATTTCCTGGCGCTGCGCCGCTTCCACCAGGGAGCGTTGCAGCTTCTCCGCCATGCCGGGCTCGAGGAGGATGCCATCCTCGGAGCCCTGACCGGCCTTCTGCAGGCTATTCAGCAATAACTGTTCCAACCTGGGTTCCAGAGTGATCACGGGCAGCTCCGGCTCTAGTCCCACAATGCTTTGCACGATTGCACGGGAAAGTGCGACGCGCACCGCCGCCACCATCGCGGCGGGATCTTGACTCTTGCCGGCGACGTTGGAGATGGCCTCGGCGATGCTGCGGATGTCGCGTACCGGCACCTGTTCCTGCAGCAGGATCTGCAGCACCTTGAGCAGGGTCGACAGCGAGACCATGCCCGGCACCAGTTCTTCCGCCAGCTTGGGAGAACTCTTCGCCAGCAGCTGCAGCAGTTGCTGGACTTCCTCGTGGCCGAGCAGCTCGTGGGCGTGCTTGTGCAGGACCTGGTTCAGGTGGGTGGCGACCACCGTGCTGGCGTCCACCACGGTGTAGCCGAGCGACTGGGCCTGGTCGCGCTGGGCGGGGTCGATCCACACGGCTTCCAGGCCGAACGCCGGATCCTTGGCGGCGATGCCGTTGAGGGTGCCGAACACCTGGCCCGGGTTGATCGCCAGTTCGCGCTCCGGGTAGACCTCCGCCTCGGCCACGCTGACGCCCATCAGGGTCAGGCGATAGGCGTTGGGCAGCAGGTCGAGGTTGTCGCGGATATGTACCGACGGCATCAGGAAGCCCATTTCCTGAGACAGCTTCTTGCGCACGCCCTTGATCCGCGCCAGCAACTGGCCGCCCTGGTTGCGGTCGACCAGCGGGATCAGGCGGTAGCCCACTTCCAGGCCGACCATGTCCACCGGGGTGACGTCGTCCCAGCCCAGTTCCTTGACCTCCTGGGCCTTCTGCGCCGGCAGCAGCTCCTGCTGGCGCTTGACCGCCTCGGCCTCGGCCTTGACCTTCTGCTGCTTGCTGCGCCAGATCAGGAAGGCGCCGCCGGCCGCCAGCAGCGCCAGGCCGAGGAACGGCACGTGCGGCATGCCGGGCACCAGCCCCATCACCGCAATGATGAGGGCAGCCACGGCCAGCGCCTTGGGCGAAGCGAACATCTGCCGGTTGACCTGCTGGCCCATGTCCTCGGAGGAGGACACGCGGGTCACCATGATCGCCGCGGCGGTGGACAGCAGCAGCGACGGGATCTGCGCCACCAGGCCGTCACCGATGGTCAGCAGGGCGTAGATCTTGCTCGCCTCGTTGAACGACAGCCCATGCTGCAGCATACCGATGCCCATGCCGCCGAGCAGGGTGACGAACATGATCAGCAGGCCGGCGACCGCGTCGCCGCGCACGAACTTGCTGGCACCGTCCATCGAGCCGTAGAAGTCGGCCTCCTGAGCCACCTCGCTGCGCCGCAGCTTGGCGGTGTCCTGGTCGATCAGGCCGGAGTTGAGGTCGGCGTCGATGGCCATCTGCTTGCCGGGCATCGCGTCCAGGGTGAAGCGCGCGCTGACCTCAGAGATGCGTCCGGCGCCCTTGGTGACCACCACGAAGTTGATGATCACCAGGATGGCGAACACCACGATACCCACCACGTAGTTGCCGCCGATCACCACCTCACCGAAGGCCTGGATCACCTTGCCGGCGGCGTCGTGGCCTTCCTGGCCGTGCAGCAGCACCACCCGGGTCGAGGCGATGTTCAGCGCCAGGCGCAGCAGCGTGGCGACCAGCAGGATGGTCGGGAACACGGCGAAGTCCAGCGGCCGCAGCGCGTACACGCTGACCAGCAGGACCACGATCGACAGGGCGATGTTGAAGGTGAAGAACACGTCCAGCAGGAACGCCGGCATCGGCAGCGTCATCATCGCCAGCAGCACCAGCACCAGCACCGGCACGCCGAGGTTGCCATGCCCCAGCCCTGCGAGATTGCTGCGCATGTTGCCGATCAGTTGAGCGCGATCCACTGCCACTTGCTTACCCCAGCCAATTCAATCTTTTGACGCGATATGCGTCGTGCTGGAGTCAGAGCAAGAAGTCGGCCAGCTTTGCCAACTCGCTGAAACAGTTCCCATTCGCAGGAAACCAAGGAAGCGGGCTACAGTCACAGGTCGACCAAGACCCGTTCATCACCCAAGGAGAAACACAATGAAGAAGATGGTCATCGCCGCCGCCCTGCTCGGCCTCTATGGCACCGCCCAGGCCGCGCCGCTGAGCGTGCAGCTCGATGCGGTGGACGCCAATGGCGTCGGCAAGGAGGTCGGCACGGTCAGCGTCGAACAGACCCCCTACGGCCTGGTGTTCACCCCTGCCCTGGCAGGCCTCACGCCCGGCCTGCATGGCTTCCATGTGCACATGAACGCCAGTTGCGAGGCGGGCCTCAAGGAAGGCAAGCCCTCTCCCGCGGAAGCCGCCGGCGGCCACTGGGACCCGAACGGCACCAGCCGCCACGGCGCGCCCTGGGAAGACAACGCCCACCGTGGCGACCTGCCGCCGCTCTACGTCGATGCCCATGGCAAGGCCGAGCAGCCGGTGCTGGCACCGCGCCTGAAGAGCCTGGACGATCTCAAGGGCCGCGCCCTGATGGTCCATGCCGGCGGCGACAACCATGCCGACCACCCCATGCCGCTCGGCGGTGGCGGCGTTCGCGTGGCCTGTGGCGTGATCCGCTGAGGCCAGCACCTCGCCGACCCGCCGCCCCTCGGGCGGCAGGTCGGCGACACTATTCGTCGCGGCGCAGGTCCGGCGGAATCGGCAGGTCCGGCAGCGGACCGGGGCGCTTGCCCTTGCCAGAGCGGAACTGCCTGAGCTGGTACACGTAGGCCAGCACCTGGGCCACGGCCAGGTACAGGCCGGCGGGGATCTCCTGATCCACTTCGGTGGAGTAGTACACGGCCCGCGCCAGGGCGGGCGACTCCAGCAGCGTGATGCTGTTCTCCTGGGCGATCTCGCGGATCTTCAGCGCCAGGAAATCGCCGCCCTTGGCCAGCAGCATCGGCGCAGTGCCCTTGGCCGGGTCGTATTTCAGCGCCACGGCGAAGTGGGTCGGGTTGGTGATGACCACGTCGGCGTCGGGCACCTGCTGCATCATCCGCCGCTCGGCCATCTGCCGCTGCAACTGACGAATCTTCGACTTGACCTCGGGCTTGCCCTCGCTGTCCTTGTACTCGTCCTTGACCTCCTGCTTGGTCATCTTCAGCTTCTGCTTGCTGTCCCAGAGCTGGAACGGCACGTCCACCGCGGCGATCAGGATCAGCCCGCAGGCCAGCCACAGCAGGCTCCAGCCGGCCACCTGCATGGCGTGCAGGATCGCCGACTCGACCGACTCGTTGGCGATGGCCTGCAGGTCTTCGCGGTCGGAGTTCAGCACCGCCAGGGCCACCAGCAGGATCACCACGAACTTGGCCAGAGCCTTGAGCAGCTCCACCAGCGCCTTGGCGGAGAACATGCGCTTGAGCCCCTCCAGCGGATTCATCCGGCTGAACTTGGGCATCAGCGCTTCGCTGGAGAACAGCCAGCCACCGAGGGCGATCGGGCCGATGATGGAGGCGACCAGCAGCACGGTGAGGAACGGCTGCAGGGCCAGCAACGCCTCCATGCCGGTGGCCAGCAGGTAGCGGGCCATGGCGCCTTCGTCCTGCAGCACCTCGCGCGGCAGGGAGAAGTTGCCACGCATCATTCCCAGCATCGCATGCCCCATCTGGGCACCGAAAATCAGCAGCGCCGCCGCCCCGGCGAACGTGACCGCGAAGGTGTTGAGCTCCTTGGAACGGGCGATCTGGCCCTTCTTGCGCGCCTCTTCCAGGCGCTTGCTGGTGGGTTCCTCGCTCTTGTCGGCGCCGCTTTCACTCTCGGCCATGGCGGAGCCTCCTCAGCGAATGCGCGCCAGTTCGCGCAGTTGTAGAAGGGCCTCGCTGGTCAGCGTCTGGAAGTGCGCGAGGAAGTCCGAAAGGCCGACCCAGAAGATGAACAGGCCGAGCACCAGGGTCAGCGGAAAGCCGATGGAGAAGATGTTGAGCTGCGGCGCGGCGCGGGTCATCACGCCGAAGGACAGGTTGACGATCAGCAAGGCGGTGATCACCGGCAGGGCCAGCAACAGGCCGGCGGCGATCACCCAGCTCAGCTTGCCGGCCAGCGTCCAGTAGTGGTCCGCCATCAGCCCCTCGCCCACCGGCAGGGTGACGAAGCTCTCGGCCAGCACTTCGAACACCACCAGATGGCCGTTCATCGCCAGGAACAGCAGCGTCACCAGCATCAGCAGGAACTGGCCGAGCACCGGCACCGACACGCCGTTGGTCGGGTCGACCATGGAGGCGAAGCCCAGGCCCATCTGCATCGCGATGATCTGCCCGGCGACGATGAACAGGTGGAAGTACAGCTGCAGGACGAAGCCCAGCATCACCCCGATCAGCACCTGCTCGCCGATCAGCAGCATGGCCTGCAGGCTGACCGCGTCGACCTGCGGCATCGGCGGCAGGTTCGGCGCCAGCGCCAGGCAGATGGCCAGGGACAGGTAGAGGCGCACGCGGATCGGCACCAGCTGCGTACCGATCACCGGCATCACCATCAGCATGGAGGCGATGCGGAACAGCGGGAGCAGGAACTGGCCCACCCAGCCGCCGATCTGCGCGTTGCTCAGCTCGAGCATCAGCCGATCAGCAGCGGAATGTTGTGCACCAGCGTCTGGGTGTACTCCATCAGCTCGCGCACCAGCCAGGGGCCGGCCCACATGAGGGTGAGCAACATCACCAGCAGGCGCGGGATGAAGCTCAGGGTCTGTTCGTTGATCTGCGTGGCCGCCTGGAACATGGCCACCAGCAGGCCCACCAGCAGGCTCGGCAACACCATGAGGCCAACGATCATGGCCGTCAGCCAGAGCGCCTCGCGGAACAGGTCGACGGCGATTTCCGGGGTCATCTGCTCGCCCTCTATAACGTGCCGAAACTGCCGGCCAGTGTGCCCATGATCAATGCCCAGCCATCCACCAGCACGAACAGCATGATCTTGAACGGCAGGGAAATGATCAGCGGTGACAGCATCATCATACCCATCGCCATGAGGATGCTCGCCACCACCATGTCGATGATCAGGAACGGGATGAAGATCATGAAGCCTATCTGGAACGCGGTCTTCAGCTCGGAGGTGACGAACGCCGGAATCAGGATGGTCAGCGGCGCCGCCTCCGGGCTGGCGATGTCGGTGCGCTTGGACAGGCGCACGAACAGTTCGAGGTCGGACGCGCGGGTCTGCGCCAGCATGAAGGCCTTGATCGGCACCTCGGCCTTGGCGATGGCCTCCTGGGCGGGGAGCTGCTCGTTGAGATAGGGCTGCAGCGCCTCGCGGTTAATCTGGTCGAACACCGGGGCCATGATGAACATGGTCAGGAACAGCGCCAGGCCGATCAGGATCTGGTTCGACGGCGTCTGCTGCAGGCCGAGGGCCTGGCGCAGGATGGAGAAGACGATGATGATCCGGGTGAAGCTGGTCATCAGCATGACGAACGCCGGGATGAAGCTCAGCGCCGTCATGATCAGCAGGATCTGCAGGCTGACCGAATACTCCTGCTGCCCCGCGGCGTCGGTGCTCAGGGTGATGGCCGGGATCGACAGCGGATTGTCGGCGCCGAACGCCAGCGGCGAGGCCACGACCAGCAGCAGGCTCAGCAGAATGCGCCAGGCGCTCATGAGTTGTCCTTATGGTCCTTCTGATCCTTGCCGAGCAGCTCCATCAGCCGCTGGGCGAACTCGGGGGTGGCCGGCTCGCTTTCGCCCGTCTGTACCGGCTCCTTGAGCACGTGCAGCGGCGTGATGCGGCCGGCGCTGATGCCCAGCAGGATCTGCTCGCCGCCGACCTGCACCAGCAGCAGCCGGTCGCGCGGGCCCAGCGCCTGGCTGGCCACCAGCCGGATCGCCTGGCTGCCGCGCGGGCCGATCTGCTGCACGCGGCGCATCACCCAGGCCAGGGCAAAGATCAGGCCGATGACCAGCAGCAGGCCGAGCACCAGTTGCATCAGCTGGCCACCTACGTCGCTGCCGGCCATGGGCGTGGTTGCCGCCCGGGAGGCCGGCTCGGCGGCCAGCGCCGTCAGCGGGGCCAGCAGGAGGAAGCTGCAGAGTCCGCGCATCATGGCCTCAGCGCAGCTTCTTGATGCGTTCGCTGGGGCTGATCACATCGGTCAGGCGGATGCCGAACTTCTCGTTGACCACCACCACTTCGCCATGGGCGATCAGGGTGCCGTTGACCAGCACATCCAGTGGCTCGCCTGCCAGCCGATCCAGTTCCACCACCGAGCCCTGGTTGAGCTGCAGCAGGTTGCGGATGGAGATTTCCGTGCTGCCCACTTCCATGGAGATGGACACCGGGATGTCGAGGATCACGTCCAGGTTCGGCCCTTCCAGGGCCACCGGACCGTTGCCCGGCTTGGGCGACGCACCGAATTCCTCCATCGCCATGCGCGGCGCGGCCGGAGCCGCGGCGCCACCACCCTGGCTCATTAGCGCGTCGATGTCCGCCTGCCCGGCGTCATCGCCGGCCTCGGCGAGGGCCGCGGCCCACTCGTCGGCCAGGGCCTGCTCCTCGGGGCTGGTGCCTTCGTTTTCGTCTGCCATCGCTCTACCTCGGCTGGCTATCCATCTGGTCTATGGGAAGCACACGCGACTCAGCGCATGCGCTCCACGGGTTCGAGAACCTGCAGGGCCAGGTTGCCCTTGTGGGCGCCCAGCTTGACCTTGAAGGCCGGCACGCCGTTGGCGCGCATGATCATCTGTTCGGGCAGCTCCACCGGGATCACGTCGCCGGGCTGCATGTGCAGAATGTCGCGCAGCTTCAGCTGGCGATGGGCCAGGGTGGCGCCCAGCGGCACGTTGACGTCGAGGATGTCCTCGCGCAGGGCCTTGATCCAGCGCTCGTCCTGGTCGTCCACGTCGGACTGGAAGCCGGCGTCGAGCATCTCGCGGATCGGCTCGATCATCGAATAGGGCATGGTGATGTGCAGGTCGCCGCCGCCGCCGTCCAGCTCGATGTGGAAGGTGGACACCACCACCACCTCGCTGGGGCTGACGATGTTGGCCAGCGCCGGGTTCACCTCGGAGTTGATGTACTCGAAGTTGACGTCCAGCACCGCATGCCAGGCCTCGCGGAGGTCGACGAAGGCCTGGTCGATCACCATCCGCACTACCCGCAGCTCGGTCGGGGTGAACTCGCGGCCCTCGATCTTGGCGTGGCGGCCGTCGCCGCCGAAGAAGTTGTCCACCAGCTTGAACACCAGTTTGGCGTCCAGGATGAACAGCGCGGTGCCGCGCAGCGGCTTCATCTTCACCAGGTTGAGGCTGGTCGGCACGTAGAGCGAATGCACGTATTCGCCGAACTTCATCACCTGCACGCCGCCCACGGCCACGTCGGCGGAGCGGCGCAGCAGGTTGAACATGCTGATGCGGGTGTAGCGGGCGAAGCGCTCGTTGATCATCTCCAGGGTCGGCATGCGCCCGCGGACGATGCGGTCCTGGCTGGTCAGGTCGTAGCTGCGGACGCTGCCGGGCTCGGCATCGCTCTCGGTCTCGACCAGGCCATCGTCGACGCCGTGCAGCAGCGCGTCGATCTCGTCCTGTGACAGCAGATCCTGTACGGCCATGAAAAACGCTCCCGCTATTGCAGCACGATGTTGGTGAACAGTACCTGTTCGACCACGGTTTTACCGGTTTCCTTCTGCGCCAGTTCCTGCACCACCGCGGTGGCCTGGTTGCGCAGCATTTCCTTGCCGACCGGAGTCATCAGCGTGCCGAAGTCCTGGCCGGAGAACAGCATCACCAGGCGGTTGCGGATCAGCGGCATGTGTACCTTGAGGGCGTCCAGTTCGGCCTGGTTGCGCGCCATCAGCGCCACGCTGACCTGCATGTAGCGCTGCCGGCCCTGGTGCTTGTAGTTGGCGATGAAAGCCGGCGCGATGCTCTCGTACAGCGCCGGCTGGCGCACGGCCGGCGCGCTGGCGCTGCTCTCCTCGGCGGCCGGCTTGTCGTCCTTCTTGTCCTTGCTGAGCAGAAACCAGGTGGCCCCCACGGACAGACCGATGGCCAGCAGCAACGCGACCACGATCAGGATGATGAGTTTGAGCTTGCCCTTGCCGCCGGCCTTTTCGCCGCCATCGGCGGCCGGAGGCTGGGGTGCTGGTTTCTTTGCCATGCCAGAAATCCGTCACTCTTGAGTGTTTTGTCCCTGTTCAAGGGCTTAGGAGCAAGTGTTATGCCACCTTGTAAACAAGATAGCCGGTCCTGCCCCGCCCGACACAGGCAGCCGATATACCAAGGCGACGACCACCTGTCACCCGAAAACGACTGCGCCCGGTGGATTATCGCCACCGGGCGCAGGGTCTGGCAGGACTGCGGAGCTGGTGTCAGGCGTAGTAGTCCACCAGCCCGAGCGGCGCGGCGGCCGATTGCCCACCGCGGATCTCGCTGACGCCGGTCAGCACCTCATCGCCACCGGCATCGCCCAGGCCACGGCCCGCGGAGCGCCGCTGCCCTTCCTCGCCACCGCCGTGGGAGCCACGGGCCAGCGACTGGTCAGAGACATTCACGTCGAGCTGGTTCATGCCCTGCTGGGAGAACAGCTCGCGCAGGCGGTGGGCCTGGCCTTCCAGCTGGTCACGCACGTTGGCGTTGGCGCTGACGAAGGTGACCTGGGCCGCCTGGTCCTTGTTCAGCTCGATGCGCACTTCCAGGCGCCCCAGCTCGGCCGGGTCGAGCTGGATCTCGGCGGACTTGAGGTTCTGGCTGGACAGCCACATTACCTTGTCCACCACCGCCTCGCTCATGCCCGCGTGGTTCATCTGCAGCGGCTGCCCCGGCACCAGCGGCAGGCGCTGCTGGACGTTGGTCTGCTGGTTGATGGCCTGGCTCAGCGCGCTGAGCCGGCTGGCGAAGTTGTCGGCGCGGACCTCGGCCTGGCCCTCGCGCAGATTCGGCAGGGGCTTGTCCGTACCCTCGCCGAACAGATCGGCCTCCAGACCTTCCGACGGCGTTTCCTCGCTGGGCATGGCGTCGCCGGAAAGAGCGGCCAGAGCATTGGCGAAGCCCTGGCCGGGGCTGGTCGAGCGCTCCGCCGCCACCGCACCCGGGCTCAGTTGCTGCTGGGCCGCGGCCTGGCCCTGCGCGCCGATCTCCAGGGCGAGCTTGACCCCGGGCAGGCTATTGAGCATGTCCAGTTCGGGATCGTGGTTCGCCTCGGTCAGGGCCGCCGGCGCCGCGCTGACCACCACGGGGGCCTGCTGCAGCAGCGGATCGACCTCCTCGACCGGCGCCTCGACCTCTACGCCCAGCGCGGGGTCTTCGATCTCGGCCGCCGGCAATTGCCCGGTCATGCCCATCAGCAGCAGCGGATCGATGACGTCCTCGCCACTCTCGACCACCTCTTCCTCCGGCAAGGCATTGCCGCTTTCGGCAACCGCCGGCTGCCCGGCGGCAGCCTCGGCCTTCGGCTCGCCGGCCGGCTTGGAGTCGGCCGAGCGCTGCTCGGCTGCCTTGGCGGCGGCCTCCTTGCGCTCCGCCACCTTCGCCTGACGCTCCCGGGCGTAGACGTCGGCGAAGCTGGAAGCGTCTTTGTTCCTGGGTTCCGGACCGGTGGCGGGCGCCTTCGCGGCGGCTGCCTTCGGCCGCACCTCGGGCGCGGACTGGAGAAGGAAATCGGGTGCAACGGACATGGATACTCTCCGTTAGGGATGGATCGTATCGGGGAGAGAGCAAGGGCCGGGCCAACTTTGTCTGGGCGCCGGGGCAATCGGGTGAAACTTCGTCCGGGCAAGGAAGGTAGGAAATCCCGTCATCCCCGCGAAGGCGGGAATCCATGTTCGGGTCGAGACACCGCATCCCTGGGTCCCCGCCTTCGCGGGGATGACGGGCGTCGACAGCTCCACTCGATAACCCTGGTGAAGGCCTTCTACACACAGAAGGTAGAATTCCCCGTCATTCCCGCGCAGGCGGGAATCCATGTGCGGGTCGAAACACTGCGTCCCTGGGTCCCCGCTTTCGCGGGGACGACAGCGTATATCCACCCGATGCGCTGTCTCCAACTCCGCTCAGCGATACCGCTGACGTTCGGACTTGAGCAGGATGCGGACGATAGCGAATTCGCGGCCGATCTGCTCGACCAGGTCCGGCACCTCGTCCAGGCGCTCGCGCCGGGCGGCTTCTTCCAGCTGCTTGCACAGCCCGGCCAGCAGCGGCGCGCCCATGTTGCTGCAGCTGCCCTTGAAGCTGTGGGCGGCCAGGCGCAGGGCCTGCGCATCCTCCCCGACCATGGCCTCGTGGATGTGCCGCTGGCGTTCCTCGGAATCGGCCAGGAAGGTGTCCAGCAGCACGGGATACTCCTCCCCCATGACGTCCAGAAGGGACGCCAGCACGCTCTGATCGAGATGGGAATCGGACACCTGCTCACTCCTTGGCCGGGAAGCGACGATTATGCCTGAGCCGTCCAGCGAAACTCCACGACGGCGCCGCAGCCATCCGCCGCCCAGTCGCAACGATCGGCGAGCTGGCGCACCAGGCGCATGCCGCGACCGCTGAGGCTGACGCAATCGTCCTGCCGGGCCAGCACGCCGGCCACGTCGAACCCCTTGCCGCTGTCCTGCACGCGGATGCGCAGGCAACCGCCGCCCTCCTCCGGCAACAGCTCCAGCTCGAATTTCACGAATCCGTCCTGCAACGTCTGCAGGCGCTGGCCGCGCTCGAAGTAGTAGCGGGCGAAGCCCTGGGCGTCGGACTTCAGGGTGGAGTCCAGCCCCAGCACCCCGTGTTCCAGAGCGTTGGAGTACAGCTCGGCCATCACCGCATACAGCGCGCCACCCCTGGCCCGCAGGCCACGCACTTCCATCAGCAGTTGCAGCAGGAACGGCAAGGGATTGAAGCGTTTGAGCGCCTCGGCGCGGAACTCGAAGGAGACCGACCAGTCCAGCGCGCTGCTCTGGCCGCTGTCGGAGAAGGACAGCGGCGGCCGGCTCAGGGCGCCGTCCTCGACCATGCTCAGCTCGATCATGCTGACGTCGTCCTGAGCCTCGCCCCGGAAGGCGGCCAGGGCCGCCTGGATATTCTCGAACAGGCACTCCGGCGAGTGCTCGGCGGCGAACACCTGCAGCAACCGATCCTCGCCGAACAGCTGCCCACTGGCATCGCGGGTCTCCAGCACACCGTCCGAGAGCAGGAAGATGCGATCCCCCGGCTGCAGCGGATGCACCTCGTAGACATCGTTGAACGCGCCCGGCTCGAGCACGCCCAGCGGCAGGTGGCGCGACACCAGCGGCACCCGTTCGCCGCTGGCGACGTGCAACAGGTGACCGTCCGGCAGGCCGCCGTTCCACACCTCCACCACCCGGCGCTGGAAGCTGAGGTTGAGCATGGTGGCGCAGCAGAACACGCCCACCGGCAGGATGCGTTTCAGCTTGGCGTTCATCTCCCGGAGGATTTCCGCCATGGAGAAGCCCTTGGCGGTCATGCCGTAGAAGACTTCCGCCAGCGGCATGGCGCCGATGGCAGCCGGCAGGCCGTGGCCGGTGAAGTCGCCGAGCAGCACATGCATGCCACCGGACGGCTTGAAGGCGGCCAGCAGCAGGTCGCCGTTGAACAGGGCGAAGGGCGACTGCAGGTAGCGGATGTTGGGCGCGCTGAGACAGCCTGAGTGCGCCACCTTGTCGAACACTGCCTTGGCCACGCGCTGCTCGGTGAGCAGATGCTCGTTGTGCTTGGCGATCAGGTCGCGCTGCTTCAGCACCGTCTGCTGCAGGCGGCGCAGCCGGTCCATGGCGCGGATCTTGGCTTCCAGGATGATCGGGTTGTAGGGCTTGGCCAGGAAGTCGTCGCCGACCTCCAGGCAGCGCACCAGCGCCTCGTTCTCGGTCAGCGAAGTGAGGAAAATGACCGGCACCAGCGCCTCGCCGGCCGCCTGCTTGATCCGCCAGGCTGCCTCGAAGCCATCCATCACTGGCATCAGGGCGTCCATCAGCACCAGCTGCGGATGCTCCTGCTCGAACAGGGCGACGGCCTCCAGGCCATTGCCCGCGGTCAGCACCCGGTGTCCCTGGCGGCTGACGATGGTGGACAGCAGCATGCGGTCCGCCGCGCTGTCCTCGGCGATCAGGATGGACAGGCGGCTGGACATGGATTCAACCGATCTGGAACAGCTGTTCGAAGTTGGAAATGGAGAGGATCTTGCGCACGTCGGGGTTGCAGTTGATCAGGCTGATGCGCGCATGGTCGCCGCCGGCGTGGTCACGCAGCAGCAGGAGCATGCCGAGCGCCGAGCTGTCCAGGTAGGTAGCGCCCTTGAGATCCACCACGTAGCGCTTGGGAGTGAGGTTGACCCGCTCGTAGGCATCGCGGAATTCCTGGTGCGCGGAGAAATCGAAACGTCCCTGGATATGAATGGTCAGCTCCTGTCCGTCGCCCGAGGGTAGCGCGGTGATGGCCATGTAGCACTCCTTTGTAGATGCTTGGGCAGAGACAAGATGTAGCACCCGCCGCTGACGGCGGCAACCGGGATCACGGTTGATCGCGCTGCGGCAGGCGCTGCGACAGCTCGTCGAGCAGCTTCTGCTCGCGCCTGTCCTCGGCGGCGCGGGCCTCGTCGACGTAGCGCTGGACCAGCTTGCGCAGCCCCTCCACCCGCGCGTAGCGCTGCTGCCAGAGCTCCCGCGCCTTGTCGAGGTTGTGCCGGTGCCAGGCGATGCTCTGCAGCTGCTGGCCGATGGCCGTTTCGAGTTGGCTGAGGAAGCGCTGGTAGTTCATCAGCCACTGCCCGGACACGCCCTGCCTGCCTTCGCTGATCCATTGCTGCTGGTAGTCGGCGCGATAGCGTTCCAGCTCGCCCAGCTGGGCCTCGGCCCTGGCCAGCAACCCCTGCATATGGGCCATCTGCCGCGCCGCCTCGCGCTCCTCCCGCTCGGCCATCTCGACCACGGGCGCCAGGCGCGCGGCGCGGCTGTTGGCCATCTATCAGGCCTGCGCCTGCGGATTGAAGACCAGCGCCAGCTGGTTGACGCTCTCGGCCATGGACACGCTCTCGCCCAGGCTCTGGCACAGGTAGCGGGCCATCGCCGGCTGCCGCGCGATGGCCAGGTCGGTGTCGGCATCGCCACCGGCCACGTACGCGCCGACGCTGATCAGGTCGCGGCTCTGCTGGTAGCGCGACCACAGCTGCTTGAAGCGCTGGGCCTGCTTGAGGTGCTCGGGGCTGACCACCTGGGGCATGACCCGGCTGATCGAGGCCTCGATGTCGATGGCCGGGTAGTGCCCTTCCTCGGCCAGCCGGCGCGACAGCACGAAGTGGCCGTCGAGCACGCCCCGGGCGGCGTCGGCGATGGGGTCCTGCTGGTCGTCGCCCTCACTCAATACGGTGTAGAAGGCGGTAATCGAGCCGCCGCCCTCCTCCGCGTTGCCGGCACGCTCCACCAGCTTGGGCAGCCGGGCGAACACCGACGGCGGGTAGCCCTTGGTCGCCGGCGGCTCGCCGATGGCCAGGGCGATCTCGCGCTGGGCCTGGGCGTAGCGGGTCAGCGAATCCATCAGCAGCAGGACGTTCTTGCCCTTGTCGCGGAAGTATTCGGCGATGCGCGTGCAGTACTGGGCGGCGCGCAGGCGCATCAGCGGCGCGTCGTCCGCCGGCGAGGCGACCACCACGGAGCGCTTGATGCCCTCCTCGCCGAGGATTTCGTCGATGAACTCCTTCACCTCGCGGCCCCGCTCACCGATCAGCCCGACCACGATGATCTCCGCCTCGGTGAAGCGGGTCATCATGCCCAGCAGCACCGACTTGCCCACGCCGGTGCCGGCGAACAGGCCCAGGCGCTGGCCACGGCCGACGGTGAGCAGGCCGTTGATCGAGCGGATGCCGACGTCCAGCGGTTCGCTGATGGGGTGGCGATTGAGCGGGTTGATGGCCGGGCCGTCCATCGGCACCCAGTCCTCGGCCTTCATCCCACCCTTGCCGTCCAGCGCGCGGCCGGCGCCGTCCAGCACCCGGCCGAGCATGGACATGCCCATCGGCAGGCGGCCGGTGTCCGGCAGCGGCACCACCCGCGCGCCAGGAGCGATGCCGGCCAGGCTGCCGACCGGCATCAGGTAGATCTTGCCGGTGGAGAAACCCATCACCTCGGCCTCGACCTGCACGGGGTGATAGCTGTCGTCGTTGATCACCAGGCAGCGGCTACCGAGCGCGGCGCGCAGGCCCTCGGCCTCCAGGGTCAGGCCGACCATGCGCAGCAGGCGGCCCTCCACCACCGGCTGGGTCGGCAGCTCGATGGCGTCGGCGTAGCCGGCCATGCGCCTGGCGAAGCTGGTGCGCTCAAGGCGCATCGGGTGTCTCCGGATCGACCCGGATGTCGGGCTCCGGCGGATTGGAGACCTGCGCCCGCTGCTGCTCGAACAGCTGCTTGAGGGCCTGGGCCATGCGCGTCTCGACGCTGGCGTCGATGCGCGTGTGCTCGGTTTCCACGCGGCAGCCGCCGGGCTGCAGGGATTCGTCCTCGAGGATGCGCCAGCTCTCCTCATGGCGCTCACGCAGCGCCTTGACCAGCTCGAAATCCTGCGGGTTGATATGGATGCGCACGTTGCTGGCGCCCATCGGCAGCAGCTTCAGCGCCTCGCGCAGCACGTTGCGGATCTGACTGGAATCGGTGACCAGTTCGCGCTGGATCACCTGGCGGGCCATCTGGCTGACCAGGCTGACGAGCGCCTTCTCCAGTTCCTGATCCTGGTTGGCGATGGGCTCCAGCAGATGCCCCATGACCTGTTCGAGCTGGGCGACCTTGCCGGCCAGGGCCGCATCCGCCTCCTGCCTGGCCTTGAGCTGGCCGGCGTGGAAGCCGTCCTTCTCGCCGGTGGCGAAGCCTTCGTTGTAGGCGTCCTGGCGGATCGCCTCGACCTCATCGAGCGTCAGCGGCTTGACGTCCTCGACCGCCACCTCCTCCACCTGGGCCTGCTCCGGCTCCTCGACCGGCGGCGCGGCCGGCTCGGGTTCCGGCTCGGCAGGCGCTTCGACCTCGGGGTCGAAGCTGGGCAGCGCCCAGCGGTCGAACCCCGCCACGTCCTTGGCGCGAATCAGCTCGCTGTGTGCATCCTTGGCCATCGCTTAGATCATCGCCTCGCCGCCGGCACCGCCGAGGACGATCTCGCCGGACTCGGCCATGCGCCGGGCGATGGTGAGGATTTCCTTCTGCGCCGTCTCCACTTCGCTGACGCGCACCGGGCCCCTGGCCTCCAGGTCGTCGCGCAGCAGCTCGGCGGCGCGCTTGGACATGTTCTTGAACACCTTCTCCTTGATGCCGTCGTCGGCGCCCTTGAGGGCCAGCACGAGCACGTCGGAGGAGACCTCGCGCAGCAGCGCCTGGATGCCGCGGTCGTCGACGTCGGCCAGGTTGTCGAAGACGAACATCAGGTCCTCGATCTGGCTGGACAGGTCCTCGTCCACCTCGCGGATGGAGTCCATCAGTTGGCCCTCCACTGAGCTGTCGAGGAAGTTCATGATGTCGGCCGCGCGCTTCACGCCGCCCAGGCTGGCACGGGTGGTGTTGGCGCTGCCGGAGAACTGCTTCTCGAGGATCTGGTTGAGCTCCTTGAGCGCCGCCGGTTGCACGGTGTTCAGCGAAGACACGCGCAGGATGATGTCCAGGCGCACCTTGTGATCGAAATGGCTGAGCACCTCGCCGGCCTGGTCCGGGTCGAGGTAGGCGACCACGATGGCCTGGATCTGCGGGTGTTCGTAGCGGATCACGTCGGCCACCGCGCGCGGCTCCATCCACTTCAGGCTGTCCAGGCCACTGGTGCTGCCGCCGAGCAGGATGCGGTCGATCAGGTTGCCGGCCTTGTCCTCGCCCAGCGCCGCGGTGAGCATCTTGCGGATGTAGGCATCGGAGCCGACGCCCAGGCTGGTCTGGTCGCCGACGATCTCGACGAACTCGCCCATCACCTGTTCGACCTGCTCGCGCTGCACGTTGCGCATGCCGGCCATGGCCACGCCGACGCGCTGCACTTCCTTCGGCCCGAGGTGGCGCAGCACCTGCGCTGCGTCCGTCTCGCCGAGGGACAGCAGGAGAATGGCGGCCTTGTCGACCTTGTTCAGCTTGACGGCGGTGCGATTGTCACTCATCGGCGTTGATCCAGTCTTTGACTACCTGGGCCACGCGGCCCGGATCTTCCGCCACCAGACTCTTGATGGCGTTCAGTTGTGCATCATACCCCTCGGAGGGGCTGGGCAGCAGGATGCTCTGCGGTCCGCCCAGGCTCACCCGGTCGGACGACAGCTCGCCCTCCAGGCCGCCCATGTCGCCCAGCTCCACGTCGCCCTCGGCATCTTCGCCCTGGCGCGACGGGTTGGCGATGTTCTTCATCACCGGGCGCAGCACGAACCATACAAGGGTAAAGATCAGCAATGCCGGCAAGAGTTGCTTGAGGCCGCTCATCGCCATCAGGAACAGCTCGGACTGGTACCAGGGCAGCTCGACCACCTCGCCCAGCTCGCTGCTGAACGGCGCGTTGATCACGCTGACGCTGTCGCCACGGCTGGCGTCGAAGCCCACCGAATCCTGCACCAGGCGGGTGAAGCGGGCCAGGTCCTCGGCGCCCCAGGGGCTGCGGGTGACCTCACCGTTGGCGGCGACGGTGATCTTGTCGTCCAGCACCACGGCGACCGACAGGCGTTTGAGGCGGCCCTGCTGCTGCTTGGTGTAGCTGATCGAACGGTCCAGCTCGAAGTTGCGGGTGGACTGCTCGCGCTTGTCGGCCGGGTACGGCGCCAGCATCGGCTGGCCGGTGGCCGGGTCCGTGATCTGCTGGCCGTTGGCATCGACCAGCGGCTGACCCGCGGCAATCGGGCCGGCCGGGGCGGCCTGGCCGGTAGCCTGCTCGGGAGCGCTGGCGGCGCCCGGCGGCTGGTTGCTCAGCGCACCCGGCACGCCCTGCGGCGGCAGGCTGCTGGTGCGTTGCTCGTTGACCTGCTGCTCGCTGCGCAGGGCCGGCTGGTCCGGGTTGAACGACTCGGAGGTCGACTCGACCGCGCTGAAGTCCACGTCGGCGGAGACCTCGGCCTTGTAGCGGCCGTTGCCCAGCACCGGCTGCAGGATGTTGTGCACGCGCTGGGTGAACAGGGTTTCCATGCGCCGGGTGTAGTCGAACTGCTTGCCGGCCATGGTCAGTTCGGACAGTTCCTGCTGGTCGGACAGCAGGTTGCCCTTCTGGTCGACCACGGTGACCTGCGACTTGGTCAGCTCCGGCACGGAAGTGGCCACTAAGTTGACGATGGCCATCACCTGGCTCGGCTCCAGGGAACGGCCCGGGTACAGCTCAACCAGCACCGAGGCGGTGGGCTTGCGCTCGTCGCGGACGAACACCGAGCTCTTCGGGATCGCCAGGTGCACGCGAGCACCCTTGACGTTGTTCAGGCTGGAAATGGTGCGCGCCAGCTCACCTTCGAGGCCGCGGCGGTAGCGGGTGGCCTCCATGAACTGGCTGGTGCCCAGGCTCTGCTCCTTGTCGAGGATCTCGAAGCCCACGTTGTTGTCGCTCGGCGCGACGCCGGCGGCGGCCAGGCGCAGGCGCGCGCGGCCCAGGTCTTCGGACTTGACCAGCAGCGCACCGGAATTCGGCTCGACGGTATAGGCGATGTCGGCGGCGTTGAGCACCTCCATCACCTGGTTGCTGTCCATGCCCGCCAGGCTGCCCAGCAGCGGTTTGTAGTCTGGCTGCTGCGACCACAGGACCACGGCGAAGCCGATCGCCACGCTGGCGGCCAGGCCGACCAGCAGGACGATCTGGCGCAGCATGGACATCTCGGAGAGATTTTCCAGGAAGGTCAGCCCGAACAGCGGCTTCTTCGGCTCGTCGGCGCCGGTGGTGGCGGGTACGTTTGCAGCGACTGCTTCAGCCATGTCTCAAATCCGCCCTGTTAAACCGGCATCTGCATGATGTCTTGGTAGGCCTGAACCAGCTTGTTGCGCACCTGGGTCATGGCCTGGAAGGAAACGCTGGCCTTCTGCGAGGCGATCATCACATCGGTGATGTCGACGCCGCCCTGCCCCATCTCGAAGGCGGAGGCCAGCTGGCCGGAGATCTGCTGGGTCTCGTTCACCTTGTTCACCGCCTGGCCGAGCATGTCCGTGAAACTCGGCGCACCTGGCTCCGGCGCGCTGACGACGGCCGGCTTCTGCTTGGCCATGGCTTCCATCTGCATGGAGCGCATTTCCAACATCAGGCGATTGAATTCGACACCCTGGCTCATGACCTTTTCCTCCAGCGACCGCGGCTTTTTTGACGCTACGCGGTCTTTGCAGGGGTATGTGCAAACAGGGTGCCAAAAAGAAAGTCATGTCCCGTGACCAGCTGCTGCCACGACTCTGCTTCCGTGGGAGCGGCCTTGGCCGCGAATAAGGCTTGATGAAAAGCCTCGCGGCCAAGGCCGCTCCCACAAGGTCTGCAATAACTCACTGGAACACAGCCCAAAGAAAGACCCGCGCGAGGCGGGCCAAGAGAGGGATCGATGCCATGCGGCCGTCGAGCAGCCGCATGCGCCTTGGCGGGAGCGAGTCCGGCTCGCGAATCCGCGCCGAACAGCGTGGCCGGCTCAGCTCGCGTAGAGGTAAGCCTCCACGTCCATACCCGCGTCACGCATCTGGGCCAGCTTGTAGCGCAGGGTCCGCGGGCTGATGCCCAGCCGCTCGGCGGCCTCCTTGCGACGGCCGCGCTCGGCGCGCAGGGTGTCGATGATCAGCTGGAATTCGCGGCGGCGCAGGTCTTCGCCCAAGGCGCTCGCGCCTTCCACGACCGGCTCCTCGATGGGCAGCGGATTGCTGGCGACCAGGGTGACGGTCGGCGCTGCCATGGGCGCCATGCCGATCGGCGCGGTCAGGCACAGGTCCTGAGGCTGGATCAGCCCGCCCTGCTGCAGGATCAGCGCCCGCTGGATCGCGTTGTCCAACTCGCGCACGTTGCCCGGCCAGGCATGGGCGACCAGCGCCGCGCGGGCCTGGGGCGAAAGCTGGACGGCAGCGTGGTTCATTTTTTTGACGTGCTTGGCCAGCAGACGCTCGGCCAGCGGCAGAATGTCGGCGGGCCGCTCGCGCAGGGCGCGCCAGGCCAGCGGGAAGACCGACAGGCGATAGTAGAGGTCCTCGCGGAAACGCCCGGCCGCCACTTCGCCGGCCAGATCGCGGTTGGTGGTGGCCAGCACGCGGATGTCCAGGCTGATCGGCTTGCGCGCGCCAACCCGCTCCACCTCGCGTTCCTGCAGCACGCGCAGGAGCTTGGCCTGCAGGCCCAGCGGCATCTCGGAAATCTCGTCGAGCAGGAGGGTGCCGCCGTCGGCCAGTTCGAACTTGCCCGGTTGCGCGGCGATGGCGCCGGTGAAGGCGCCCTTCTCATGGCCGAACAGGGTCGCCTCGAGCATGTTGTCCGGGATCGCCGCGCAGTTGATGGCGATGAACGGGCCGTTGCCGCGATTCGACTGCTGGTGGATGTAGCGTGCCAGCACTTCCTTGCCGGTGCCGGACTCGCCGGAGATCAGCACGGTGGAATCGCTTTTCGCCACCCTCGCCGCCAGCTCCAGCAACTGCCGACTTGCCGGCTCGCAGGCCACCGGGCCATCGCCCTCGCCGACGCTCGGGCGACCGAGGGCATGACGGCCCACCAGTTCCAGCAGGGTGCGTGGCTCGAACGGCTTGACCAGATAATCGGCGGCCCCCTGGCGAATGGCGTCCACGGCCCGTTCCACGGCGCCGTAGGCGGTCATCAGCAACACCGGCAACTGCGGGTAGCGCGCGCGGATCAGGCCCAGCAGCTGATGGCCGTCCATGCCGGGCATGTTGACGTCGCTGATCACCAGGCCGAAAGCCTCCTGGCCCAGCGCCTCGACGGCATCCTCCGCACACTCCACGGCGCGGAAGTCGTGGCCACCGAGCAGCAGGGTGTCGGCAAGGGCCTCGCGCAGCGAGCGGTCGTCTTCGACCAGCAGAACCTTGGCGGTCATGGCTTACTCCTGAATATCCGTTTGTGCCGCTTGTGCCGCGCCGAGCAGCGGCATGACGAGGGTGGCGCAGGTGCCGCGGCCGACGCGGGAGCGCAGCCGCAGCTCGCCCTGGTGGGCGCGCACCACGGCCTGGACCACCGCCAGGCCAAGGCCGGTGCCGGTGGTCTTGGTGGTGAAGAAAGGTTCGCCCAGGCGCGCCAGGGTGGCCTTGTCGATGCCCGGCCCGTTGTCGCTCACGCACAAACGCAGGCTGTTGCCACGGGCATGCAGGTGAATCTTCAGGCAGGTCTCGCGGCCGCCGGCCTGGATGGCGTTCTCGATCAGGTTGAGCACGGCGCCGACCAGAGTGTCGCGATTGCACAGCAGCTCGCCCAGGCGGGCGTCACACTGCCAACGCACGTTCATATCCAGCAGGTGGGGCTCCGCGGAACGACGCAGGGCATCGAAGAAGGCACCGGGCGCGATGCGATCCAGCAAAGGCAGCTCGCCACGGGCGAACACCAGCATGTCGCGCACCTGATGCTCCAGCTCGTGCAAGCGCTCCTTGAGTCGTCCGGCGAAGCGCTGCTGCTGCTCGAAGGGCAGGTCCTGCTCGGAAAGATGGCTGGCATAGAGCAGCGCCGCCGACAGCGGGGTACGAATCTGATGGGCCAGCGAGGCGACCATGCGCCCCAGCGAGGACAGGCGCTCGTGGCGGGCGAGCTGGTCCTGCAGACGACGGGTTTCCGTCAGGTCGGCCAGCAGCACCAGTTGCCCCGGCTCGCCCTGCAGGGAGCGCGTGGCGATGGACAGGCGGCGCCCGTCCTTGAGGGAAATCTCGTGGCCGTCGTCCTCGCGCGGCGCGAAGTTGCGCGCGATGACCTCGCGCCAGAGCATGCCGACCAAGGGCTTGCCGAGCAGGCTGCGCGCCACCGGATTGGCTTCGCGCACCACGCCCTGGCCATCGATCACGATCACCCCGCCCGGCAGCAGGTCCAGCAGGCTCTGCAGACGCAGCGCCAGGCGCTCCTTCTCCGCCAGTTCCTGCATGCGCTGGGCGCTGACCAGGGCGAGTTGGCCCTTGAGTTCGCTGACCCGCGCCTCGAGCATGCTGTAGGAGCTGCTCAGCTGCGACGACATCTGGTTGAACAGCGCGAAGGTCTGCTCCAGGTCGGCTCGACTGGCCGGCTCGGCGGCTGGGGTATCGGCTGCGGGGGCGACGGATAGGGGGACGGCTCGGCTCATGTTCATCTCTCGCTTGGCGAACCGTCAGCAGACGGTCACTCGGAGAGAGTCATAGCAATAGCCATGCCTAAAAATTTATTCTTTATTTTCAATGGCTTGAAAAATAAAGCCGGAGCTTGCGTCAAAGCTCCGGCTTGGCGGGCCTGAAATCCGGCGACCTCAGTCCTCGTCGCCGCCCTCGTCGTCTCGGCGGCTCATGCCGTACTTGCGCATCTTCTCCACCAGGGTGGTGCGGCGGATGCGCAGGCGTTCCGCGGCGCGGGCCACGACCCCGCCGGCATCATCCAGGGCCTGCTGGATCAGCCCCTGCTCCAGGTTGCCGAGGTAGTCCTTCAGGTCCAGCCCTTCCGGCGGCAGCATGGCGGTGTTGGAGATGACCGGCATGCCGGCGTTCATCGCCGCGCGCTCGTCCAGTTCCTCGCGGAGGCTGATCGCCAGTTGCTCGTCCTCGTCGTCGACGTGGCGGAATTTCTTCGGCAGCTCGCCGACCCCGATCACCCCGTAGGGGTGCATGATCGCCATGCGCTCGACCAGGTTGGCCAGCTCGCGCACGTTGCCCGGCCAGTCGTGGCGGCACAGCGACATGATGGCGGCCGAGTTGAAGCGGATGGAACCGCGCTTCTCGAACTCCATGCGCGAGATCAGCTCGTTCATCAGCAGCGGAATGTCCTCGACCCTCTCGCGCAGCGGCGCCATCTCGATGGGGAAGACGTTGAGGCGGTAGTAGAGATCTTCGCGGAAGGTGCCTTCCTCGATCATCTTCTCTAGGTTCTTGTGGGTCGCGGCGATGATGCGCACGTCCACCGACTGGGTCTTGTTGCTGCCGACGCGCTCGAAGGTGCGCTCCTGCAGCACGCGCAGCAGCTTGACCTGCATCGGCAGCGGCATGTCGCCGATCTCGTCGAGGAACAGGGTGCCGCCGTTGGCCAGTTCGAAACGCCCGGCGCGGCTGGTGATGGCGCCAGTGAAGGCGCCCTTCTCGTGGCCGAACAGCTCGCTCTCCAGCAGTTCCGCCGGAATCGCGCCGCAGTTGACCGGCACGAACGGCTCGTCGCGGCGCTTGGAATGGTAGTGGAGGTTGCGCGCCACCACTTCCTTGCCGGTGCCGGACTCACCAAGGATCAGCACACTGGCCTCGGTGTCGGCGACCTGCTGCATCATCTGCCGCACCTGCTGGATCGCGCGGCTGGTGCCGACCAGGTTGCGGAACAGGTTGGGCTCGCGCTGGCGGCCGCGCTCCCGCGCCTGGTCGTACATCTCGCGATAGACCTGGGCACGGCGCAGGGAATCGAGCAACTTGTTGTAACTGGGCGGCATTTCCAGGCTGGCGAGAACCCGGCGGCGCAGGTCCTCCGACCAGTCGGCGGGAACCGGCTCTCCGATCAGCAGCAGCGGCAGGTTCTCGTCCCAGGCCGCGATCTGCTTGAGCAGCTCAAGCGCCCCGCCCTTGACGGAGACATCGCCCAGCAGCACGTTCAGCACCTCGCGGCTGGATTCGAGCTTGCCGACGGTTTCGCGCCAGTCGCCGCTGCCGCAGGCCAGGTGCTCTTCGCCCAGGAAGCCGAGGATGACCGCCAGGTCGCGGCGGCGCTCGACGTTATCGTCAATCAGCAGGATTTTGGTTTCACGCCACATCTTGTTCTGGTCTTACTCGCGGGCTGGAAATGAGGAGCGCCGATTGGAAGCACAGCGCCAAGAGCAATTGGCCACTAGTAAAGTCAAAAACCAGGCAAGAGTCAATTTTATGGCGTAGTTTTTTCCGAGATTCCCGAAGGCACCCACAAGGGCTTGCGGATGCTGGGAAATGTGACGCGGGAAGGAGGTGCGATCAGGTGAACAGCTGGTAGACCTTGGCACCCTGCTGGGACTGGTTGAGCTGGACCAGCTCGCTCGCCAGCCGGCGCTGCTCGGCCTGGCAGGTGGTCACCAGTTCGCGGTAGAGATCGAGCAGGGTCTGCATGCGCTCGCGCAGGAGCTCCTCGTCACGCACGGCCTCGACCATGGCCTCATCGACGGCCTGACGGCACTGTGCGTCAAGTTCGCCAATGGCAGTCCAGTCCCGGCGCGCGAGCGCATCGCGCAATGCGTTGCCGGTGGCTTCGAGAAGCTGGACGGATGAACTCATGGTACTTCCCCTTCACTCAATGGCCGATGGCATCCCAGCCGGACTTCACATTGCGCAACAGACCCGCCACTTCGTCGATCATCTCGACGTCGTTGCCGATATTGGCTTCCACCAGGCGAGCGACCATGTATTCGTAGAGACGGTCCAGGTTGGCGGCGACTTCGCCGCCCTGCTGCAGGTCCAGGCTCTCGCGCAGGCCGCCGATGATACCAATAGCCTTGCCGATCATCTCGCCTTTCATGGCCTGCTGACCATGCTGCATGGCGCCCCTGGCCTGGGCCAGGCGGGACATGCCGCCTTCCATGAGCATCTGGATCAGTCGATGCGGACTGGCGTCGCCGATCTGGGACTGGGTATTGACGGTTTGATACTGCCGGAGGGCCGCCATCGCGTTCATGATTGCTCCACTGAACATTGCCTGCATACATGATTTGTATCGGCAACGCGGCCCTCATCTTTAGGGCCGGGTGAAGCAAATCGCGTCATTGCGCTCCGACAGCGGGCTCCACTTCCGGGCCGATGCCATCCCAGGCGGACTTCAGCTGGGTCAGCAGCTGCTGCACCTCGTCGAGGCTGCGCGGCGTGTCGTCAAGCGCGACGCCGGCCAGACGCCGGGTCATGTAATCGTACAGCGCATCGAGGTTCTCGGCGATCTCACCGCCGAGTTCCTTGTCCAGGCTGCCCTGGAGGACGCCGAGGATGGTGATGGTGCTGCCGACCGCCAGGCCGCGGATCTCGGTATCGCCTTCCAGCAGCGCCTGGCGGGCCAGGAGGACGCGCTCCAGCGCGCCGTCGAGCAGCATCTGCACGGCGCGATAGGGACTGACTTCCTGGGCGGTCTTGACCTGCTTGTAGGTATCGATGGGTTTCTTGCTCATCGCTTACTTATCCTTCTTCACGAAGCCCGGAAGACTGGCGAGCTGGGTGCCCAGCGCCTCGCTGGTACGCGTCAGGTTGGCGACCAGGGTATCCAGCGCCGTGTACTGGGCGACCAGGCGTGTCTGCATCTTCTCGATCCGCAGATTCAGTGCGGCACGCTGCTCATCGATGCTGGTGTGGGTGCTCTGCAGCCCGGTTTCACGCTGCTGGATCACACCGCCCGTCTTGATGTAGCCGTCGACCGACTTGCTCAGGCGGCCCATGAGGCCGGCGTCGCCCGTGAGATAGCTGCCGACTTCACTGAAATTGCCGTCGATCGCCGCGGTGAGCTTGGCATCGTCGATGACCAGCGTCCCGCTGATGCCCGAACCGCCACTGGTCTTCGGCACGAAGGTGGTGCTGATGCCGAGGTTCGCCAGGGCCTTGATGTTGCCCTCGCCGGTCATCGCCACCATTTCGTTGCGTATGCCCGCGATCACGTTGCGCACCGTCGAATCGCCCACCAGGGTGGCGGCCACCGGCTTCTTGTCCTCGCCCATGTCGACGACGGCGGTCAGCTCGGACGTGGTCTTGATCAAGGCGTTGTAGGCCTCGACGAATTTCTGCACGCTGCTCTTGATCCCGGCCTTGTCGACTCCGACGGTGACCGTGACGCTCTTGCCGTCGGCCAGGTCGGTGGCGGATTGCGCGCCTGCCAGGTTGAGGGTCACGCCCTCGATCGCATCGGTCACGGTGTTGGAATCGCGGACCAGCTCCAGACCGTCGATGGTCAGCTTCGCCGACTTGGCGGTGTTGATCACGCCACCCGCGCCGGTGCTGGAGCTGGGAGGAAGGAAGGTGCCGGGCGAATCCGGATTGTCCGCAGCCTCGAAGTTCTGGGTGGTCAGCGCGTTGTCGCCGGAGGTCAACCCGTCTTCGCTCACCTCGACCTTGATATCGTTGCCCTCGCCCGACTTGGTCGAGCTGAGCACCAGGCGGGAGCCCGAAGAGTCGGAGATGATGGTGGCGCTGATGCCGCTGTCCTTGCCGGCTTCGTTGATCGCGTCGCGCATGCCGGCAAGGGTGTTGTTGGTGGAGTCGACATTCACGTTGATGCTGGTGGAGCCGGCGGAAATCTTCATGCTCCCGCTGTTGAACGTCGCGGTATTGCCACCCGACACCGATTGCAGCGCAACCTTGCTGCTCGTTGCCAGTTGCTTGATCTGAACGTCATACACACCGGCGGGCGCCGTGGTGTTGGCGGTTACCTTGAGCAGGCTGCTGTTGGAACTCGAGGCGGTACGCCCCTCGAACAACGAAGCCTTGTTGAGGCCATCGACGGCCGTCTTGAAGGTGCTCAGGGCATTCTTGAGGGAACCCAGGGCCGACAGACGCGCGGTGGTCTGCGACTCCAGTCGATCCAGCTGGTTGGTCTTGGGCGCCTTCTCGGCGTCGACAAGTGCCTTAACGATCGTGTCGATAGGAAGGTTGCTACCTACACCCAATATCCCAGCCATGGTTCACCTCGCCAAAATAATGACTTCTTAACGTCTATAGACCGTTAGAGAGTCAAAAGCCGTGCCAATCGCGTCAGGCTTCGGCTTTGAATAACAGACTCCTGACTTCCGAAAGATTCTCCGCCAGTTGCAGCGCTTCTTCGGAGGGAATTTGTCGGATCAGATCGCCGGAGCCCTGGTCGGTCACTTTGACCACCACGCGACCGCTACCCTCTTCCAGAGAGAAGTTGATGTTGCGGCGAACCGACTGAACGAAATCCTGGATGGTCGCGACAGCCGCTTCCACGTCTTCGCGGGTGACCGCGGTCGACTCTTCCTCGGCAGCCTGGGACGAAGCCCGCTCGCCGGTCACGGCCTTCTCGGAAGCCGGGCCACCAGCAGGCGAGCGCTCGACTTTCGAGCCGCCGGGGGCAGCAGGACTGAGTGCATTCTGAATTGAGCTGACGTCCATTGCATTCACCTCACAATGAGGAAGCGGGGGAAAGGCCTGGCCTTTCCCCCGCAGTCTACCTAATACCCCTTACCTTAGCCGAGGAGGCTGAGTACAGCCTGCGGCAGCTGGTTGGCCTGGGCCAGGATCGCGGTACCGGCTTGCTGCAGGATCTGATTCTTGGTCAGTTCCGAGGTTTCGGCAGCGAAGTCGGTGTCACGAATCCGGCTACGGGCGGCAGAGGAGTTCTCAGCGATGTTCTGCAGGTTCGAGATGGTGTTCTCGAAGCGGTTCTGCACGGCACCGAGCTGAGCACGCTGGCTGTCGATGTTGGAGATCGCGCCGTTGATGATACCCAGAGCCTTCTGAGCGCCACCGGCGGTGCTGATGTCGATGTCCTTCACCGAGTCCAGGGTACTGAACTTGTCGGCACCCAGGCCTGCGCTCATGCCGCGAACTTCGAAGGCATCGGCCGCTTCCAGCTGTACCTGCCCGTCTGCACGGGCACCGGCACCGGCTGCGATGGACTGAGTACCACCCACGTTCTCGTCGCCTGCGAAGTTCTTCGCCTGCAGAGTAGCGGTGGCACCGCTGCCGCCCTGGTAGTTCTTGATGGCGATGGCGTCGCCGCGGGAGCTGACCAGTTCGATCTTGTCGCCTTTGGAGATCGCGGAGATGCCGGTTTTACCGGTTTCCTTGTTGATCGCGTCGGCCAGAGCGCCCAGATCCTTGGTGTCGGTGATCACAGCGGAGATCACGGACTTGTCGGTATCCGAAGTGGTGCTGTTGGCGCCATACAGTTCGAAGGAGATGGTGCCGCTGGCCGAGACGGTGCCGAGTTCGGCAACGGTACGGGCGTTGGCGGTCACACCGGTCTCATCGCTCTTGGCGTTGACGGCGCGGGCGACTTCGCTCGCGGCGGCACCGCTGGCCGGGCCAGTGATGGTCACTACGCCACCGGAAGCGCCGGTGGTGAACTTCGACGAGATGTCGAAGGAAGTATCGGAGTAGGCCGAAGTACCGTAGGCAGCCGCACCGCTGGCGCCGCTGGCGATGGTGCCGGCTGCACCACCGGAAGTGGTGACGCGGTTGATACCGATACGGTCAGTGGCGGCGGAGCCGATGGAGACGTTGATGGTCTCGTAGGCGTTGGCGCCGACCTGGAAGCTCTGGGAGCCGAAAGAGCCGTCGAGGATTTTGCGGCCACCGAAGCTGGTGGTATCGGAAATACGGTTCAGCTCTTGTTGCAGCTGGGAAACTTCGGACTGCAGGGCAGCACGTTCGGTAGCGCCGTTCGAGCCGTTGGCCGATTGCAGAGCCAGGTCACGCATACGCTGCAGGATGCCGGTGGACTGCTGCAGTGCACCTTCAGCGGTCTGCGCCAGGGAGATACCGTCGTTGGAGTTGCGGGTGGCAACGCCCAGGCCGGTGATCTGGCTGGTCAGACGGTTGGAGATCTGCAGGCCGGCGGCGTCGTCCTTCGCGCTGTTGATGCGGAAGCCGGTGGACAGGCGCTGGAGGGAAGTATCCAGACCCTTGGACGAGGAGTTGAGGTTACGTTGGGTGTTGAGGGACGCAACGTTAGTGTTGACTGTAAGGGCCATGGTATTGCCTCCAGATGACCTTAGAACCGTTTGTCTGAGCTTGCGAGCCAAGGGCCTGCATGCTCAGACGCCCAGAGAGATCGCATTCATGGTTTGTATCGGCGTTGGTGGCGGGAGCTTTAGTTTTTTTTTCGAGGATTGTCGTGTGTTTTCTTTCCACCTGTGCCAACAAGGGCTTAGCACTGACAAGAAAACATGACACGGAAATTTGACGCCTGACCGGCGAGGCCCATACCCCTCGCCGGCGCCCTTTCGATCAGTCCGGCAGCCAGGCAGCACGCCATTGCGCCAGGTTGTCGCCGTCCAGCATCCAGTGCTTCATCACCTGCCGGCGCAGTTCGTCCCCCGCCAGCGCCGCCGCATCCAGGTCATGGATATGCATGCGGATGGCGTCGACCCAGTCCCTGAAGCGGTTCTTCACCCGAGTCACCGGCAGATCGCCCTGGTAGCACACCAGGTCGCTGCACACCACGGGGAATCCGCAGGCGCCGTACTCGAGCAGACGCAGGTTGCTCTTGCACTCGTTGAACAGGTTCTGCTCCACCGGCGCGATGGCGAGATCCAGGTTGAGGGCAGCCAGAGCAGCCGGGTAACGATCTATATCGACACCGGCATGGATTTCCTTGACATAGGGCTGCAGCTTTTCCGGGCACATGCCGAAGAAAACCCACTCCACCTCCTCCGCCAGCTCCCGCACCACGTCCAGTACCAACTCCAGGTCGCCGGTATGGCTGGCGCCACCGGCCCAGCCCACACGCGGCTTCCGACCCTGGCGGCGGGCGCCGTGCAGACCGCCCCACCAACCAACCGGCAAGCGGTTCTCGACCACGCGGATATCGTCGTGCAGCCCGGCGAAAGCATCCGCCAGTGGCTGGGTCGACACCACGAAGCGATCGACGAAGCCGAGGCCACGCCGCAGCGACTTGAGGATGTCTCTGGGCATGTGCTCGCGGTGCACGCTCTTCATCGGCAGGTTGGGCAGATAGTCATCCAGCTCGTAGACCTTGAACGCCCGGGAGAACGCCTTGATCCGGCGCATCGCCTCCAGGCGCTCGTCGCCGATCTGCCGCTGCAGCACGATGCTGTCCGGGTTGTAGCGTTCCAGGTCGACCACCTGCAGCAGCCCCTCGGACAGCATGCCGTCCACCAGGCCGGCCTCCTTCATCGCGGCGAACGGCTTGATGATCCGGTAGTTGCCACAGCCCCAGGGGTCGGCCTGGTGGGCCAGCACGACGGGCAACGGTCGCCAGGACAACGGCCTCCAGCTGAGATTGCTGTCCATCTCCAGCTCGAATCCCTTGCCGCTGAGCGACAGGCAGCGGTTGTACGCAGGGTCGTTCGCCAGTTGCGGCAACCAGCGCGCGTACAGCGCATCCTGTTCCAGGACCTCGCGCTGGCGGCGCGCCTCCAGCAGTTGCGGGTAGTTGCGACCACCCTCGCCCACCAGCACCGCATGGGGCGTCCAGACGGTCAGATAGCCCGCCTCACGCACCTTGAGACACAGGTCGACATCATGGAAGGCGGTCTGGAACGCCGCCTCGTCCATGCCGCCGACTTCGTCGAACAACGAACGCCGGATCATCAGGCAGGCTGCGGAGACGGCGCTGAAGTCCTGGTCGAGCTGCAGGCGCTGCATATACCCGGCGGCCTCCATCGGCTCGTCGGCGAACGCCGGCGCCGCCGGGCCATTCAGGCCCAGGATCAGGCCGGCGCCGTGGACCTTGCCATCGGGATGGAGCAAACGCCCACCCACCACGCCGACCTCGGGCCGCTGTGCATGGTTGAGCAGGTGTTCCAGCCAGTCCTCGCGCACCACCACGGTATCGCTGTCGAGCAACAGCAGGTACTCGCCACGCGCTGCCGCCGCCCCCAGGTTGGCGACAGCCGAGGCGTTGTAGGGGTGCGGATAGCGCAACACGCGAACCTTGGCGTCGCCCAGCGCCTCCACGCCGGCCAGCCAGGCACGGCCGGCCTCGCTGCTGCCGGCGGTGTCGACGATCAGGAGTTCGTAGTGGCCGTAGCGGGTCTTCTCCAGCAGGCTGTCGACGCAGCGCTGCAGCGTCTCGAGGTGATCGTGCAGGGCAAGCACGATGGAGACCGAGGGCTGCTGCGGATGGCCATAGTCGATGAGGTAGCGACCCGGCATCGCCGAACCGACATGCGCATCGGCATAGCCCCGGGCCTGCAGGTGGCGCTGGATGGCCGTCTGCTCGGCCGGGTTGTCCTGCAGCCGGGGGGCGTTGCCGGTGAGCAGCGGCTCGGGCACGTGCCCCAGGCCGACGATGCCGTCCTGTTCGATCAGACGCAGCAGCAGGTCCAGCTCCAGCGCACCGTCGCAGGCGGCGTCGAAACCGCCGCTGGCCAGGAACAGGTCGCGCCGGAACAGCCAGTGACGGGCCATGGCGGCCGGGAAGCTGAGCAGCATGTCGAGGTTGAACGCCGGGCGCAGCGCAGCGCCCAGGTTGCCCTTGCCGATGCGCTGCAGCTCGTCGCCATAGAGCGCGCGGCAATCGGGCGCGTCCATCAGTTCGAGGGCCACCCTCATCAGCCCGCTTGGGGTGAACTCCTCGCCGGCCTCCACCAGCATCAGCCAGTCGAATGTCGAGGCGGCGACCGCCGCGTTGATCTGTGCGACGAGGCTGCCCGGTTCGATGCGAATGAAATGCAGCTTGTCCTCTATCGAGGTCTTCGGCACCTCGGCGGTGGTGAAGGCGAGGATGCGCGTCGAGGCATAGAGGCTCTGCTCCAGGCTGAGGCTCTTGATGGTCGCCATCAGGCGCTCCGTGGCGCCCGTCTGGTCGACGACCAGCAGCCCGAAGCTGGGACCGGCCTGCTGCTCCAGGCGCTGGCTGATCAGGGCGCTCTGGCGCTTGGTCGGCACCCGCTCCGCCAGCCATTCCTGCAGCTGGTATCGACCGGCGTTGCCACGCCGCTCCCGGGCGGCCTCCTGGGTCACCTCGACGAAATGATCCAGCGCCGGCCAGAATTCCTTCTCCAGCCTCAGCCAGTTGTCGCGCGCCAGGGGAAGGGTTCGCCGCGCCCGTTCGAGTTCCTCCGGCGCGGTGCCCCAGGCGGCGCCGTGGCTCTGGGTCTCGTACACGCCGATCCTGGGAGCGCCCTCCTCCACGATCACCACGCAGAGGCAGCCGCAGAGCACCGCTTCCGTGCCCAGCGCGGAGGAGCCGCCGCAATAGAAGATTTCGCACTGCTGGAAGAGATCGGCCATGTCTTCCCAGGAGGACGGCCAGTGGGGCGTGATCTCCACCGCATCGGGCGGCAGCAGCGACGGATCGATATGCAGCTCGCCGCGCCGCCCCCGGTAGAAGCAGACCTTGCCCGGCACCCGCTTGCCGGGATCGTCCGGCAGGCGGAACACGCCCAGGTCGAACGGCGGCAGGAGCATCACCCGGTCATCCGGGATGCCGGGCATCAGCAGGTCCCGCGAATAGGCATACAGGATGTCGTCCTCACCGAACGCGCCGCTGCCCTCGATGAAACCCGGCCGGTTCAGGATGTAGCGCACGACCACGCCGCCCTTCAGGGGGTTGCCGTCGATCACTTCCGGGTACACCACGATGGGCTCCAGGCCCTGGGCGCGGTGCGCGTCGATGACCTCCTCGGTCAGCAGCGGGGTCATGAATTCGTCGCTGAGCACCCTGGCCGTCACATAGGCCTCGTACCCCGAGCGGATGAGGGCATCGCAGAGCATGTGCATCACGCGGATGCCGGACGAACTGCGCCGGTAGTTCGGCGCATAGATGTAATACGGCTGCGGGCGCGTGGAGAGGAGTTTACGCATAGCCTGTACCTCGGGCCTTCGAGCCGTGTCCGCGGATCTCGCGGGACACCCGGTCGGGCCGCTCATGACCAATCAATGAAATGGACCGTTGCGCATGTCGGCGGGCGATCCCTTCAAACCGCTTGCCAACGGCGGATGACGTCGGCGTGTTTCTGCGGATGCAGGAAGACGAAGTTGGTCTGCACGGTTTCTTCGGTGACCGCCGGGCAGGGTATCAACGCCTCGGCATTGTCTTCGGCGAACATCCACGCCCCGTAGCCGTGCTTCGCCAGGGCCTCGAACACATCGTTGGGATGGTATCCGAACTCCCGCGACCACTTGCGCAGCAGCTCCACGAGGATGATGGGCGTATGCGCCAGCGTTTCCTCGCCGCCCTGGAAGACCATCAGCTCCGCGCCCTCGACATCGACCTTGATCAGGGTCGGTACCTTGCCGTTGCTCGCGCAGAACGCATCGAGGGTCGTGGTCTTGCACCTGACCTCCTGGATCGGCGCGCGCCCCCTGGATTGGCCGGCCAGCTTCAGCGAGGTCGCGCCCGAAACGTCCTCGACGAAGATGAAGCTCAACTCGTCTTCCTTGTTGAAGACGCCCATGCGAACGGCCTCGACATTGTCGAGCCGATTCAGCCCGACGTTACGCTCGAGCACCGCCACCGTGCTCGGGATGGGCTCGAAGGCATAGATGCTCGCCCCGGGGCACTGCTTGCCGAGGACCAGCGAGTACCAGCCCAGATTGGCGCCGATGTCGAAGAACACGTCGCCGTCGCGGAAGACCGACTTGAGGAACGCGGTCTCGCTGTTCTCGTAGCTGCCGAAGCCCAGCAGGGCATACGGCGTGGCGTGCAGGTCCACCGGATCGACGAACATCGAGATGCCATGCGCGAGGGAACTGACCGTCACCCCTTCCGCAGTGATGCGGATAGCGCCGACGTCCGTGCCGGCGATGAACGCCGGATAGTCGAACAGGCCCGCGTGACGCTGGTTGATCTCCTCCACGTACTCGAGCTTGGTGGTTTCGCCCGAGAGGAATTTTTGCCTTGCCGCAAGCAGGTCGTTCTGCGTCTTGCCGTTCATGGCGGAACCTTTTGTTCAGAAAGGGAGGAAGTAGCGCAAGGTTCTCTGGAACCCCGCCTCGGGCAGGATGCCGGGACGCCAGCCCAGGCGCTCCATCCTGGCCAGGTTGAAATGACCGCTGGAGCGGAACTCGACCTTCCGGCCGGGGCTGGGTGGCGGGCGCCGCACCTGGATGTTCGGATGGGGGGACAACCTCGCCACCAGCTCCGCCAATTCGAGGATGGTCATTTCCTGATCCATGCCCACGTTGTAGGCCTGCCCCGCCTCACCCCGCAGCAGCAGGATCAGGAAGGCCGCGGTGGCGTCGGCCACGTAGCAGAAGGGACGGCTGCTGCTGCCATCGCTGTTCAGCACGATGTCGCGCCCGGCCAGCACATCCGCCACGAAATCGGCGAACGAACGCCCGTCATCCAGCGCGACGCCGGGGCCGTAGGTGTGCGAGATGCGCGAGATGACCGTCTCCACCCCGTATTGCCGGTGGTAATCAGCACAGAGCGTCTCGCCCATGCGCTTGCCTTCGCCATAGCAGGCGGAGGGATCGAGCGGGTCCAGCGTGCCGAAGTCGGTCTCGCCGATCGACTCCTTGCTGTCGCCATTGCCATAGACGGCGCCGCTGCTCATGAACAGCAGGCGCGCTCCGGTACGCCTGGCCAGCTCCAGCAGGTTCAGGGTGCCCACCACGTTGGCCCTGGCGGTGCCGACCGGGTCCCGCAGGTAGTACTTGGGGCTGCCGGAGCTGGCCCCGTGCACGATGTAGTCGGCCCGCTCCAGCCCGGGAAGGGGGTCGCACACATCCTGGATCACCGGGAAGAACCACGGCTGTCCCATCAGGTGGGGAAAACGCTGCGCCAGCTTTTCCCGATGCCGCGCCAGCGCATGGATATGCACCGGCGACTCCGGCCAGCGCTCGCTCAGCCAGGCGAAGAACTCCACTAGGTAGGCGGCCAGGAAGCCCGTGGAGCCCGCGATGACCACATGCTTGCCAGCGAAGCGCCGCCAGTCCTCGCCCAGGGCAAAGAGCGCCTCCATGTCCTCGGTGATGACGGGATGGCGCTTGGCCGGTTCGTCCATTGGCAACCCCATGTCAGGCCTTCCTCGCCAGCACGCCCAGCACCTCGCTCCGCGTCCAGCCGATGTCCACCGGGAGGTGAAGGCTGTCCACCACCTGCAGCCCGAGCCGCTCCAGCAGCCGGCGCAGCGCCGTTTCGTTGTAGAAGTTGACGTGCTCGTGCCAGTGGTGCTTCAACGGCGCCAGGCACTTGCTGTCCGGGTGCTCGCGCACCAGCGCCTCGTGCGGGACCTCGAGATAGAGCAGCGTCTGCGGCCCCATGGCCGGCAGCATCTGGCGGACCAGCTCCAGTGGACACGGCACGTGCTCGAGCACCTGGCTGCACGCCACCAGGTCGTATGCCTGGCGACCGATCTGCTCGACATCGACACGACACGCGCCCGGCACCAGGTCCACGCCGGAAATGTCATGGATGTGCAGCAGGCGGTTGCGCTCGCGGAACGGGCTGTTGATCCCGGTATCACCGCCCCAGTCCAGCACCGCCGGGGCCTCGGGCAGGTGCGGCGCGAGCCAGGCCTCGACCTCGGCGAGGTAGTCCGCGCGCTGTTCGTAGTGCGCGACCACCGCGGTGTAGCCCGGCTCGTAGCTGATGCGCTCGGAGTTGTAGGCCTCGTCGCGGTAGTTCCGATAGAGCGCGCTCATCTGCTCGTCGGTGAAGCGGTAGTCGAGGAACAACGCGCCACAATCCTGGCACTGCAGCGAATTGCACAGGGTATAGGCCATGCCCGAACGCAGGTCGCGCAGCCCCCACTCCGCCTTGATCTCCACCGGCTCGTGGCCGAACACCCGGTGGGCGACGAAGGGCATCAGCACCGCGGACGACTTGTCCAGGCGGTCGCCGCCACAGCAGATGCACTGCCGGGCGATCAGTTCGCGATTCACCATGTGCTGCGTCCCCCGTCGACGACCAGATTCGCGCCGTTCATATATGAGGAGGCATCCGAGCAGAGGAAGGCGATCGCCCCCCGGTACTCGTCGGCGTCGGCCATGCGACCGAGCGGGATCAGTTGGGTCAGCTTGCTCACGAAGACATCGTTCTGCCCCGCGTAGACCCCGCCTGGAGAAAGCGCATTGCAGCGTACGCCCTGCTCGCACCAGTAGGTCGCCAGGTACTTGGTCAGGCCGATCAGCCCGTGCTTGACCACCGAATAGGTCACCGGCTTGACCGGCTGCCGCTCGGGCTCCCGCCCCTCGACCCGGTAGAGGCGCTGGTCCGGGGCGATCACGCCGAGGTCGGAGGCGATATTGACGATCACCCCGGCGCCCTGCCGGGCCATCTGAGCGCCGAACACCTTGGCGCAGTTGAAGGCACCGCCGAGCCCCACATCCAGGTCCAGCCGCCACTGCTCCCAGGGGAAGTTCTCCAGGCGGGAGAAGTCCTTGTCGCCGGCGCTCTCCACCTTGGGGTTACGCGCGGCGTTGTTGATCAGGATGTCCACCCGGCCATGGCGCGCCATCAGTTGCTCGAAGGCGCACTCCAGTGCACCCAGGTCGGTGATGTCGGCCACCAGCGTCAAGGCTTCGCAGCCGGTCTCCCCGGCCAGCCGGGCTGCGTTGCCCGCGAGGCCATCGCCATTGATGTCGAGCAGCACGGGCACGCCACCGAGGCCGGCGATGGTCGCGGCATGCTGGTAGCCGAGCAGACCGGCGCCGCCGGTGATGACCGCAACCCGGCCGTCCAGCCGGAACAGGCTTTCCGTACTAGCCATGGATATCCACCTCGCTCAGCAATACTTCCCGGCCCTCGCGCAGCGAGCGCAAGGCTGCCAGCGCCAGGCGCAGGCTCTGCAGACCATCCTGCAGATCGACCACTGGCCGGGTGCCTTGGGCGAGGCAATCGAGAAAATGCCTGGCCTGGGCCAGGAACATGTCGTTGCGCACGAACCCCGGGAAGTCGTCCTGTTCGCAAAGTTCGCCCTGGGCATCGTGGATGCGCAGGCGATTGGCCAGCAGATCGATCTCGGCGAAACCGGCGTCACCGACGATCTTCAGGGTGCGGACCGGCGGGCGCTGGAGAAAATCCTGATGCAGCAGGATGGGGAAGCTGCCGCCGGGCCCGTCGCTGCGCATCAGCGACGAAGCCGTATCCTCGACGTCTACCTCCAGGCCACTGAGCTGGCCGCCATGGGTGACGATGCTGCGCGGCAGGCCGAAGAGCCAGTAGATCAGGTCCATCTCATGGATCTGCGACAGGATCACCCCGCCGCCCTGGTCGGCCCGCGCGGCATACATCTGCCGGTAGTCCTCGTAGCGGTGCCAGTTGGGCAGGTACTCGCCGATTTCCGAGCGCACGCTGAGCAGGCGGCCGAAGAAGCCTGCCTCGACCAGTGCCTTGAGGCGCTGCAACCCGGGATGGAAGCGGAAGTTGTAGCCGACATGGAACAGCAGCTTGCGCGCCTTCACCTCGGCCAGCAGCTCGGCCACCCCCGCCAGATCGCTGGCCAGGGGCTTCTCCATGAACACGGGGACGCCGGCGCGAACGCATTCGAGGGCCACCGGCACATGCAGCGCGTTGGGGTTGCAGACGAACACGGCGTCCGGCCGCTGCGCCAGAGCTGCCGCCAGATCGTGGTGAACCTGAATCCGATAGTCCCGCTCGAGGTCGGCGCCCTCGTCGATCGTCAGGTTGTCGCGCAGCTTGATGCGCTGGCCGCGTACACGATAGGCGTGGACCCGAAGGTCATCGCCAAGCAACTCGCGCAAGTTGCGCAGATGGCGCTGGCCGATCCCGCCGAGCCCACAGAAAAGAATCTTCAAGATATCTCTCTCTTCTCGTCGCAGAGTGCGCGACCTCTTAGCCAATCCTCGGCGAAGCGCGCCATGCCGGCGAGCCAGGCGGGTTCGTCACCGGGTTCACCGCGGGCCACCTGCAGGACGAAGTCGCCCGCATATCCGTACTGGATCAGCAGCTCGCGCAGGCTGCGGAAATCGGTATCGCCCTGGCCGAGCGGCACGGTGCTGCCCCCACGGCGGCGATCCTTGATATGGAAGCTGCCGATACGCTCGCCATAGGCGGCGAACTCCTGCGCCGGCTGGTAACCCAGCGAGGCGCTGTTGCCGGCGTCGTAGTTGACCTTGATCAGGGGATGGTCGAGGCGCAGCAACAGTGCGCGGAACGCCTCGGGGGCGAGGTCGGTCTCCAGGTGCAGCTCGACGGCATGGCGCTCGGCGTGCGGCAGGACCTCCCGCAGGTTGGCGACCACCTGCTCGAATTCCTCGTCGCTGCGGATGCTCGACGCATCCACGAACGGCAGCACGACGCGCCCCACACCCATCTCCGGGCAGATGCCCAGCAGCCACTCCATGCGCCGCAGCAGCTCGGCATTCTCGGCTGCGGTGCAGCGCAGCAGCGGGCGGTCCATGAAATAGTCGGCGCAGATGGAAACCACCGAGACCCGGTGTTTCGCCAGCAGGTCGCGCAACTCGCTCCGACCGGCGTCGCTCTCGAGCGGGTTCGCGCCCTCGCCGTAGAGGTCGTAGATCCACTCGATACCACGCAGGCCCGCCTGCGCCGCCCTCTCGATCTCCAGGCGCCAGCCTTGCCGGGGGAAGGACTGGAAGCGGCCGTCTTCCGGCGCACCCAGACGGCCCTGCATGGTGTAGAGGCCGGCGTCGGCATAGCGATTCAGATAGTCGCCCATGTCATTCCCCCACCAGCGGAACGAGCATGTTGGCGCGCAGCTCATCGCGATCAAGGAACGGGAAGAGGTCCTCCAGCGGGCTGGAGACCATCGCGCCATTCTGGCCGATCTTCGAGGTGACGCGCGGGCCGATGGCCTGGTCGGGCTGGACCATGACCTCGCACACCACCGGGCCTTCCAGCGCCAGCGCCTCCTCGATTCCCGCCTTCAGATCGCTGCTGCCGTCGATGCGCAGGACCGGCAGGCCGAAGGCCGCCGCCAACGCCGGAATGTTCGGCAAGGTGAGGCCCGAGGTGGGGTCGCAGCCGATGGTCTGCTTGAAGTACCCGCCCTGGGACGCGCGGATCGAGGCATAGCCATTGTTGTTCAGCACGAAGTACTTGATCGGCAGGCCCAACCGGCGCACCACTTCGAGCTCCTGTATGTTCATGACGAAGCCGCCATCGCCATCCACCGACACGGTTCGCCGGCTGCCGCTGCCCAGGCAGCCGCCGATGGAGGCCGGCAGGCCGTAGCCCATCGAGCCCAGCCCGCCGGTGGCCACCGCGCGCTGGCCGCGCTTGAGGCGCACGGACAGCCAGAAGGTATCCAGCGCCGCCCCGGAACTGCCGGGAATGATCTGGTCCCCCTCGGCCAGCGCTTCCGACAGCGCCTCGGTGAACACATAGGTGTTGACGTATTCGCCGGCCTGGCGGTACTCGGGCAGGACCACCGGATAGGCCGCCTTCCAGGCCGCGCAACGCTCGCGCCACGCCTGGCAGTCCAGCCGATCCGTGCCCATGGCCTCGCGCAGCCGCTCGACGAAAAGCCGGGCATCGCACACGAAGCGCTCGTCGGGCATGTCGCCCAGCTTGGCGATCTCCGCCGGGTCGATGTCCACCACCACGATCTCCGCCGCGCGGGCGAACTGGCTGCGGTCGAAACCGGTGATGGAGAAGTCCATGCGGCAGCCGATGGCGAGCACCAGGTCGGCGTTCTGCACGGTGAAGTTGGCCCCGCGCTGGGCCACGGTACCGCAGCGGCCCGCATAGAGGGGATGGTCGTACTCCAGCAGGTCCGCACCGATCCAGGTGGTCTGGGTGGGGATGCCGAGCGCCTCGATCAGCTCGCGCGTCTGCTGCTCCCCTCCGGCCGCATGGATGCCGTTGCCGACCAGCAGCACCGGCCGTTGCGCCTCGCGCAGGCGCTGCACCAGGCGCGCCAGCGCCTGCTCGTCGACAGGGGCCGGCTGCTCGCCAGCCTCCGGCACGTAGCCCTGCAGCTGCGCCGGGTCGATCTCGGTGGCCTGCACGTCCAGCGGCACATCGAGCCAGACCGGCCCCTTGCGCCCGCCGAGCATCAGATGCAGAGCCTTCTCCAGCTCATAGCGCACGCGCTGGGGGTCGAGCAGGCAGACGGCGTACTTGGTCAGCGGGCCGACCACGCTGACGATGTCCAGCTCCTGGGTACCGAGCTGGCGCAGGCCGCTGTCGCCCTTGAGGTCGGCACGCTTCACCTGCCCGGAGATGAACAGCGCGGGGGTCGATTCGAACCAGGCGCCGGCCAGGCCGGTGATGGCGTTGGTGGCCCCCGGCCCCGACGTGACCAGGCAGACGCCGAAGCGCCCGGACGTGCGTGCGTAGCCTTCGGCGGCAATCGCCGCGCCCTGCTCGTGCAGCATGCTCACCGCCGTCAGGCGCGGCTGGCGATACAGGGCGTTGTTGAGGTGCATGGCCCCGCCACCGGGCAGGAAGAACACATGGCCGATGCCCTGGTTGGCGATGAACTCGAAGATGTAATCGGCAACACGCATGGGGTGACTACTCGGCAAGAGGCTGCTGGGGAAGACGCGCGGCAGGTACGGCGTAGAGGACCAGGTCCCAACCCTCGGCCAGGTGCGGGCAGAGGGTGAAGTGGTAGTCGGGGTGGTAGTCGTGCAACTGCAGCAGCACGCTCCACAGGTGGTTCTGCTCGTGGTAGACGCACACCGCGATCACCGGATGCCGCTCGGCGATCAGGCGCCGCCCGCCCGCCAGGCACTGCGGCTCGAACCCTTCGATATCGATCTTGATGAAGGTCGCCGGCGCGATCTGCGCGCTCAGGTCGTCGATGGTGGTGATCCGTACGCGCTCGCTGCCACGCCCTACCCGACTGGCGGCGCCACTGCTGTCCTCGATGAGGATTTCCCCGTTGCTGTCGCCGATGGCGAGCGGGTAGGCATGCAGGCCCCGCGCTTCGCCGCCGAGCTTTTCCAGGTTATCGCGCAGATCGGCATAGTTGGCGGGCGAAGGCTCGAACGAATGGATTTCCCGGTAGCCCCGGCCGCTCTCCAGGTATTCCGCGACCGAATCGCCATTGAACGCGCCGATGTCGTAGAGAACTTCGTCGGTGCGGTCGCTGCTGAAGTGCCCATCGAAGTAGATCGCCAGGGGCGATGCCGGCGGCAACAGATCGTGGTCGAGCGACAGCCGCCACTCGACATGGTCCACGAACAGCTGCCGCGACGCGTCGTCGCCCAGCAGGGTGAACGCACGGCGGACCTGCTCGGCCTCGGCCACCACCTTCTCCGGCAGGTCCAGGGAATAGTGCGGCAGGAAGTGCTCGGGATGACGCCAGGCCAGATGGCCGAACAGGGCGATACGGTCGAAACCCAGCGCCCTCAGCGGCTCGAGCCGCTCCGTCATGCGGTCGGTGATGTGGCCGCTCCAGATCGTGCAGATGACCGCCGGCAGCGGGCCGTCGCTCCGCTCGGCCAGCTGCGCCGGGCTCATCACCGGGATGGAATCGATCAGGGTGCCCCACGCCGCCGGGTTGTTGTCGATGAACGCCTCGGGGACGAAGCCCATCTGCTTGAGCACCGACTGGGTCTTGCGCCCCAGGTGGCTTGCGCCAAAAAGCACGAACGGACGATCCAGCCCGCCGATCAGTCGCTCCAGGGTATGCGACTGGCGATCCCGTATGGATTCCAGCGATTCGCTCAGCAAGGCGTCCAGTCGCGCACTCAAGCCCATGGTCTCCATGGCCGCTTCCTCATAGTGATTGCAAGTAGGTCAAAGCCGACCAGAAACCGGCTCCATGGTCCTTGTGCCCCTGCCAGACTTCCGGAATGAAGCTGACATGGGGGTGCTTCCTGATACGCGCCCAGGTGGCGGGCCAGTCGATATCGCCGGTGCCCATCAGCACGCCTTCGCCATTGGTGCCCTTGGCATCGGCCACGTGCAGGTGTGCCGAATGGGGCAGCAGCAACTCCAGCGCGGCCTGGAAATCGAGCCCGAAGTGGAAGCAGGTCATCTGCAGGTGCGACAGGTCGAGGCACAGGCGCAGGTCATGCTCCCGGGCCTGGGCCGCCAGCTCCTCGGGCATCATGAAGATGTTCTGGTGGCGCTGGCCGCCGAAGTGCCAGGGGAACGGTGCCATGTTCTGCGGGATCAGCTCGGTGCCGGCGAAGTCGATACGCGCGCAGGCCTCGTGGAAACGCTCGTACAGCTCCGGACGCATCGCCAGCGGCCGCGGCTCGTCGGCGGAGAAGCCGCCGATGTTGGCGACGATCAGCCGGGCATCGGCCCTGGGGAAGAACTCGCCGATCTGCAGCGTGGCCTCGACCACGCGCTGCAGGTTGTCGATGGAGCGCTGGCGATAGGCCGGATCATCCGAGGCCAGGTCCAGCAACTCGCTGTTCTCGAACAGCTCGGGGGCGTGCACGACTAGACGCGAGCAGTCCACCTCGGCCAGGAAAGGCTGCGGCTTGAGGCCGAGGTCACGGTACGACAGGTGGAACTCGTACAGGTCGGGCTCGATCCGCCGGCGGTAGTCGAGGAAGTCGTGATAGCGCACCGGCACGCCCCAGCGGATCGGCAGCGCGAAGGAAAGCGCGGCCTCCGGCTGCTGCTCGTCGAGATCGCTGTCGAAGAGAAAGTCGCCTTGGGCGATATCGCGGCTCGCGGGCTTGCCCAGCAGTTCGGGCAACCGATAAGGCGGCAGCCCCTGGCCGGGACTGGCCACGCGCAGCATGCTCTCGTCGAGGACAGTGCCCTGGGCGATGTCGCGCGACGCGATGACGCTCTTGCCGAGATTCTCCCGGTTGAGCAGCTCGCCCTGGCTGGCGTGACGCCCGGGGCCCTGCCAGGGCAGCGCCAGTTCCAGTTGCCGGATGCCCTCCACCAGTTGGCGGAACTCTTGTGGCTCCAGGCTGGCCAGGTGGTCCGGCCCCTCCATGCCGCGATCCAGGGTGATATGCCGCTCCACCAGCTTGGCGCCCAACGCGACGGCGCCGAGGGTGATCGCGATGCCGCGCTCGTGGCCCGAGTAGCCGATCAGGCCGTGCAGTTCCTGCAGCCGACGCAGGTAGCCGAGTTGGATATCGGCCTCCGGCGCCGGATAGGCACTGTTGCAATGCAGCAGGGCGAAGGGCACCCCGAGCGCGTTCAGCTGCTCGATGGCACGCACGATCTCGTGCTCGAAGGACATGCCGGTGGACAGGATCAGCGGCTTGCCAAGGCTGGCCGCCTTGGCGATCAGATAGGGATTGCAGAGATCGGCCGAGGCGATCTTCAGCGCCGCGACATCGAAACTCGCCAGGGCATCGACGCTGGGTTCGTCCCACGGCGTGCACAGGTAGCTGATGCCCTTCTCCGCGCAATAGGCGCGCAGCTGGCGGTGCTCGTCGAGGCTCAGCTCGACCTTGTCCAGCAGGTCCTGGATGTATTCGACCCCCAGGTCCTCGGCGCGCGAACCGTCGGCCTTGCGCCGATACAGCGCCTCGCGGTTGCGCAGCTGGAACTTCACGCAGTCCGCGCCGGCGTCCAGCGCCGCATCCACCAGCTGTCGGGCCAGCGCCAGCGAGCCGTTGTGATTGTTGCCCACCTCGGCGATGACGAAGACACGTTCGTCACCCACCGGAATGCCGTCTAGAAGCATGGAAGTCATTGGATTTTCATTCGCCATGAAGTGACACCGCAGGACTCGAAACGGAAGTTCTGGGTATGGCAGCCCAGCGTGCGCACCGTCTGCACCACCCGCTGCCGATGCTGCGGCTGCACGTAGAAGAGGAAGAAGCCACCGCCGCCGGCGCCCAGCAGCTTGCCGCCGAGGGAACCGGCCGCCAGGGCAGCGTCATAGATGTCGTCGAGACGACCGTGGCTGATCGCCGAGGAGAAGCGCTTCTTCAGCTGCCACGCCTCGTCCAGGCACTTGCCGAAGTCGCGCAGCTCGCCACGGATCAGGTAGCGGTGCATGCGCCGGCACAGGGTCACGCTGGCACTGAGCAGTTCGGTCTGCGACGACTCAGCCTCGATCTCCTCGCGCTGCAACTCATGCAGACGCCCCGAATCGTGGGAAATCCCCGTGTCACAGAGCACCAGGCAGGATTCCAGCTCGTTGCGGATCGCATCCTCCAGGCGGATCGGATGGACCAGGTTGCGCTGGTTCTCGAACTCGATGAGGTTGAAGCCGCCGAATGCCGAGGCGTACTGATCCTGCCAGCCGCCAGCGATGCCGAAACACAGGCGCTCCGCCTGGAAAGCCAGCTCGGCGATCTCGTAGGTGCTCCAGCGGTCCTGGCGCAGCTCGTTGAATGCCGCGATGGTGGCGGTCGTGGCCGCCGAGGAACCACCCAGCCCGGAGCCCACCGGGAAATCCGAGCGCAGGTACAGATCGAAGCCGTACTTGGGCTTGATCACCGCCACGATGGTCGCCAGCAGACTCTTGTCGGCGGCAACCAGCAGTTCCGCGATGGAGGCGTAGTGCTCCTCGTTCCCCAGGTCCTCGGAGAAGATGCGGATCTGCTCATCGTCGCGCGGCACCAGGGTGGCGTGGGCGTACAGCCCCACGGTGCAACTGAGTACCGCCGCCGGGTGGTCGATGAAGAAATAGGTCAGGTCCGCGCCGCCGCCGCAGAAGCTCATGCGCACCGGCGCGCGGGCCCGGGCCAGCACCGGCACCTCCGCACTGGCAGCCATCAGCCGGGTGTACACCTCGACCAGGCGGCCCTGCTCGTCCACACCGGGAATGGCGTTGTAGCCGAGGTCGAAGACCTTCAGCAGCTCCTCGCGCGTCGCATCGGCCTGCACCGCGCGGAACTGGCGGTTCATGCAGGCCGTGACCGGCAGATCGGTGTGCCCGCCCTGCAGCAGATGGCGGCGCACGTCGCCGTTGGTCACCACGCCGAGCAGGCGGCGATCCTCGGCGACGACGAAGGCGATCTGCAGATCGCCCGCCTCGATGCACTTGACCGCATCGAGGATGCTCTGGCCTTCGCCGATGCTGAGGGTCTGCACGAGTAAGCTCATGAGGAAGCATCCGGGTGGAATTCGTTGGCGTAGCGTTCGAGCGACTCCGGCGTACCGATGTCGATGAAGCGCCCGGCGTACTCAATGACCCTGACCGGCTGCCGTTCGAGCAAGGCCGGCAGCAGATCGTGCTCCATCGAGCAGGCATGCACGGGCACGGCAGCGAACGCCTCATGGGTGAAAGCGTAGACACCCGCGTTGATCAGGCCCTCGCCACCCTGCCCCTTTTCCCGCAGGGCGACCAGCAGGCCCGCGGCATCCAGCGCCAGGCTGCCGTAGCGGCTGCGGTCGGCGACCCGCACGGCCAGCAGCGCGTTGCCTTCGCCCTGGGCCGCCAGCCGGTAGCCTTCCGGATCGAGGAAGGTGTCGGCGTTGAGCGCCAGGTAGCGGCCATGCGGCGGCCGCTCGCGCAGGGCGTTGAGCAGGGCGCCGCCGGTGCCCAGCGGCTCGCGCTCGACCACCATTTCCAGCCTCAGTCCGGAACCGGCGGCCAATGCGTCAAGTTGTTCGGCCAACTGGTCGGCACGATAGTGGGCGCACAGCACCGCCTCGTCGATGCCGGCCTGCCCCAGCTGGCGCAGCACCCGCGCCAGGAAGGGCTCGCCATGCACAGGCACCAGCGCCTTCTGCGCGTCCGTCACGCTGCGCAGGCGCGTGCCGAAGCCGCCGCAGAGCACGTAGGCGCGCATCAGCGCAGCCTCCGCAGATAGCTTTCCAGGCTGCGCGCGGCATGCTCCAGGTGATCCTCGCCCAGGCCGGGCCAGAGGCCGATCCAGAAGGTGTCCCGCATCACCTTGTCGGTCACCGTCAGCTCGCCGGAAACCCGGTACTCGAGGCCGTGCAGGTAGGGCTGGCGGGTCAGGTTGCCGGCGAACAGCAGGCGGGTGCCGACCTTCTGTTCCTCCAGGTGGCGCAGCAGGCCGAGCCGCTCGACGCCGCAGCCATCGCGCAGGGTCAGCGGGAAGCCGAACCAGGACGGCTCGCTGCCCGGCGTGGCGTGCGGCAGGATCAGCTGATCGGCACAGCCGGCCAGGCGCTCGCTGAGCCAGGCGAAGTTGCGCCGGCGCGCAGCGATGAAGTCGTCGAGCCGGTCCATCTGCGCCAGGGCGCAGGCGGCCTGCATGTCGGTGATCTTCAGGTTGTAGCCCAGGTGCGAGTAGGTGTACTTGTGGTCGTAGCCCGCCGGCAGCTCGCCCAGCTGCCAGCCGAAGCGCTTGCCGCAGGTGTTGTCCTCGCCGGGCGCGCAGTAGCAGTCGCGGCCCCAGTCGCGGAAGGACTCGACGATGCGCTTGAGCAGCGGCGAATCGGTGAACACCGCGCCGCCCTCACCCATGGTGATGTGGTGCGCTGGGTAAAAGCTCAGGGTGCCGAGGTCGCCGAAGCCGCCGACCAGGCGTCCTTCGTAGGTCGAGCCGAGGGCGTCGCAGCAATCCTCGATCAGCCACAGGCCGTAGCGATCGCACAACTCGCGGACCACCTTGAGGTTGAAAGGGTTGCCCAGGGTATGGGCGAGCATGATGGCCTTGGTACGCGGACCGATGGCCGCCTCGATCAGGGCCGGGTCGATGTTGTAGGTGCCCAGTTCGATGTCGACGAACACCGGCACCGCGCCGAACTGCAGGATCGGGTTGACCGTCGTCGGGAAGCCGGCGGCCACGCCGATCACTTCGTCGCCCTTGCGGATCGCCCGCTCGCCCAGGCGCGGCGAGGTCAGCGCCGAGAAGGCCAGCAGGTTGGCCGAGGAGCCGGAGTTGGCGGTGAGCACGCCGCGCCGGCCGAGGTAGCGCGCCAGGCGTTTCTCGAACGCCTGGTTGAAGCGCCCGGTGGTCAGCCAGCCGTCCAGCACGGCCTCGGTCATGGCCTGCAGTTCAGGGGCGCCGATCACTTTGCCGGAAGGCGGCACCACAGCCTGGCCGGGAACGAACGGGGCTGGCGCCAGCTGCAGTTCCGCATAGCGGCCCACCAGTTCGGCTATCTGCTGGCGCAACTGCTGCGCCGTCTGCTCGCTCATGGGGTTTCGCCCTGATAGGCCGCGATCTGTGCGCGGCTGAATGTCTGCATGTCTTCGCCAGCCTGCCAGGCCCGATGCCAGTCGAGGGTCCGTGCGAGAGCCTGCTCCAGCGACCAGCGCGGTCGCCAGCCCAATTGTACGCGGGCCTTGGTGGAGTCCAGCGAGAGCAGGCCTGCCTCGTGCGGCTGCGCCGTGGCATCGATGCTCCAGCGCGCCTCGCCGGGCCAGTGCCGGGCCAGCCGCTCGACCAGTTCGCCGACACTGACCAGGCCCTCGGCATCGGGTCCGAAGTTCCAGGCCGAGGCCACGGAGTCGCCCTGCTCCACCAGCGCCTGTGCCAGGCGCAGGTAGCCGCCGAGCGGTTCCAGCACATGCTGCCAGGGCCGTACCGCCTGGGGATAACGCAGGACCGGCGACTGCTCCGCCTGCCAGGCGCGCAGGATATCGGGCAGCAGCCGGTCGGCCGACCAGTCGCCCCCTCCGAGTACGTTGCCCGCCCGGGCCGTGGCCAGGGCGATGCCGGCCTCGCGCAGGAAGGATTCGCGCCAGGAGGCGCAGAGCAGCTCGGTGCAGGCCTTGCTGCTGCTATAGGGGTCGTGTCCGCCGAGGATGTCCTGTTCGCGGTACGGCCACAGCCATTCGCGGTTCTCGTAGCACTTGTCGCTGGTCACCACCACGACGGCGCGCACCGAATCGCAACGACGCACCGCCTCGAGCAGGTTGAGCGTGCCCATGACGTTAGTCGCGTAGGTATCCGCCGGCGTCCGGTAGGACTCGCGTACCAGCGCCTGTGCGGCCAGGTGCAGGACGATCTCGGGGCGGAACTGCGCGACCGCCCGGGACAGCGTCTCGGCGTCGCGAACATCGGCCAGGGTGCCGGGCACCACATCCATCAGCCGCGCTTCCTGCCACAACGATGGCGTGGTAGCGGCGGGCAGCGAATAGCCATGGACCTGCGCCCCCAGCTCGCGCAGCCACAAGGCCAGCCAGCCCCCCTTGAAGCCGGTGTGCCCGGTGAGAAGGACCCGGCGCCCCGCCCAGAACGCCGGATTCAGCGCCATAGCTGCCATTCCGCCTCGCCGCTCTTCCAGCGCTCCTCGAGCAGAACCCGATCACGCAGGGTATCCATCGGCTGCCAGAAGCCACGGTGCAGATGGCTCATCAGCTGGCCTTCCCCGGCCAGTTGGCGCATCGGCTCGTACTCCCAGGTCGTGTCGTCCCCGTCGATATAGTCGAATACGCCAGGCTCGAGCACGAAGAATCCGCCATTGATCCAGCCGCCATCGCCCAGGGGCTTTTCCTGGAAACCGTGCACCTGCTGCCCCTGCACGTCCAAAGCCCCGTATCGCCCTGGAGGCTGCACAGCGGTCACCGTGGCCAGTTTGCCGTGGCTGCGATGGAAATCGATCAACTGCGGGATGTCGATGTTGGAGACGCCGTCGCCGTAGGTCAGGCAGAACGTCTCATCGCCGATGTAGTCGCGCACGCGCTTCAGGCGTCCGCCAGTGGCGGTGCTCTCGCCGGTATCGACCAGGGTCACGCGCCACGGCTCGGCGTGACGGTTGTGGATGTGCATGCGGTTTTCCGCCATGTCGAAGGTCACGTCGGACATGTGCAGGAAGTAGTTGGCGAAGTACTCCTTGATCACGTAGCCCTTGTAGCCCAGGCAGATCACGAAATCGTTGATACCGAAGTGGGAGTAGATCTTCATGATGTGCCAGATGATCGGCTTGCCACCTATCTCGATCATCGGCTTGGGCCGCAGGTGGGACTCCTCGCTGATGCGAGTGCCCAAGCCGCCGGCCAGAATGACTGTTTTCATGATTGTTATGCCTGGTCGTTCATGAAGGCTGACAATTTATTGACCTTTTTCCAAGTAGAGCAAAAGCCATGCCGCACTACTCGGAATAAGAACATAGCGAACTTATCCAAAGATGGCATAGCAGGCATGAATCAGCACTCCTCTCGCACTCCCTGTTTGACTGGTGCTGGAGGATTTTCATGCCGGGAAAAAGGCTATAGGTCGCAGAAGCAAAAAAGCCGACGAGAGACTCGTCGGCTTTTTCGTCCTGAGCGCGCCTTGCAGGCGAATCAGAAACGGGCTGAAACGAGCCACGGCTCGCTCCGTCCCTAAGAAAGGGATATCAGCTCAGAAGCGCTCGATATCCGCCTTTTCCTGCAGTTGCTGGCGGTAGGCGGCGAAGTCCTGCTGGCCACCACGCGAGGACAGGAAGCGGCTGTAGCTGGCCTTTTCCTCTTCGCTCAGCTCGCTCTTGGTCTGGCCGATACCGTCCAGACGCACCACCACGTAGTCGCCGTTGCCGAGGCTGACGCCCGAGTAGATCGGCTTGCCGTCTTCGCCGGGCTTGGCCATGCGGAACAGCGCCTGCAGCACTTCGGGCTCGACGCCCTCCTGGTTGCGGGTGGCAGCCTGGACCACCTTCCAGTCCTTGACGGCTGCCTTGTCCAGCTCGGCCACCATGGCCTCGCCCTCGGCCTTGGCGGCCTCACCGGCTTTCTTGCGCGCCAGGTTTTCATGAATGCCGGCGGAAACCTCTTCCAGTGGCATGAGCGCGGATTTCTTGTGCTCTTTCAGGCGCAGGACCAAGGTGGTGTCCGGGTCCAGTTCGATGGCACCGCTGTTGGCACCGTCTTCCAGCACTTCCGGGCTGAAAGCCGCCTGCACGACCTGACGGTTGGCCGCGATACCTTCGCCACCCTCGCGGCCGAACGCGCCGCTGGTCTGTACCTGCAGGCCCAGCTCCTGGGCAGGCTGGGAAAGATCGGAGGCCTCGAAGCTCGCCTCTTCCAGCTTCTTGGCGGCATCGACGAAGCGCTGCTCCACCTGCTGGGTCTTGATGTCACGCTCCAGCTTCTCCTTCAGGCTGGCGAAGCTCGGAATCTCGGGAGCCTGCACGTCCAGCAGCTTGATCAGGTGCCAGCCGAACACACTGCGCACGGGCGCCGATACCTCGCCCTTCTTCAGCTCGTAGAGGGACTTCTCGAACTCCGGGTCGTACACGCCCGGTCCCGCGAAGCCCAGATCACCACCATTGCTGGCGGAACCCGGATCCTGGGAAACCTCCTTGGCCACGGCGGCGAAGTCCTCGCCCTTCTTGATGCGCTCAGCCGCCTCTTCGAGCTTGGCCTTGGCCTGCTCTTCGTTCTGCTGGTCGTTCACCTCCACCAGTATGTGCGCCGCATGGCGCTGCTCGGCGAGGTTGACGATCTCCTTCTGATACAGCTCCTGCAGCTCGGCGTCGCTAGCCTGAGCTTCCGCGAAGAAGCGATCCTTCTTCAGCTCGACGTACTCGACCACCACCTTCTCGGTGCTCATGAACTGGTCGGCATGCTCGTCGTAATAGGCCTTCACCTCATCGTCCGTGACCTCGACAGCCTTCGGGTCCGCCGCGATGGTGTGGGTGGCGAAGTCGCGGGTCTGCCGATCCAAACGCACGAAGTCCTGCAGCTCAGGCTCGGTGACGAAATTGCTGCCGGCCAGGGTGGCCTGAAGCTGGCTCACCATCAGGTCCTCGCGCAGCCTCTCGCGGAACTGGATGCGGGTCATGCCCTGCTGGCGCAGCACCTGGTCGAAGCGGGCCGGCTCGAACTTGCCGTTGATCTGGAAAGCCGGCTCCTTGAGGATCACCTGATCCAGCGCGGCATCGGAGATGCCCATGCCGGCCTCTTGGGTGCCCTGGATGAGAAGCGTGCGTCCGATCAGATTGTCCAGAGCGGACTTGCGCAGCAGATTGTCGTCCAGCAGCGAGATATCGAAATCCTTGCCGAACTGCTGTGCCAGTTGGCGGCGCTGCATCTCCATGGCCGAGTTGAGGCTGTCCACGGTGATGTCTTGATCGTTGACCGATGCCGCGTTGCGGCTGTTGCTGGTGGACTGGATGATGGCGTCGAAGCCGGTCAGAGCCATGAGCACGACGATCACGCCGATGATGGTCTTGGCGATCCAGCCCTGGGAATTGTCCCTGATGTTCTGCAGCATGCTTCCCCCGAAACGGCTGCACTGAACAAGCAGCCATGCAGCGCGGGTGTGAATCTGGATAAAAGAAAGGCGCATCCGAGGATGCGCCTTCTCATAACTGATCTAGCGGATGGACTCCGCTTCGCATCGGCCCGGGCTCGCCCGAACCGATGAGGCAAAGGCCTGAGAGACGCTTAGTTTACGGCGTCTTTCAGAGCCTTGCCGGCCTTGAAGCCAGGAATCTTGGCAGCGGCGATCTTGATCGGCTTGCCGGTTTGCGGGTTACGGCCGGTACGAGCAGCGCGCTCTTTGACAGCGAAAGTGCCGAAGCCAACCAGCACCACAGAATCACCAGCCTTCAGAGCGCCAGTGACGGATTCGATCACTGCGTCCAGCGCGCGGCCGGCAACAGCTTTCGGGATATCAGCGGATGCGGCGATGGCATCAATCAGTTCCGACTTGTTCACTCTTAAGTCCCCTTATTTCTGTTGAGTTTGTTTCTTAGTTTTGGTGTAAGCAAAGCGGGTGCTGAAGGGCCTGCCGACACATAAGAGCCGCTTTATAACAAGGGCTCGAAAAAAGTGTCAAGGAAGCCTTCGGCCTAATGCGTGCTGATTCGCTCCTTGGAATCAGTCTCGCGAGTGTCATCCTTTGCAACCATCTCGGGAGCCGCATCGGGCAAGGGCTCCGGGGCGTATTGCAGCGCAATTTGCAGGACCTCGTCAATCCATTTAACCGGCTTAATGGTCAGGTCCTGCTTAATATTTTCCGGAATTTCCTTGAGATCGCGAACATTCTCTTCCGGGATGATCACGGTCTTGATTCCACCCCGATGGGCGGCCAGGAGTTTTTCCTTGAGACCACCGATCGCGAGCACCTGCCCCCTCAGGGTGATCTCACCGGTCATCGCCACGTCGGCCCGTACCGGAATCTGCGTCAGTGCGGACACCAGGGCAGTGCACAAACCGATGCCCGCGCTCGGACCATCCTTCGGCGTGGCGCCTTCGGGCATGTGAATGTGCACGTCGCGTTTCTCGTGGAAGTCCGGGGCGATGCCGAGGCTCTTGGCCCGGCTGCGCACGACGGTCAGCGCCGCCGTCATCGATTCGGCCATCACGTCACCCAGCGAACCGGTCTTGATCAGCTGCCCCTTGCCTGGCACCACGGCGGTCTCGATGGTCAGCAGCTCGCCGCCGACCTGGGTCCAGGCGAGCCCGGTGACCTGGCCGATCTGATCCTGCTGCTCGGCCAGGCCGAAGCGATGGCGGCGCACACCCAGGTAATGCTCGAGCGAATCGGCGGAGACCAATACCTTGATGCGCTTCTCCTTGGCGTGCTCCTTGACCACCTTGCGGCAGACCTTGGAAATCTGCCGCTCCAGGCTGCGCACGCCCGCCTCGCGGGTGTAGTAGCGGATGATGTCGCGAATCGCCGCTTCCTCGAACTCGAGTTCGCCTTTCTTCAGGCCGTTGGCCTGGACCTGCTTGGGCGTCAGGTACTTGATGGCGATGTTGACCTTCTCGTCCTCGGTGTAGCCCGGCAGGCGGATGACCTCCATGCGGTCGAGCAGCGGCCCGGGGATGTTCATGGAGTTGGCGGTGCAGATGAACATCACGTCCGAGAGGTCGTAGTCGACCTCCAGGTAATGGTCGTTGAAATTGTGGTTCTGCTCCGGGTCCAGCACCTCCAGCAGGGCCGAGGCCGGATCGCCACGCATGTCGCTGCCCATCTTGTCGATCTCGTCGAGCAGGAACAGCGGGTTGCGCACGCCGACCTTGGTCAGCTTCTGGATCAGGCGGCCGGGCATGGAGCCGATGTAGGTACGGCGATGACCACGGATCTCGGCCTCGTCGCGCACGCCGCCCAAGGCCATGCGCACGAACTTGCGGTTGGTGGCGCGGGCGATGGACTCGGCCAGCGAGGTCTTGCCCACGCCGGGCGGGCCGACCAGGCAGAGCACCGGGCCCTTGAGCTTCTTCACCCGCTTCTGCACGGCGAGGTACTCGAGGATGCGCTCCTTCACCTCTTCCAGACCGAAGTGGTCGGCCTCCAGGATGTCCTCGGCACGGGCCAGGTCCAGGCGCACCTTGCTCTCGGCCTTCCACGGCACGTTGGTCAGCCAGTCGATGTAGGAGCGCACGACCGTGGCCTCGGCCGACATCGGCGACATCTGCTTGAGCTTGTTCAGCTCGGCATTGGCCTTGGCATGGGCTTCCTTGGTCAGGCCGGCGTTCTCGATACGCTTCTTCAGCTCGTCGAGCTCGTTGTGGCCTTCGTCTATGTCGCCCAGTTCCTTCTGAATGGCCTTCATCTGCTCATTCAGGTAGTACTCGCGCTGGCTGCGCTCCATCTGCTTCTTGACCCGGCCGCGGATGCGCTTCTCGACCTGCAGCAGGTCGATTTCGGCATCCAGCAGGGCCAGCACGTGCTCAACACGCTCGGCCAAGCCGGTGATTTCGAGGATTTCCTGCTTCTGCTCGATCTTCAGCACCATGTGGGCGGCCATGGTATCCACCAGGCGCGCCGGCTCGTCGATGCTGTTCAGCGAAGACAGGACTTCGGCCGGCACCTTCTTGCCCAGCTGCACGTACTGCTCGAACTGGCTGAGCAGGCTGCGGGTGAAGACTTCCGACTCGCGCTCGGCGACCTCGGTCTCGTCGAGCAGCTGCACCTCGGCGCGGCAGTGACCGTCCACTTCGATGAATTTCTGGATGGCGCCGCGCTGCTCGCCCTCGACCAGCACCTTGACCGTGCCGTCGGGCAGCTTGAGCAGCTGCAGTACGGTGGCCACCGTGCCCATGCGGTAGAGCGCCTCCTCTCCCGGGTCGTCGTCCGCCGGGTTGCGCTGTGCCAGCAGGAGGATCTGCTTGTCGCCGGACATCGCGGCCTCCAGAGCCTCGATGGACTTCTCGCGACCGACGAACAGCGGGATGACCATGTGTGGGTAGACCACCACATCACGCAGCGGCAGGAGAGGCAATTCGATGGTTGTCTTCATGATTTCAGCTCTACGGCGGCCATTCGGCCGTAAACGGACGGGAGTACCCTTGGACCTAAGATGGGGCCGCCCCCTGGAAAAAACAAGCGAGAACGTCGGAAAAGCAAAGGGCCCCGCAGGGCCCTTTGTTTCAACGACTTGCAGACGTCATACGTCCGGCGCAGCCTTGGCCGGCGGCTCGCTGCTTTCGTAGATCAGCAGCGGCTTCGAACTGCCTTCGATCACGCTTTCGTCGATCACCACCTTGCTGACGTCGCTCTGCGAGGGAATGTCGTACATGGTGTCGAGCAAAACGCCCTCGAGGATCGAACGCAGGCCACGGGCACCGGTCTTGCGCTCCAGCGCCTTGTTGGCCACGGCCTTGAGCGCGTCGGCACGGAACTCCAGGTCCACGCCTTCCATCTCGAACAGCTTGCCGTACTGCTTGGTCAGCGCGTTCTTCGGCTCGGTGAGGATCTGCATCAGCGCCGCCTCGTCCAGCTCGTCGAGGGTGGCGATGACCGGCAGGCGGCCGACGAACTCCGGAATCAGGCCGAACTTGACCAGATCGTCCGGCTCGACCTCACGCAGCGCCTCGCCGACCCGCTTGCCCAGATCCTGGCTGCGAACCTCGGCATTGAAACCGATGCCACCCTTGGTCGAACGCGCCTGGATGACCTTCTCCAGACCGGCGAAGGCACCACCGCAGATGAACAGGATGTTGCGGGTGTCGACCTGCAGGAACTCCTGTTGCGGATGCTTGCGGCCACCCTGCGGCGGAACCGAGGCGACGGTGCCCTCGATCAGCTTGAGCAGCGCCTGCTGCACGCCCTCGCCCGACACGTCGCGGGTGATGGACGGGTTGTCCGACTTGCGCGAGATCTTGTCGATTTCGTCGATGTAGACGATGCCCATCTGGGCCTTCTCGACGTCGTAGTCGCACTTCTGCAGCAGCTTCTGGATGATGTTCTCGACGTCCTCGCCCACGTAACCGGCCTCGGTCAGGGTGGTGGCGTCGGCGATGGTGAAGGGTACGTTGAGCAGGCGCGCCAGGGTCTCGGCCAGCAGGGTCTTGCCGGAGCCGGTCGGGCCGATGAGCAGGATGTTGCTCTTGCCCAGCTCGACATCGTCTTTCTTGTCGCGCTGATTGAGGCGCTTGTAGTGGTTGTAAACGGCTACGGACAGCACCTTCTTGGCACGTTCCTGACCGATCACGTACTGATCCAGGATGCCGCTGATTTCCTTGGGCGCGGGCAACTTGTGAGCGCTGCTCTCGGCCTGGGCTTCCTGCACCTCCTCGCGGATGATGTCGTTGCACAGGTCGACGCACTCGTCGCAGATAAAGACCGAGGGGCCGGCGATCAGCTTGCGCACTTCGTGCTGGCTTTTGCCGCAGAAAGAGCAGTAGAGCAGCTTGCCGTTGTCCTCGCCGTTGCGGGTGTCAGTCATTCGATCGATCCAATACGGTAGGCATGAAACACAAGATGAAGGCAATTGCGGGCATTTTCAACCCTGCGGGACGGCCGGATATGTCCGGCCGCTACGCTGTGGCGCAGGTCATACGGCCAGTTGGCGCTTGTTCAGGACCTGGTCGATGAGGCCATACTTGACCGCTTCCTCGCCGCTCATGAAGTTGTCGCGGTCGGTATCGCGGGCGATCACGTCGATGGGCTGCTTGCAGTGGTCGGCCAGGATCTTGTTCAGGCGCTCGCGGATAGTGAGGATCTCGCGGGCGTGGATCTCGATGTCCGAGGCCTGGCCCTGGAAGCCGCCCAGCGGCTGGTGGATCATCATGCGCGAATGCGGCAGGCAGTAGCGCTTGCCGGCGGCGCCGCCAGCCAGCAGCAACGCACCCATGCTGCAGGCCTGGCCGATGCAGATGGTGGACACGTCGGGCTTGATGAACTGCATGGTGTCGTAGATCGACATGCCGGCGGTCACCGAACCGCCCGGCGAGTTGATGTACAGGTGGATGTCCTTGTCCGGGTTCTCGGCTTCGAGGAATAGCAGCTGGGCCACGACCAGGTTGGCCATGTAGTCCTCGACCTGGCCGACCAGGAAGATCACCCGCTCCTTTAGCAGACGGGAGTAGATGTCGTAGGCGCGTTCGCCGCGAGCGGACTGCTCGATCACCATCGGCACGAGGCCGCCGGCGGCTTGGATGTCAGGCATGGTGTTCATGAAAGAATGATGCGACATGTCTAGCGATCTCTCCCTAATAGTCATGTCTCTAAAGACGCATAAGCCAGCGCGAAGGCTGGCTTATGGTTGTGCTCGAACGAGGCGAGGGATCAGGCAGCTTGCGGGGTTTCCGCCGGCTTGACCGCTTCTTCGTAGGAGACCGCTTTATCGGTCACGCTGGCCTTCTGCAGGACAGTATCTACAACTTGTTCTTCCAGTACAACCGAACGCACTTCGTTCAGTTGCTGGTCGTTCTTGTAGTACCAGGCCACGACCTGCTGCGGCTCCTGATAGGCGGAGGCCATTTCCTCGATCAGCTCGCGAACGCGCGCCTCATCGGCCTTCAGTTCGCTCTGCTTGACCACTTCGGCGACGATCAGGCCCAGCACGACGCGGCGCTTGGCCTGCTCTTCGAACAGCTCGGCCGGCAGTTGGTCCGGCTTGATGTTGCCACCGAACTGCTGGACGGCCTGCACGCGCAGACGGTTGACTTCGTTGCCGATCAGGGCCTTCGGCACTTCCACCGGGTTGGCGGCCAGCAGGCCTTCCATCACCTGGTTCTTGACCTTGGTCTTGATAGCCTGGCGCAGTTCGCGCTCCATGTTCTTGCGTACTTCGGCGCGGAAGCCTTCCAGGCCGCCTTCGGAGATGCCGAACAGGGCGAAGAAGTCGTCGTTCAGCTCCGGCAGTTGCGGGGCGGACACGCTGTTGACGGTGATGGTGAACTCGGCAGTCTTGCCGGCCAGGTCCAGATTCTGATAGTCGTCCGGGAAGGTCGGGGTGACCACACGCTCTTCACCCGCCTTGGCGCCGACCAGGCCATCCTCGAAGCCCGGGATCATGCGGCCGGAGCCCAGCACCAGCGAGGTGCCCTTGGCGGTGCCGCCGGCGAAGGCTTCGCCGTCGATCTTGCCGACGAAGTCGATGCTCAGCTGATCGCCGTTCTCGGCGGCACGCTCGACAACCTCGAAACGGGTGTTCTGCTTGCGCAGGATTTCCAGCATGTTGTCGAGGTCAGCATCATTCACCTCGGCCTGCAGGCGCTCGACCGCGATGCCGTCGAAACCGGCCAGCTGGATTTCCGGGAATACTTCGAAGGTGGCGATGTACTCGAGGTCCTTGCCCTTCTCGAAGGTCTTGGGCTCGACGGACGGAGCGCCGGCCGGGTTCAGCTTCTGCTCGACGATGGCTTCGTAGAAGGTGGCCTGGATCAGGTCGCCCAGGGCTTCCTGACGGGCGGAGTCTTCATAGCGCTGGCGGATGACGTTCATCGGCACCTTGCCAGGACGGAAGCCAGGGATCTTGGCACGACGGGCAGTCTGTTGCAGACGCTTGGTCACTTCGGTCTCGATGCGCTCGGCAGGCACGCCGATGGTCATGCGGCGCTCGAGAGCGGAGGTGCTTTCAACAGAAACTTGCATGGATATTCCTCGTTGCACAGACATGGCCGGGCGTTCCGGCCCCAGAATCAAAGGCGAGCATTCTAGTGGCTCGACTTACAGAAGTCACCTGCGCAAATTCGCACAAACGATGACACGCCTGAAACGCCCTGCCAGGCGCCATCATGGTCTATGCTACGGGTCCCGTATCACACACAAGGAACCGTTCCATGAGCCTTTTCGGAAAGATACTCGACGTACTCGGCTTCGGCACCAAGGCGGAAGCCGCCGAGGCGCCTGCTGCGCCCCCTGCCGATTCGGCACCGCAGTCGGCACCGCAAGCAGTGAGTGCGGTGGATGTGACGAGCAAGCTGGAGGACCTAGCCGCCAAGCATCCGGAAAAACTCAACTGGAAGACGTCGATCGTCGACCTGCTCAAGCTGCTCGGCATAGACAGCAGCCTGACCGCGCGCAAGGAACTGGCGACCGAACTGGGCTGCCCCGCGGAGAAGATGGGCGATTCGGCACAGATGAACATCTGGCTGCACAAGACCGTGCTGCAGAAACTGGCCGACAACGGCGGCAACATTCCCCCCGAACTGCTCGACTGAGCCCCGGCACGGGAGAGGCATCGCCCTCTCCCTCCTGCCTCCCCTACCCGCGCAACGCGGGCGCCTGAGCAGCGGAAAAGCCAGGCGAAGCCCGGAAAGACTTCAGCGCAGCTGGTTGAACAGGTTCAGCCCCGCGATCTTCACGTAGCTCTGCTGCGCCGCCTCGAGAATGATGGTCTGGAACGACAGGCGCGACAGCGCTTCGGCGTAGTCCAGCTCGCGCAGGTCGGCCTGCACGGCCTTGTTCACCAGCGTGACGTCCTCGTTGTCGACCTCGGTGGTGTCGATCAGGTTGAGCCGCGCGCCGATCTCCGTCTGCACTTCCAGCACGCTGCCCATACCATTGTCCAGGTTCTTCAGGGCGATCGCCACTTCGTCGCGGATGGCCAGGTTGCCGGCCGGCGAGGTAGGCGAGGACTCCAGCGCCTGGCGCAGACGGGAGATGGTGTTGAGGATGCTGCGCTGTTCCTGGAACTGCGGCTGCACGACGAATTCGTCGCCGCCCGCGGCGCTGGCCGGGCCGGACATGCTGAATTCGGCGCCATAGACCGTGAAGTTCGACGGATACGGGCCCGCCGCCGTGCCGGTGGCCAGCACGGGGCTGTTCGGCCCCATCGGCTGGGCGTAGACCTCGAAATTGGTGTCGTCGGTGAACTTCAGCACCACACCCGAGGTGGGGAACTGGCTGTTGAACACCGTCTGGTTGACCACGCTGCCGCCGGAGATCACCGCAGCCGATGCGTTGGTGGAGGAGCGCGTCACCGCGAACTCGGTGGGTGCGGACTGCAGGGTGAAGCTGTGGGTGCCGATCCCCGGGGTGCCCGGTGTGGCGGTATCGGCCAGCAGGTTGTCCAGGTCCATGGCGTTGTCGCCATCCTTCAGCACCACGTCGAGCTGGAAGCGCATGCCGCGGAAGTTGATGGCGTTGCCACCGCTCACCAGCGGGTCGATCTGCCCACCTCCGGGTATTTCCGAGGTGACGTCGGCGCCCGAGGCATCGTAGATGCGGAATTCCTTGCCGCTGACGAACGTCAGCGAATATGGCTCGCCGCTGCGGAAGTCGGCATTGAACGCCCGATTGTCCTCGACCAGCCCCGGAGACACGAACACCCGCTGGTCGCTGGCAGGCACGGCGGGAATGGTGGTCGCCGGCAAGGGCGGCGTCGGCAGGGCCGGATTGTTGACGCCCCCGGTACCCTGCACCCGGTTGGCGTTGCTCACCTCTTCGAAGAGGCGCTTGCCGTTGTCGTTGATCGCCACATTGGTGGAACTGGCCACCTGCAGGCTGCGCTGCCCTTCGTCACCGAAATAGGAGTAGGTGCCGTCCGGATTACGGACGAACGGCGCATTCTTGCCGAGAAAGCCGCTGAACAGGTACTCGCCACGGGCGTTGCGGCTGTTCATCAGGTTGAGCAGCTCGGCCTCGCGCTGCTCCAGCTCTTTGGCGATGGACTTGCGGTCATCGGCCGACAGCGTACCGCCGCCCGCGCGCACCGCCAGTTCGCGCACGCGCTGCAGGACGGTGTTGACGGAGTCGAGGGTGGTCTCCTCCTGGGTCAGGCTGTTCTTCGCCGCGGTCAGGTTGTCCTTGTACTGGCCGAGCACGGCCTGCTGCTGCTCCAGCTGCAGCAGACGCACCGAGGCCACGGGGTCGTCCGCGGGAGTGAGAATTCGGTTGCCGCTGCTGATCTGCTCCTGGGTGCGGATCAGGTTGGCATAGTTGCGACCCAGGCCGGACACGCCGTTGTTGAATGCCTGGATGGAAGAAATGCGCATTACCATGGTCTGGCCTCCCGGCCCTGGCGAAAGCTCGTCAGAACGAGTTGATCAGCGTATCGAACAGACTACGCGCAACTTGAATGATTTGCGCGGATGCCTGGTAGTACTGTTCGAACTGGATGAGCTTGGCGGCCTCCTCGTCCAGGTTCACCGCCGACACCGAGTCGCGGTTGTCGGTCGCCTGCTTGAGGATCGCCCCGGTGGCCTCGCTGTCGACGCGCGCCTGGCTGGTAAGCGTTCCCACCCGCTCGACCAGGTCGCCATAGGAATCGGTGAAGCTCGCCCCGGTGGTGTCCGGCGCCAGCGGATTGACGCCGATCACGGCCTTGTTCTGCAGGTCGACCAGTTTCAGCGCGTTGCGGTTGTCCGACACCCCGTTGGTGTTGAACGACACCGAGAAATTGTCACCCGCCTCCGGTCGCCCGCTGATGGTCACCTCGTAGTCGAAGGCGCTCGGCACCGGTGGAGGCCCGGCCGAAGCCGGCACGCTGATGGTGATGGCGTTGTTCTGCCCCGGCACGATGGTGCCGGTATCGATCACGTTGCCGTTGATGTCCACCACATCGTAGCTCTGGGTCGAACCACCGCCGGCGCCCATGACGATGCGCAGCGGCGGCGCGTTGCGCAGACTGGTTTCCAGGTCGGCCTGGGCGGCCGGATCGTAGATGTCGATCTCGGTGAGCAGCGTGGGCTGGGTGATCTTCCCGGTCCCGATATTGGCCGGACTGGTCTCTGCCTTCAGCGGCGCGGCGAAGGCCAGCTCCTCCGGGTTCTTCATGTCGGCGCGCATGTGGCTGCCGGCATTGCGGGTCGGCATCACCATGAAGCGATCGCCCGCGGCGAAGGTGCCGGTCGCCACGCCGAGGGAGAAACCGTCCACCTCGGGCGCCGGCACCGTGGTGATGTCGAAGGTGCCCGGGGTCGGCGGGAACAGGGTGCCGTCGGACGTCCGCCGCACCACGTATTCGGTGGCGCTGGTGAACTCCACCTCGTAGTCGCTGGTGGTCAGCCGGGTGGTGTCGGTGATGCTGACGTTGAGATTGGCCAGCGGATCGCTGTTGCCCACTCGCGCCAGGCTGCGCTGGGACAGCAGCAGCGGATCGTTGAGCGGACGGAACAGCTCGTTGCCGAACTGGCCATTGAGGTCCAGCCCCTGCCCCAGCTGGCGGTTGATCTGGTCGGTGATCGACAGCGCCAGACGGCCCACCGAGTTCAGCGACGTATCCAGTACATCCTGGCGGTAGCGGATCAGGCCGCCCATCTCGCCGCCGGTGATCAGCGAGGTGACGTTCTGCCGGGAGTTGCCGCTGATGAACTGGATCTCGCTGCGCAGCGGGTCCGACTGCCCGGGCACCACCTCCAGGCGCGACGCCTTGGCGCCCACCACCAGCGGCTGCCCGGAGCCGATGAAGATGTTGTAGCCGCTGCCCTCCTGCGGTACCACGGTGACGCCGATGAACTCGGAGAGCTTGCGCACCGCCTCGTCGCGGGCGTCCAGCAGGTCATTGGGCTGGTTGCCGTTGGCCTGGGCCACGGCGATGGCGTCGTTGTAGCCGGCGATGGAGGTGGCTAGCTGGTTGACCTGGTCGGTCACCGCCGAGAGCTGCTTGTTGATGAACGCGTTCTGTTCGTAGAGCCGGTCGTAGACGGTGTTGAAGCGCTTGGCCAGGCCTTCCGCCTCGGACAGCGCGAGCTGCCGCGCGGGGATGTTGGCCGGGTCTTCCGCGGCGGTCTGCAGGGCCGCGAAGACCTTCTGCAGGCCCGGGGTGATACCGGTGGTGCTGCCCGCCAGCAGGGAGTCGAGCTGGTTGATCTGGCTCAGGTAGGCGGACACGTCGCTGTTCAGCGCCGTGCTGGAACGCACCTGGGTGGTGAGGAATTCGTTGTAGATGCGCCGCACGTCGACCAGCGTGGTGCCCGAGCCGATGTAGCCGGCGCCGCTGAACTGCGGGACGCGCGTGGCCTGCACCGCGTCCTGCCGGGAGTAGCCCGGGGTGTTGACGTTGGTGATGTTGTGGCCGGTGACCGCCAGCGACGTCTTGTACGCGGCAAGGCCGGACAGGCCGATGTTCAACAGGTCAGCCATGATTCAGCTCTCAGGTCCTTGTGGTCGGGCTGTCGGCGGCGGCCACAGCCTGGTAGGTCTGCATCTGCCGGGCGATCTGCGAGATTTTGCGGGCGTACTGGGGATCGGTGGCGTACCCCGCCTGCTGCAGCTCGCGCACGAAACTCTCGGGCTTGTCAGTGACGGCCAGGGCTTCCTGGTAACGGCCGTTGCCCTGGAGGAAGCTCACGTAGTCGTTGAAGCTCTGCCGGTACGAGTCGTAGGCGCGGAAGGAAGCCGCCTCCTTGACCGCCTCGCCACCCTTGTATTCGGTGGTCAGCACGCGGGCCGACTCACCCTGCCAGCCGCCGTGGGCCTTGATGCCGAACAGGTTGTGACTGCTGGAGCCGTCGGCCTGGCGGATGATGGACTTGCCCCAGCCGGTTTCCAGCGCGGCCTGGGCGACCAGGTAGCGGGCATCGACGCCGATCTTCTGCGCGGCCTCCTCGGCCAGCGGCAGCATGGTCTGGACGAACTCCGCCGCCGAGGCGAAAGCGGACTTGCCCTTGGCCAGCGGCGGCTGGGCCACGCTGCGGCCGCTGACGGCCGCGCTGTCGTTCAGCCCCAGCGGCTTGCCGTCGGCCACCGCGCTGGCCTGGGCCGGCACCCAGTCGCTGCCGGCCAGCGGCTGCGCCTCGGTGGCGGGCACGATGCCGGCCAGCAGGCGATCGGTGAGTTTGCTCGGCAGGCTCAGGCGGCGCTGGTTGAGCAGCGCCGAGTCGTCGCGAGCAGCGCCGCCCTCGCCCGCCGGCTTGAATGCGCCGGCACGGGCAGTGGCGTTGGGCGACTCGACCTGGGCGAAGGGGTTGACCCGCTTGGGACCGCTCTTCATCTGGCTGAGCTGGCGCTCCAGCACCGAGGCCAGGCCGATGCCGCCATTGTTCTTCGACAGGGTCACGGCCAGCTGCTGGTCGTGCATGTCCTGGTAGGTCTTGCTCTCGTTGCTGTTCATGAAGTTGTCTTCGCCGAACACTTCGTTCGCCTTGCGCATGGACTTCATCATTTCGTTGAGGAACAGCGATTCGAACTCCTGGGCGACCTTCTTGATGTTGCCCTCAGTGTCGCCGCCGACCTTGAACTGGTTGAGCCGGTTCAGGTCGGTGTAGGCGCCGTTGTCGAGTCCGGCTGCGAGTCTGGAATCCATGGTCGTCACCCTCAGATCACGATCAGGTCGGCCTGCAGGGCTCCCGCCTGCTTCAGCGCCTCGAGGATGGCCATCAGGTCGGAAGGCGCGGCCCCCACCTGGTTGACCGCACGCACGATCTCGTCCAGAGAGGTGCCGGGACCGAACTTGAACATCGGCTTGGCTTCCTGCTGGGCATCCACGCGCGAGCGCGGCACCACGGCGGTCTGTCCGCCGGCCAGCGCGTTGGGCTGGCTGACGATGGGGTCTTCGGTGATGGTGACGGTCAGGCTGCCGTGGGTCACCGCCGCCGGCTGCACCTTGACGTCCTGGCCGATCACGATGGTGCCGGTGCGCGAGTTGATGATGACCTTGGCCGCCGCCTTGCCGGCCTCGATCTGCATGTTCTCCAGCATCGCCAGGTAATCCACCCGCTGGTTCGGGTCCAGCGGCGCGCTGACGCGGATCGAGCCGCCGTCGAGGGCCTGGGCCACGCCCGGGCCGAGCAGGCCGTTGATCTGGTCGACGATGTTCTTCGCGGTGGTGAAATCCGGACGGTTGAGGTTAAGAGTCAGGCTGTTGCCCTGGTCGAAGCCGCTCGGCACCGGCCGCTCGACGGTGGCGCCGGCGGGAATGCGCCCGGCCGACGGTACGTTGACGGTGATGCGCGAGCCGTCGCCGCCGGTAGCGTCGAAGCCGCCGACCACCAGGTTGCCCTGGGCGATGGCGTAGACGTTGCCATCGATCCCCTTCATCGGCGTCATCAGCAGGCTGCCGCCACGCAGGCTCTTCGAGTTGCCGATCGAGGAGATGGTCACGTCCAGGGTCTGCCCCGGCTTGGCGAACGGAGGCAGCTCGGCATGCACCGACACGGCGGCGACGTTCTTCAGCTGCACGTTGCCGCTGCCGGCCGGCACCTTGATGCCGAACTGGGCCAGCATGTTGTTGAAGGTCTGCAGGGTGAACGGCGTCTGGGTGGTCTGGTCGCCGGTGCCGTTGAGACCCACCACCAGACCGTAGCCGATCAGCTGGTTGGTGCGCACACCCTGGATGCTCGCCAGGTCCTTCAGGCGCTCGGCCTGCACGGCGCTCGCGGCGAGCAGCAGGCAGAAAACGGAAATCAGTCTTTTCATGGTCGGCTACCTGCTCAGAACGGGAACAACGGGCTCATGAAGAACCGGTCGAACCACCCCGGCTGACTGGCATCGGCGAAGGCGCCGGTGCCCGAGTAGGTGATGCGGGCATTGGCCACGCGGGTCGAGGACACGGTGTTGTCGGTGGCGATGTCGTCGGCGCGGATCATCCCGGCGATGCGCACCAGCTCGTCGCCGGTGTTCAGGGTCAGCCACTTCTCGCCGCGCACGGCCAGGATGCCGTTGGGCAGCACCTCGGCGACGGTGACGGTGATCGAGCCGGATAGGCTGTTGCTCTGGTTGGCTCCCGAGTCGCCCTTGGTGGCGCGGGTGCCGCTGTAGCCGACGTCCAGGCTCAGGTCATCGGCCTTGAGCGGGTTGATGCCGGCGTTGGAGTTGCCGACCGAGACGGCGCCGCCGAACAGCGAGGTCAGGCCGAGGTTGGCGCTGCTGTTCTTCGACATGTCCGAGCCCGCCGACTTGCTGGCCTGGGTGCGCTCGCTGAGGGTGATGGTGATGATGTCGCCGACCCGGTAGGCCTTGCGGTCGCCGTACAGGTTGGTCTCGAAGCCGGCCTGGTAGATCGCGCCGTTGCTCTGCGCCGCCGGCAGCGGGGTACGCGGCAGCACCGGCGCGTAATAGGGGTCGTCCGGCTTGGGCGCGGGCGCGACGCAGCCGGTCAGGACCACGCTGCCCAGCAGGGGAAGAAGAATCAGCAGCCGGTTCACAACCACTTACCTCACGGCGTTCATGTTGCGGGTTGCGGCGCCGGGGCGCCCGCTATCAAAGGTTCTGCGTGATGAACGAGAGCATCTGGTCCGAGGTGGAGATCACCTTGGAGTTCATCTCGTAGGCGCGCTGGGTGGTGATCATGTTGACCAGTTCCTCCACCACGCTGACGTTGGAGTTCTCCAGGGTGTTCTGCAGCACGGTGCCCAGGCCGGTCAGGCCCGGCGTGCCGACCTGCGGCGCGCCGCTGGAAGCGGTCTCCAGGAACAGGTTGTTGCCGATCGCCTGCAGGCCCGCCGGGTTGACGAAGTCGGAGGTCTGGATGTTGCCGATCACCTGGGCGGCGGGGTTGCCGGCGGTGGTCACCGACACGGTGCCATCCTCGCCGACGGTGAAGGTCTGTACCTCGGCCGGCAGGACGATGGCCGGCTCCAGCGGGAAGCCGCTGGAGGTGACAATCTGGCCGTCGGAATCCAAGTGGAAACTGCCGTCGCGGGTATAGCCGACGGTGCCGTCCGGCATCAGGATCTGGAAGAAGCCGCGGCCGTTGACCGCCAGGTCCAGCGGCTGCTCGGTGGTCTGCAGGCTGCCGGCGGTGAAGATCTTCTGGGTGCCGACGACGCGCACACCGGTACCCAACTGCAGGCCGGTGGGCAGCTCGCTGTCCTGGCTGGACTGGCCGCCGGGCTGGCGGCGGATCTGGTACAGGAGGTCCTCGAACTCGGCGCGGTCGCGCTTGAAGCCGGTGGTCGAGACGTTGGCCAGGTTGTTGGAGATGGTGGTCAGATTCATGTCCTGGGCGGACAGGCCTGTCTTGGCAACCCAGAGGGCAGGAAGCATATTCGTTCTCCTCGAGCGCCGGATTCATGGCGCTTCGCGTTGGTGATTAGCTGAGTTGCATGACCCGTGCCATGGCCGACGCGCCGTCTTCGGCGGTGCGCATCATCTTCACGTGCAGTTCGAACTGGCGGGACAGCGAGAGCATCGCGGTCATTTCCTCGACGGCGTTGACGTTGCTCGATTCGAGAAAGCCCGAGGTGAGGCGGACATTGGCCTCCGCTGCCACCGGCTCGGTCGCGCCCTTGACCCGGATCAGGCCATCGGTGCCCTTCTCCATGGTCCTGGGGTCCGGGTTGACCAGCTTGATGCGGTCCACCTCCGCCATCACGTTCGGCGCCTCGCCGAGGGCACGGATGCTGATGGTGCCGTCCTGGCCGATCTCGACCTTCTGCTCCGGCGGCACGGCGATCGGCCCGCCATTGCCCAGCACCGGCAAACCGTTGCCGGTGCGCAGCTGGCCCAGGGCGTCGATCTGCAGGCTGGCGGTGCGCACGTAGGCCTCGCCGCCATCGGGTGCCTGCACCGCGATCCAGCCCTGCCCCTCGATGGCCACGTCCATGTCGCGGCCGGTCTCCTGCAGCGAACCGGGGGTGAAGTCGGTGGCCGGGCGCTCGCTCATGGCGTAGACCCGCGCCGGGTAGCTCTCGCCGAACACGGGCATGGAACGCGCCTGCTCGTAGTCGCGATGGAAACCGGTGGTGGAGATGTTGGCCAGGTTGTTCGCATGGGCGCGCTGGGCCATGGTGTTCTGGCTGGCACCGGTCATGGAGATGTACAGCATCTTGTCCATGGTTTGCTCCGCAGGACGGCTTTCCGCCGCCAATGACTCTGTTACCTGCCATTCAGCAAACACCGTGCCAAGCGCTGAAACCATCCTTATCCGGTTGTTTTCTATGGACTTATAAAAAAGAGAGGCTCCCGAAGGAGCCTCTTGAGATGGTTTTCCGGCGAGGGGTTGCCGCCGGCGGCAAGCCCCCTCCCTTCATCAACGCAGATTGATGATGGTCTGGGTGATCGCGCTTTCGGTCTCGATGGTCTTGGCGTTGGCCTGGTAGTTGCGCTGGGCAACGATCAGGTTCACCAGCTGGTCCGACAGCTCGACGTTGGAGTCCTCCAGCGCGCCCGCCTGCAACACACCCAGGGTTCCCGAACCCGGCGGGTTGCGCACCGGCTCGCCCGATTCGAACGACTGCACCCATTGGGTCTTGCCGATCGGGGTCAGGCCCTGGACGTTGGCGAAGTTGGCCAGGATGACCTGTCCCTGCACCTTGGACTGGCCGTTGGTGTAGCGGGCGAAGATCAAGCCGGTGTCATCGACTTCCAGGCCGGCCAGCTCACCGGTGGTGTAGCCGTTCTGGCTCACGCTGCTGACGGCGAAGGAGCTGGCGAACTGGGTGGAGCGGCGCAGGTCGATGGTCAGGAACTCCGGGCTCTGGTTCGCGCCGTTCTCGCTCCATACCGGCGGCGTGGAGTTGTCCGGCGCGGCCGGGGTCCAGTTGTTCATCAGGATCGTGCCGTCCGGGTTGACGGTGAAGTCGGTGGAGGTCGAGCTCAGCAACTGTCCCGCCTCGGTGAAGGTCAGGTTAGCGGTGAACGGCGTGGTGCCGGGACCGTTGTCATAGACCGGGGGCGGCCCGGGGGTGACCAGCACGCTCTCCGGGGCGGACGGGTTGCGCCCGTCGATCAGCACATGCATGGTCCAGCTGTTGAGCGCCGGCGGCGCATCCTTGACGAAGTACTGGGTCAGTACGTGGGCATTGCCCTGGGTGTCGTAGATATTGGTCGAGGTCGACGAGTTGTAGGTGGTCGGGTCGGCCGGGTTGAACGGCGTCGTCGTCGGCGACACGCTGTTGGAGTTCAGGTTGAAGGTCTGCGCCATGGTCGAGGTCGCGCGCGGCTCCTGGCTGGCGGTCTGGATGCGCAGGTTGCCGATGACGCCCGTCTGCAGGTTGTCGTTGGCGTCGACCGTGTAGCCCTGCAGGTTGTAGCCGAAGTTGTCGACGATGAAGCCGTCGCGGTCGGTGCCGAAGTAGCCCGCGCGGGTGTAGCTCAGGGCACCGTTGTTGCTGACCTGGAAGAAGCCGTTGCCGTTGATCGCCAGGTCCAGCGCGTTCTGGGTGTAGTTGATGTTGCCCTGGTTGAACAGCTGGGCAACGTCGCCCAGCAGCACGCCGCTGCCCTGCGGGTTCTTACCGGTACCGAGCATCGACGCCGCGTAGACGTCGGCGAACTCGGCGCGGGACTGCTTGAAGCCCGCGGTGCCGGCGTTGGCGATGTTGTTGCCGGTGACGTTGAGGTCCTTGGTGGCTGCCCGCAGACCGCTGAGACCGATATTGAAAGCCATGGATGTGCTCCTTTGCCGTTACTGCCGGCGCTTACAGCCTGGGGGTTATTGACCGATTGTCTGGACCTGGGACAGCGGCACCGCGCCGATGCCCGCCAAGTTGAGCCTCATTTCGCTGCCGTTCTGACCGAGCACGACGCTGTCGACGTTGGCCGGCAGCAGGGTGTAGAGCCCCTTGGTGCCTTCGGGGTAGGTAGCCTGGGCCTCGAACTTGTAGGTGCCGGGCGGCATGAGATCGCCGTTCGAGTCCTTGCCGTCCCACATGAAGCTCACGTTGCCCGCCGCCTGCTGGCCGAGATTGACGCGGCTCACCGCCTTGCCAGCGCTGTCGTAGACGTTGACGTAGACGTTGCTACTGCTGACCGGCAGGACCAGGCTGGCCTTGAAGGTCTCGCTGGTGTCGACCACCGCCTTGTCGGACGGCACGATCACCTTGCGCCCGACCAGGGACGAGGCCTGCAGGGCCTGCGAGGACTGGTAGCCGGACAGCAGGGAGCCCATGCTGGTATTGAGCTTCTCGATGCCCTCGACCTGGCTGAACTGCGCGAGCTGGGCGATGAACTCGCCGTTCTCCTGCGGCTCCAGCGGGTTCTGGTTGTTCAACTGGGCCACCAGCAGCTCGAGAAATTCATTCTTGCCGAGATCCTTGCTCTGTTTGGTTTCCTGCTTGATCTGGTACTGGTCCAGTACCGAACTGGCGCCGCTTACACTGCTCATCCCTTCAACTCCTCGCTAACCGGATCACTGGCCCAGGGTCAGTACGCGCTGCATCATCTGCTTGGCGGTGTTCATCATTTCCACGTTGGTCTGGAAGGCACGACTGGCGGAAATCATGTCGGCCATCTCCTCGACCACGTTGACGTTCGGGTAGTACACGTAGCCCTTCTCGTCGGCCGCCGGATGGTTGGGCTCGTAGCGGGGCATCAGGCTGCTCTGGTCTTCCACCACGCCCAGCACCTGCACGCCACGACCGGGCTGGTCCTGGTCGGCGAACAGCGAGCCGCGGTCGCCGTCCATGGTCGACTCGAACACGGTGGCGAACACCGGGTGGCGCGCGCGGTAGGTCTGGTCGATGCTCGACGAAACGGTCTCGGCGTTGGCGATGTTGCTGGAAATGGTGTTCAGGCGAGTGCTCTGGGCGCTCATGCCGGTACCGGCGATGTTGAAGACACTGGAGAGTGACATGACTGGGATCTCCCTTATTCGCCGCGCAGGGCGCCGACAAGACCTTTGAATTTGCTGTTGAGCAGGGTGAAGCTGGCCTGGAACTGCACCGCGTTCTCGGCGTAGTTGGCCTGCTCCTGCTGCATGTCGACGCTGTTCTGGTCGATGGACGGATGGAACGGCGTGCGGTAGCGCAGCGCCGGGTCGGCCAACTGGATACCTTCGCTGGCGATGTGGCGGCTGTCGGTGCGGCTCATCTCGAACTGCTTGCCGCTCTGCTTCTCGCTCTGCTCCGCGAGCACGGCGGAGAAGTCCAGATCACGGGCCTTGTAATGCGGCGTGTCGGCATTGGCGATGTTGTTGGCCAGAACCTCGGCGCGTTGCGCGCGGAAGCCCAGGGCCGTTTCGTGAATGCCGAGTGCCTTTGCGAAGCTGATGCTCATGATCGGTAACCTCTGCCGTGTGGGCGTCGTGCCAAACACTCAGCAAAGGCTATGCCAACTCATACACCCCTTTATTTTCAAAGGCTTACTGAGTTCCTACTCAATCAAAGAACGGCAAGCGGCAAGAGTTTTCCGCTTCGCCCCTCCAGGCGGCAACCCCCGTTTGCCGCTTGCCATCCCGAAGGCGCAAACGAAAACGGGAGGCCGCTGGCCTCCCGTTTTTTTCACCTTCCGATGCGAATCACTTCACCTTGTAGATGATCCCCGGGCTGCACTGGACCATCTGATACAGATCGGGCAGGCCGTTCAGCGCCTCCGACGCCCCGAGGAACAGGTAGCCCCCCGGCTTGAGGGTGGCGTGGATGCGGGTGAGGATGTCCTTCTTCACATCGGCGGAGAAGTAGATCAGCACGTTACGGCAGAACACCACGTCGAACTTGCCAAGCACCGCATAGCTTTCCAGCAGGTTCAGGGCGCGGAACTCCACCCGGTTCTTGATCGCCGGCTTGACCGCCCAGCGCGCGGGTCCCTTGGCATCGAAGTAGCGCTGCAGGCGCTCCTGCGACAGACCGCGACCGATGGCCAGGCTGTCGTACTCGCCGGACTTGCAGTTCGCCAGCATGGAGCCGGAAAGGTCGGTGGCGACGATCTGCACCCCGGCCTTGAGCTGCCCGAGATTGGTCCGCTCGAACTCGTCGATGGTCATCGACAGCGAAAAGGGCTCCTGCCCCGAGGAGCAGGCGGCCGACCAGATGCGCAGGCGCTGATTGGGGTTGGCTTTGATCAGCTCCGGCAGCACCCGGTTCTTCATCACCTCGAACGGGTAGGTATCGCGAAACCACAGGGTCTCGTTGGTGGTCATGGCGTCCACCACCTGCTCGCGCAGCCCTCCGCGGGGCTGGGCCTGCATCTTCTGCACCAGCTCGCCGAGGGTCTTGATGCCCTGCTGCTCCATCAGCTTGTTGAGACGGCTGGAAACCAGGTACTGCTTGTTGCTTCCCAGCAGAATGCCGCAGGCCTTTTCCAGGAAGGTCCGGAATTGCTCGAAATCCAAATTGCCTGAAGACACTAATGCTGCCTCACCAAACATGATTCAACCGAGGGCCTAGCCCTCAGCCCCCATCGGCTACCCGGATGCGCTCGACGACGCGGGAGGCCAGTTCGTCCGGACGGAACTTCGCCAGGAAATCGTCCGCGCCGACCTTCTTCACCATCGCCTGGTTGAACACTCCGGAGAGCGAAGTATGCAGAATCACATGGAGGTTCTGCATCCTCGGATCGGAGCGAATCTCCGCCGTCAGGGTGTAGCCGTCCATCTCCGGCATCTCGATGTCGGAGATCAGCATGAGGAACTCCTGGGCGGGACTCTTGCCCTCCTCGACCATCTTGCGCAGGTAGTCGTAGGCCTGGCGACCGTCGTTGAGCGCCACCACTTCCACGCCGACGCTCTCGAGGCAGCGGGAAACCTGCTTGCGAGCCACGGAAGAGTCGTCGCAGATCAGCACGCGTTTGGACACCGCGCGGGCCTGGGTCTCCACGTCCACAACGCCCTCGGAGATCGACTCCGACATGGGCGCCACCTCGGCGAGGATCTTCTCCACGTCGATGATTTCCACCAGCTGCTTGTCCACCCGGGTGACCGCGGTGAGGTAGTGGTCACGGCCGGTGCCCTTGGGTGGCGGATGGATCTCCTCCCAGTTCATGTTGACGATGCGCTCCACCGAGCGCACCAGGAAACCCTGCACCTTGGTGTTGTACTCGGTGATGATCACGAAACTGTTGTGGATATCATCCAGCGCTGTTCTGCCGGTGGCCAGCGCCAGATCGAGAATCGGGATGGTGCCCCCACGGATATTCGCCACGCCGCGCACCACCCGGCTGGATTTGGGCATCACGGTGAGCTTGGGGCATTGCAGCACCTCCTTCACCTTGAACACGTTGATGCCATACAGCTGCGGACCGTCCAGACGGAACAGCAAGAGCTCGAGGCGGTTCTGCCCGACCAGTTGGGTACGCTGGTTAACCGAGTCCAATAGTCCGGCCATGCGCAGACTCCTTATCGTTCGTATCGCCGTACATTCTGCCAAAGCCTAGCAGGCGGCACGGGCCTTGCTTCGTGAGGTGCATGAACGCACTCACGACACTTTCCCGACGCATGATGGCCAAAAGCCCCTTTCTTGCCGGTGTTTTACCCGCTTTGGGCCTGTTCGGCTACAGCACGCTGCATGCTGCGCAGCTGACATTGCCCGAGGAGCTTATCGGCGCCACCGAAGGCTTTCTTGAATTCACCGTCGAGGATTATCTAGAGCGTAGCGAAATCCCCGCACGCCATGAAATCCAGGTCAACGCCCTCGACCCCCGGCTACGCCTGGCGGCCTGCGACAGCGATTTGACGCAACGCCTGGAGAGCCCCGCCCAGCCAGTGGGCCGGGTCACCGTGAGAGTCAGTTGCGAAGGAAGCACGCCCTGGACGGTCTTCGTCCCAGCCCAGGTACGAATCTTCCGACCGGTGGCGGTGCTGAAGACGCCGCTCAAGCGCGACAGCGTCGTGGGGCCCGCCGACATCGCGATGATTGAACAGGACATCGGCCTGCTGGGCAGGGGCTATATCGCCGACCCAGATCAGGCCATCGGCAGAAAAATGACGCGACCGCTGCAGGCGGACCAGGTGCTGACCCCGGCCATGCTGCAGCTGGCGGAAAGCGTGCGCCGCGGCGACCAGGTGGTGATTGCCGCGCGCGCCGGCGGTATCAATGTGCGGGTACAGGGCGAGGCCTTGTCCGCCGGCACGCTCGGCCAGCAGATCAGCGTACGCAACCTCAGCTCGCAGCGCGTGGTCAGAGCTCGTGTGATAGGCCCCGGGCAGGTCGAGGTGGAAATGTAGGCACGATTCTTGTAGCGCAAACTCCCGGCGATTTCCTACACTGTTAAACGACGCACACATTTGCGCCCTAAAGTTTCGACGGATACGGCCGACAACCCAGTCAAGCGTCCAGATACCGTCAGAGGTTCACAACATGGTTATCGACTTCAACCGGCTGAACAATGCCTCTTCTCCCGCCAACAGCGGGCGTACCGGCAATGCCCAGGCCAGCGGCCGCAACGAGGCCGTCAGCAGCACGCTGCCGAACGCACCCCAGGTTGCGAGCGAGCAGGCCACCGCCGGCAAAACCGGCGAGTCCGTGCAGCTCAGCCGCGAAGCCCAGCAGTTGCAGAAAGTGAGCGACAAGCTGCGTGACCTGCCGACCGTGGACAAAGAGCGCGTCGCGAAACTGAAGCAGGCCATCGCCGACGGCAGCTACCAGGTCGATGCCCAGCGCGTCGCCGGCAAGCTGCTCGACTTCGAATCCCAGCGCTAGTCCAAGGGCTGCGCTGGGGGTGTTGGACGCCCAATCCCCAGAGCCCGCGATGCAAAACGACGACCTGCTGCACCTGTTCATCGAAGATATCGGCACGGCCCAGCGCCTGCTTGAATTGATCGATACCGAATTCCAGGCCATGGGCGAGCGCGACCTGCCGCGCCTGGAACAGATCCTCGGCGAGAAACTACCCCTCCTCGGCTTGCTGGACCAGCACGGTACGGCTCGCGCCAGCCTGCTTTCCGCACAGCAACTGAGCGCCGATCGCGCCGGCCTGGAGACACTGGCCAGCCGCCGTGACGACGGCGCGGAACTGCTGGCCCGCAGCGAAGAGCTGAACCGGCTGCTGGAAAGTTGCCGCGACGCCAACCAGCGCAACGGGCGCCTGATCCGCGCCAACCAGGCATCGCTCAAGAGCGTGCTCGGGATTCTTCGTGGCGGAGAAACGCCCGGCCTCTATGACAGCCGCGGCGGCGCCGCTAGAATCGCGCAGCAACGCCCGCTCAGCCAGGCCTGAGCCATAACAACGAGCACAGGGGACATGCCGGCAATATGCCAGTATGCTAGTGCCGCAGTACCTGGAGAATGCCGGAACGTGTCCAACCCATTTCATGAGGATGACGGCCCACAGCCGCCGAAGGTGCTCACCGCGCCCTTGGAAATCATCGCCAACCTGCGCTTGCTGCAGCAGAGCCGTGATCCCCTCGTCGTCACTTTCAAGGACCGCAATCAGCGGTTTCAGAGCTATCTGGTCGAAGTCAATCGCGAACGCAGCGTGATCGCGCTGGATGAAATGGTCCCCAACGATGGCGAACGCTTCATGCAGAACGGCGAGCCGTTCCGCGTGGAAGGCTTCCATGAAGGCGTGCGCATCGCCTGGGACTGCGAAGACCCGGTGCAGATCGGCGAGCTGGAAGGTGCCCGCTGCTACTGGAGCCACATGCCGGAGCGCGTGACCTATCACCAGCGCCGCAACGCGTTCCGTGCCCAGCTCGCCCAGGGCCAGTTGGTCAATATCGAGCTTTCCGGCACCCGCCTCACGCCGGCCCTGAAAGGCCAGCTGCTGGATATCTCGGCCACCGGTTGCCGCATCCGTTTCCCGGGCGACGTCAGCAGCCGGCTGCATGCCGGGGAAGTCTACGAACGCTTCGCCGCCCAGCTGCCGATCGGCGCCATGACTCTCGCGGCGGAGCTGCGCCACGCCCACTACGTGGAGAAGGACAACATGACCTTCGCCGGGCTGCGCTTCCACCGCATGGGCGGCCTGGAGCAGCGCCAGGTCGAGCGCTTCGTCTATCAACTGCAGCGCGAGGCGCGCCGGGTCGAGGACGAATAGTTCCTAGCCGTCTTGGGGCGGCCGTCGCCCCTCAGATCTGATTGCCCAGCACACGCCTTTCCCAGGGCGTGATCTCGTCCAGATAGCTCATCAGTTCCATGCTCTTGCTGGCGCAATAGCCATCGACGAACTCGTCGCCGAACCACTGCCGCGCCAGCGCGCTGCCCTGCAGCTGCTGCAACGCCGCGTGGAGGGTGCATGGCAGGCTGAGCGCGGGCGGCACGTCGAACTCGCCCTGGATCGCAGCACTGGGCTCCAGTTCCTGACGCAGGCCATGCAGGCCGGCCGCCAGGCTGGCGGCGATGGCCAGGTAGGGATTGGCGTCGGCACCCGGCAGACGGTTCTCCACCCGCCTCGCCGCCGGCCCGCTGGCCGGAATGCGCAGGCCGGCGGCGCGGTTGTCGTGTGACCAGCAGGCATTGTTCGGTGACGCATAGGGATGGCACAGGCGCTGGTAGGAATTCACATGCGGCGCGAACAGCAGGGTGAAGTCCGCCAGCGCCGCCTGCTGGCCACCGATGAAGTGGAAGAAGGCCGGCGTCGCCTCGCCGTCTTCGGCACTGAAGATGTTCCGCCCGCTGCCCTGCTCCACCACGCTCTGGTGGATGTGCATGGAGCTGCCTGGCGTGTGCGGCAGCGGCTTGGCCATGCAGACCACGGCCAGGCCATGCTTGAGCCCGACTTCGCGCAGCAGGTGCTTGAACAGGAAAGTCTGGTCCGCCACCAGCAGCGGGTCGCCGTGCAGCAGGTTGATCTCGAACTGGCTCACGCCCATCTCGTGCATGAAGGTATCGCGGGGCAGGCCGAGCTCCGCCATGCAGCGATAGACCTCCTCGAAAAACGGTCGCAGGCCGTTACCCGATGACACGCTGAACGCGGAGCAGCCGCTCTCGCGGCTGCCATCCAGGCCCAGAGGAGGCCGGAACGGCTGGGTCGCATCGAGGTGGCGCTCGAAGACGAAGAATTCCAGTTCGGTGGCCACCACCGGCTGCCAGCCCCGTTCGGCATAGGCGGCGACGACCCGCTTGAGCAGGCCCCGGGTGGAAAGCCCGGAGCTGCGCCCATCCAGTTCGTCGGCATCGCAGATGGCCATGGCACGCGGCGACTCGCTCCAGGGCAGGCGGAACACCCTGTCCGCCGGAGCACTGAGCACCAGGTCGCCGTCATCGCTGCCGTAGAAGCGTGCCGGAGGGTAGCCGCCCATGATGCACTGCAGCAGCACGCCCCTCGCCAGTTGCAGACGGCGGCCTTCGAGAAAGCCCTCCGCGGTCATCACCTTGCCCCGAGGCACCCCGTTGAGGTCCGCGGTGACACATTCGATTTCGGCTATTCCGGTCAAGCGCTCTGCGAGCGTACTGCGGCCGTCGGGGATCATGACTGCTTATCCTTGTTGTCGATCCGTACAAAATACGCATCAGCCGTTCAGGATTTCAAGCAGAGTGGGGAAGATTCAACGCAGGAAGGCCACGACGCGGTCGGCGTCGAAGGGCCAGTCGAGTTCGGCGCCGGTGTCGGTGCGCAACAGCACGGGAATGCGCAGGCCGAACTCCTCGACCCAGTCCTCGCGCTCGGCGATGTCGATCAGCTCAACCAGCAGGCCGTGCTCGACAAGAGGCATCAGCACCCCTTCCGCCACCTCGCAGAGGTGGCAGCCGAGGGTGCCGAAAAGCTGGCATTCAGGTGGCATGGGAAAGCGCTCCGACCGAATCAGAGACGCAGTCTAGCACCCGCTCAGGCTTGTTCGGCCGGCGCCTTGCCGAGCATGCCCTGCAGGCCGTCCAGCAGACGGCTGTTGAGCTCCCTGGCCTTCTCCAGCAACGAGGTGTCGAAGCGCTCGTCGAGGCGGAAGCCGCCGTCCAGCAATTGTTCCAGCGTGCCCCTGGCGTCTTCCGACACCTTGTCAGCGGAGCGCAGCGCATCGAGCAGACCACGGGCGTAGTCGACCAGCGTGTCGTTCACCGCGCTAGCGGCCTGGCCACCCTGCTGGGCCACGGTACTGTAAGCATCGGTAGCCTGGCGCACGCTGGTCTGGGTCAGCTGGAGCGACATGGAGGCAAGCTGGGAGCCGTCCATCTTCAGCTGCATGGCACGGTCGAACGCGCCGCTCAGGTTGCCGGAGTAGAAGTCGCTGGAAATGTCCTGCACCTGCTTGAAGAGGTCCTCCAGGGCGGCACGCTCCTCGTCGTCCAGTTCGCCTTCGACCTGCACCTGCCAGGCACCGATCTGCATGCTGCCGGAACGGCTCTCGACCGAGCCGGTGGAGGTCTTGCCATCGCTGGCAAGCGTGGCGCTGTTCTGCGACCAGTTGGCCGAGGTGCTGGCGATGGAAATCTTCAGGCGATCGCCATCGCGGGTGGTGACCTCCATGTCGAAGGTCTCGGCCTGGGCGGCGAAACGCTCGCTGCGCGCGGCCACCGCGACAGCGTTGCCACCACTGGCCGGCGTCTTGGCAAGGTAGTCGGATTCGAGGCCTTTCAGGCCGTTCTGGATCTTTTCGTAGGTGGCGTCGATATCTTCCGCGACCTTGCCCTTGAGCACACCCATGCCATCGAGAATCTTGCGCGCCTCGGCGAAGCCCTTCTCCACCCCTTCGCGGGCCTGGGCCAGCAGGCCCTCGAGCTTGGAAGTATCGGCACCGGCCGCCGCCTCGCTCTTCAGACGCTGCTCGATGAAGCCGATGATCCGGTCGGCCACCTTGTCGGGCGTGAAGTCGTCGCGCTTGCCATCCAGCGCGCCGGGCTCCAGGCCCAGGCGGTTGGCCAGTCGATTGGCCAGGGTTCCCTGCGGGTCGACATGGCCGCGCGGATTGGCCAGGGTATTGATACCGGCGGGACGGGATTGCGACGGAGAGAGGGAAGCCAGAGTGTTCATGTCGGCGTACCAGGCAAAGAGAACTGCCTTTTTGACGGCAGCTTCCGGGAAAATTTGAGACAGAACCGACCAGTGGTTCTTCGGCGCATCTCCTATTCGGCGCGCCGAAGCCTGTTGCGTCACCGTCTTCTCAGGTACCAGCGGCTTTCAGCAGCACCTCGGCGGCGGCCTTGGCCTGCAGGGCCTGGTCGCCCGGTCCCTGGACGTGGGCCATGCTCAAGGCACCTTCGAGAAGGAATTGTAGCTGCATGGCCAGGACACCCGCCTGCGGAACCCGCAACGCCTCCAGCAGTTCGTGGAAATGCTCGGCAAAGGCCGTCTTGAACATGGCGGCCTGGCGATGGATGGGATGCATACGGTCGTGAAACTCCGCGGCCGCATGGATGAAGCTGCAACCACAGAAATCCTGCTGGTGAATCCAGGCATGCAGGCCGTCGAAGGTCAGCAGCAGCGCCTCCCGCGGTGGCCGGGCCGCGCGCAGCTGGGCGAGCCTCTCCAGCGTATCCCGCTCGCTCTCTTCGAGTACCGCGAGGATCAGCTCGTCCTTGGAGCGGAAGTGCTTGTACAGGGTCATCTTGGCCACCCCGGACTCCGCCAGGATGCGGTCGATACCGGTGGCGTGGTAACCCTCCCGGGCAAACAGATCCTGGGCGGTGCTGATCAATTGTTGGCGCTTGCTCGATGCCATCTGGTCCCTCCAAGTGGCGGACATTATGCGGGCGGCGGCGGCCACCACTCCAGGCAGAAAGATTTCGCTTGAAAATATACAGACCTGTCTGTCTAATTTCGAGACATACAGCGTGAACAAGGGCACGCGCATATCCGCCCCGCCCTAACCGACTACACAGACACTTATCCCTCTCCCGAGATTCGAGGTTCTCCTATGCGATCCCTCATCCTCTTCCTGCTCATCGCGCTGAGCAGCGCCGGCCAGGCCGCCGGCCTGCGCTTCGCGTTGGTCAAGACCGCCGAGACCGAGACCCGCGACGCCTTCACCATCGAGGGCGGCGCCTGGACCGAAAAGGCCATCGCCAACCACGTCGCCGTACTGATCGAACACCATGCTGCGACGCTGCTGCTCGACACCTCTCTCGGGCGTCAGGTGGACCAACAGTTCGAGTCCGAGATGCCCTGGTACGACAAACCGCTGCTGCGCTACGGCCAGGTCGCGCCGGTCCGCGACCAGCTGGATCGCGACGGGGTCCGGGTCGACCGCATCCTCCTCACCCACAGCCACTGGGACCATGCTTCCGGCCTGGCCGACTTCCCCGAGGTGCCGGTATGGGCGCCCTACGATGAAATCGCCTTCAGCCGCATCGCCGTTCCGCCGGCCGTGCTGCCCAGCCAGTTCGCCCACGACATACGCTGGGTGCCCTTCGATTTCGACGACGAGCCCTTCATGGGCTTCGAACGCAGCCTCGACCTGTTCGGCGACCGCAGCCTGGTCCTGGTGCCGATGGCCGGCCACACCCCGGGCTCGGTGGGCCTGTTCCTTACCCTGGATGACGGCCGGCGCTTCTTCTTCACCGGCGACACCAGTTGGCGCCTGGAGGGCTTCACCGGGCCGAAGGAAAAGTTCTGGATCAGCCGCAGGATGGTCGACGACGACCGCGACGCGACCCGCCAACAACTGCAGAAGGTGCACGCACTGATGCGCCAGGAACCGGCGCTGCTGGTGGTGCCGGCGCACGACGAAGCGGTCCAGAAGACACTGGGTTATTACCCGCACTGGATCGAATGACTCGACCAAGGTCTAGAAGCAGTAATTTTTGCGAAATGTTTTAGTCTTCAGGCTGCAACGAATTCGGACACACCGGATCGCCATCACCAGAGGAACAATAAGAATGAGCAAGTCCCCTCTCGCCCGCGGCGTGGCGCTCGCCGCCCTGGGCACCAGCCTCACCCTGCCCGGCCTGGCACAGGCGGCCTTCCTGGAAGACAGCAAGGCCACCCTTGAGCTTCGCAACTTCTACTTCAACCGAGACCTGCGCCAGGATTCCAACCCGACACCGGCCCAATCCAAGCAGGAAGAATGGGCACAAGGATTCCTGCTGCGCTACGAATCCGGCTTCACCGAAGGCACCGTCGGCTTCGGCCTCGACGCCATCGCCACCCTGGGCCTGAAACTGGACTCCGGCACCGATCGCAGCGGCAGCGGCCTGCTGCAACGCGACCGCGAGACCGGCCGCGCCCAGGACAGCTACGGCGACTTCGGCGCCACCGCCAAGGCCCGGATCTCCAAGAGCGTGCTCAAGGTCGGCACCCTGATGCCGAAGCTGCCGGTGGTGCAGGCCAACGACTCGCGCCTGCTGCCCCAGGTGTTCAGCGGCGGTGCACTGAACTCCGCTGAAATCGACGGCCTGACCTTCGATGCCGGCCGCCTCAAGCAGTACAACCTGCGTGACTCCTCGGACTACGAGGACATGCTGATGACCACCGGCGGTCGTCGCAACATCACCGGCGCCGCGGGCGTCACCGCCGACAAGTTCGACTTCGGCGGCCTGAGCTACAAGTGGAACGACAGCCTGACCACCAGCTACCACTACGGCGCCCTGGAAGACCTGTACAAGCAGCACTACCTGAACCTGGTGCACGTGCTGCCGATTGCCGACAAGCAGTCGCTGAAATCGGACATCCGCTGGGCCCGCTCCACCGACGACGGCAACACCAACGTCGACAACAAGGCCCTCAACGCCATGTTCACCTACAGCCTGGGCGGCCACGCCTTCGGCCTCGGCTACCAGAAGATGAGCGGCGACACCGGCTTCGCCTACATCAACGGCACCGACCCGTTCCTGGTGAACTACGTGCAGATTGGCGACTTCGCCAACAAGGACGAGAAATCCTGGCAGCTGCGCTACGACTACAACTTCGCCGCCATCGGCATCCCCGGCCTGACTTTCATGACCCGCTACCTCACCGGCGACGACGTGGACCTGGGCGCGGCCGGCAACGGCGGCAAGGAATGGGAACGCAACACGGACATCGGTTACGTCATCCAGGACGGCCCGCTGAAGAACCTCGGCGTCAAATGGCGCAACGCCACGGTCCGCTCCAATTTCGCCAACGACCTGGACGAGAACCGCCTGATCCTCAGCTACACCCTCTCGCTCTGGTAGGGAGGCAAGGCCATAAAACAGGCTATGTCCCCGTTAGATGTCGTAGTGCCCTGACCCCTTCTGGATCCCCGCCTGCGCGGGGATGACGAGGTAGGGGGGAATTGCTTCCGAAACCGTCATTCCCGCGCAGGCGGGAATCCAGGAGCAGGCAGCTGCAGCGTTCAGATAGCGGGGCTTGACCGCACAACGCGTAGGGTGGGTTAGCCGCTTGCCGGCGTAGCCCGCCGGCGGCGCCGCGGTCGATTGCGCGGGTACTGGTGGGTTGCCTGTGGCCTAACCCACCCCTACGGGGTCCTATTGATATTGCAGGCAGGCCGTTTCCGCAGGGCAGCTGCAACACGCAACGGGGACATAGCCATAAAAAAATCCGATGCCAGCATCTGACATCGGATTTTTTTGCGCCCTCGAAACGGCTCGCGCCGGAGGGCTTCCGCGTGACGCGAGGCTTAGGCCTGCGGCGCCTGGGTACGGCTCTTGTAGGAACCGTCACGGGTGTCGATCTCGATCCAGTCGTCGATGTTGCAGAAGTCGGCGACTTTCACTTCGGTGCCGTTGCGCAGCTTGGCCGGCTTCATCACCTTGCCGGAAGTGTCGCCACGGGCGGAGTTCTCGGTGTAGGTGATCTGGCGCACGATGGTGGTCGGCAGGTCCACGGAAATCACTTTGCCCTCGAAGAACACGGCTTCGCAGATGTCGGTCATGCCTTCTTCGATGAACGGCAGGACGCTTTCCAGGTCTTCGGCACGCAGCTCGTAGGAGTTGTACTCCGGGTCCATGAACACGTAGTCGTCACCGCTGATGTAGGACAGGGTCACTTCCTTGCGCTCGAGGATGACCGGCTCCATCTTGTCGTCGGCCTTGTAGACGGTCTCGGTCTTGGAACCGTTGATCAGGTTCTTCAGCTTCATCTTGACGATGGCGCTGTTACGGCCGGACTTGGTGAATTCGGCCTTCTGAATCAGCCACGGATGGCCATCGATCAGGGCCACACTGTTGGCCTTCATTTCTTGTGCGGTTTTCATACGAGTATCCGGGTTTGGATGGAGGTACAGATTTCTAGGCCGCGCATGATAGCCAATTTCGGTGAAACTGCACCAGCGCCGTGGCAAGATCGGGCTGAACGGCCAGCTCCCGGCGCCATTGCCGGGCATGTTCGGCGAGCGTCGCGGACTGCTGCTCCACCGCACTCCAGGCCGCGCCCATGTCACCCTGCCCGTTCCAGGCATGCCACCCGTTCCTCAGCGCCGACGCAGCCTCCGGCGACAACCCGTCGCAGTACAGATCGAGGAACGCATCCAGCTTTACCCAGTGGGCGCCCTCGTCCTGCTGGTAGATATGCCAGAGCATCGGCCTGCCGGCCCACTGGGCGCGCACGAAGGAATCCTCGCCGCGGACCGCGTTGAAATCGCAGCTCCAGAGCAGGCGATCGTAGTCGTCCTGACTGAGGAACGGCAGCAGATGCACCTGCAGGCTGCCGCGCAGCCAGCTGCCGCCTTCGCACAGGCTGTCGACACCCAGCCAGCGCCGCAGATCCCCCTCGATGCGCCCGCGCGGCACCATCAACTGGGTCAGCTCTGACTGGCGCGACAACACATCCAGCCAGCCGGCCAGACCCGGATTCTCGTAGGCGAACAAGGAAACGAGCCGGGCACCAGCCTGCAGTTCGATACCAAGACCGGCGAAGAACCGGCGCCGCGCATCGGCATCCTCCTGCCACTTCCCGCACTGCCGCAGCAGGTCCGCCTCACGCAGCAAGCCGCCGGTGTCTGCGGTAAAGCCGGGGAAGAAGAAGAACTTCTGCAGACCACCAGGCTGCGGCGACGGCAGGCCATGACAGCCGGCCACCCAATCCTCGGCGCTGAGATACTCGAGATTCAGCCAGAGCGGCCTGATGGAGCGTGCCGCCATCGCCGAGACGTAGCGGGTAGGCAGATTGCAGGCGAAGGCCTCGACCACCACATCCGCGACTTCCACCGGTGGAAACTCGACCAGCCAACGGCAGACCAGTACCCCACTCACCCGCTGGCTCGGCGACGCCGCATCCGCCTGTGGGCAGAGGCGCTGGAACGCTCCTGGCTCGTCCACCCATAGGCGCACATCCAGACCATGCTCGGCCACCAACTGGCGGGCCAGCCGCCAGGTCACGCCGATGTCGCCATAGTTGTCGACGACGTTGCAGAAGATGTCCCAGCGCATGGTCATGAGTCGATCCGGTTACCGCGGACGCAAGCCCTCCCCGACCATCCTCTCGGGGCGGCCTGGAGAACGAGCGATAACAAGGCGAGAGAGCCGGCCCGGCGAGCGCCGGGCCGGAGGGTCGTCAGTGGGCTACGCGGCTGGTGCCATCGACGGTCATGATGCGCACGCGCTCGCCGACGCGGAAGACTTCGTTCTGCTGCACTTCCTGGACGTAGGCGCGCAGGGTGCCGTCGTCCTCGCGCACGGTGATCTCGACACCCTGGGCACGGGTCAGCCCTTCTTCTGTTGCGGCGCCGAGCAGGCCGCCGGCGACCGCGCCGATCACCGCGGCGACGGCCGCGCCGCGACCACCACCCACACCGCTGCCGGCAACGCCGCCGATCACCGCACCGGCTCCCGCGCCCACCGGCGTCTTGGTGCCTTCGATCTTCACCGGGCGCAGCATCTCGATGGTGCCGAGACGCACGGTCTGCACCCGGCGCGCCTCGTCGCGGCTGTAGGAGTCGCCGCTGAGGTTGGAGGCGCAACCGCCCAGGGTGAGGCTCAGAGCGACGAGCGTGGCAGTCAACAGCTTGGATTCATACATGGGATTCTCTCCGAGTGAGGCGGTGCTAATTAGACAGCGCCTGCCGCCGTCTGTCACCCGCCAGGCCGTTGTCCGTGGCCTTTCCATAGTGTAGAGGCTGGGTGCGACATCGGGTCAGATTTCCAGTCGCCATAGGCTGGCGCAGGATGGCAGACCCTTTCGAGAATTTGCGCATGGACTACTTCATCGTCGCCGTCACCACCGTCGCCGGCCTGTACTTCCACTGGTGGATCTACGTCCGCATCCGCCGCTGGATGGACCGCGACCTGGCGCTGTCGATGGCGGCCGGCGATCCCGCCATGCAGGCCTACATGCTCGACCGCCTGGCCGAGGCCAAGGCCCAGGGTATTCGCCGCGGTCAACTGGAAGACTGGCTGCACCAGGCCGCTCGCGAGTACCTGCAGCGCCGCCCCTAGCCGCGCGCCAGCCGCCACAGGCGGGCCAGGTCACAGGCCCGCGCCTGGAGTTCCTCAGCCGCGCCGGCCATGGCCTGTTCGAGGCTGAGCGGCCCGGGCGCGAGGCTGAAGGCGGCATCGATACCCGCGTCGTAGAGTTCCTGATAGCCCCCGCCCAGACTGCCGACCAGCGCCAGTACCGGCACCCCAGCGGCCCGCGCCAGGCGCGCCACTCCCACCGGCGTCTTGCCATGCAGGCTCTGGGAGTCCAGCCGCCCTTCGCCGGTGATCAGCAGATCGGCGCCCCGCAACGCCTCGACCAGCCCAGACAGTTCGGCCACCAGTTCGATCCCCGGACGGAAGCTCGCCCCAAGGAATGCCCGGGCGGCGAAACCGAGACCGCCCGCCGCTCCGGTTCCGGGAAAGTCGCTGTGATCCTCGCCCAGCGCTGTGACCGCTACCTGCGCATAATGAGCGAGGGCCGCGTCGAGCATCTCGACCTGCGCCGCATCGGCGCCCTTCTGCGGGCCGAACACCCGCGAAGCGCCGCGAGGGCCGCACAGCGGGTTGTCCACGTCGGCCGCGATCAGCAGCTCGACTCCGGCCAGGCGCGGGTCCAGGCCGGCTGGATCGATACGGGCCAGATCGGCCAGCGCCGCGCCGCCGGGCGCCAGGTCACGACCCGCGGCATCGAGAAAGCGTACGCCCAGGGCCTGCAGCAGGCCCGCGCCGCCATCGTTGGTGGCGCTGCCGCCCAGGCCGAGGATGATGCGCCGGGGGCCGGCATCCAGGGCCTCGCGGATCAGCTCGCCGGTGCCGTAGCTGCTGGCGCGGGTCGCGTCGCGCTGCGCCTTCGGCACCCGGTGCAACCCGCTGGCCGCGGCCATTTCCAGGACTGCGCCGCCCTCCTCGCCCAGCCAGCCCCAGTGGGCCGAGACCGGCCGGCCCATGGGGTCGCGTACCTGGCATTCGCGTCGCTCGCCGCCCGTCGCGGCCAGCACGGCGTCGACCGTGCCCTCGCCGCCGTCGGCCATGGGCCGCAGCAGGATGTCCGCATCGGCAAACACCTGGCGCCAGCCACGGGCGATGGCCACCGCCACCTCGGGCGCGGAGAGGCTCTCCTTGAACGAGTCGGGGGCGATGACGACCTTCATGGGAGGATCAGGGGGCCAGGCGTTCGCGCAGCCAGGCGTCACCTTGCAGACGGTAGTTGAGCCGGTCGTGCAGGCGGCTGGCGCGGCCCTGCCAGAACTCGATCCGCTCCGCCAGCAGGCGGTAGCCGCCCCAGTGGGGTGGGCACTCCGGCGCGCGGTCGAGGAAGCGCCGCTCGGTCTCGGCCAGCAGCGCCTGGAGTTCGTCACGATCCCGGATGACCCGGCTCTGCGGCGAAGCCCAGGCTCCCAGCCGACTGCCCAGCGGGCGGACCTGGAAGTAGGCGTCGGATTCCTCGGCGGAAACCTTTTCCACCCGCCCCTCGATGCGCACCTGGCGTTCCAGGCTGGGCCAGAAGAAGGTCATGGCGGCGAAGGGACGTGCCGCGAGCTGTTCGCCCTTGGCGCTCTGGTAGTTGGTGAAGAAGGTGAATCCGCGCTCGTCCAGGCCCTTGAGCAGCAGCACCCGGCAATGCGGGCGCCCCTCCTCGTCCACCGTGGCCAGAGTCATGGCGTTGGGCTCCACCGGCAGTTGCTCGGTCTTCACCGCGTCGTCGAACCACTGGCGGAACAGGCTGAAGGGCTCGACGGGCGCCTGGGCCTCGTCGAGTCCATCCCGGGTGTAGTCGCGCCGCATGTCGGCGAGGGTCTGCGAAGTACGGCTGTGGCTGTCCGACATGAGTGGCTCCCCGAGGAATGATGCCGCCAGCTTACTGCGCCTTGTCCTTGCCCTTTTGATCTGCGGCAACCTGGGCCACCGGCAGAGCCGCAGTAGTGGACGCGGGCTGGTTGTACTGAGCCAGCAGCGCAACGAGGGTCTTCTGCGGGGTCAGGAGGATTTCCACGCGGCGGTTCAGGGCGCGTCCCTGGACGCTGTCGTTGGCGGCGCGCGGCATGTCGGAGCCGACTCCCTTGAGCAGCAGGCGGTCGCGTTGCAGGCCGCTGAGACGGAAGATCGAGGCCACCGCCTTGGCACGGTCCTCGCTGAGCTTGAGGTTGGTCTCGACCTGGCCGGTGCTGTCGGCATGGCCGAGGATCAGCACGCCGGTGCTCTTGTCGGTCTCGAGGATCTTGGCGACCCGGGTGAAGGGGCCGAGCACGGCCGGCAACAGCATGCTCGGACGATCGGGGTTGAACGAGCTTTCCACCGGGGCGGTGACGACCAGCACGTTCTCGCGCCGCTCCAGCTCCATCTTGCTGTCCTGCAGCGCCACCTTCAGGCGCGGCTCGTACTCGTCCAGCCAGGCGTTGGTCATCTCGTGGTCGATCTTCGGCGGCGCCTTCTTGACGACGGTTTCACTGCCGCCGAACGGCCACCAGCTGCCAGAGCCGGATTTGTCCGAGTTGCCGGCACAGGCGGCGAGGCTCACGCAGCAGAGCAGGACGAGCGTTTTCTTATACATGGTCAGGTCTTCCCCCAGGCGAGTTACAGGCATTGGCCCAGCGCGCGCGCCAACCGCTGCGCACGTGGGTCCATGAGTACATATGGTCCGAGACTGTTGGTGACGAAGCCGAAGGCGATCTCGCGCTCCGGATCGGCGAAGCCCACCGAACCACCCGCCCCCGGGTGGCCGAAGGCCTTGCGGCCGAGGCCGTAGGTGGCGTTGGCCACCTCCGGCTGGTCGAGCATGCAACCCAGCCCCAGGCGGGTCGCGGTGAGCAGGGTGCGGTCCTGGCCGCAGGCGTGCTCGCGGGTCATTTCGCTGAGCAGCTCCGGCTCCAGCAGGCGGCCATCGAGCAGGGCCGCATAGAAGCCGGCGAGTGAGCGAGCGTTGCCATGGCCGTTGGCCGCCGGCTGCTGCAGGCGGCGCCACTCGGGCTTGTTGGTGCTGTTCAGGATCGACGGCGGGTTGGTGAAGGCGCGGGTGCTGAGCGCTTCCGGCTCGCTCATCATGCACTTGAGCAGGCGCTGGGCGGCGGCATCGCCCATGTCACCCTTCTTGCGGGCGATGTGGGACACGCGATGGAACTCTTCATCGGCCAGGCCGACATGGAAGTCCAGCCCCAGCGGCCCGGCGATGCGCGCGGCGATGGCTTCGCCGGGCCCGCGACCTTCGATCCGACGGATCAGCTCGCCGACCAGCCAGCCATAGGTGATGGGCGCGTAGCCATGCTCCTCGCCGGGCGTCCACCAGGGGCGTTCGGCGGCCAGGGCGCCGGTCATCTGCTGCCAGTCGTAGAGCGCCTCGGCCGGCAAAAGCTCGCGCAGCGCCGGCAGACCCGCACGATGGCTGAGCAGCTGGCGCGGGGTCACGCGCTCCTTGCCGGCGGCGGCGAACTCGGGCCACCAGCGCGCCACGGGCGCATCCAGTTCGAGCTTGCCTTGCTCCACCAGTTGCAGGGCGGCCACGGCGGCGAAGGGCTTGGTGCAGGAGAACAGGTTGAGGATGGTATCGCTGTGCCAGGTCTCGGCGCCGTCCCTGTCGGTGGTGCCGGCCCAGATGTCAACGACGGTTTCGCCGCCGATCTGCACGCACAGCGCGGCGCCACGTTCCTGGGGATCGTCGAACAGTTCGACGAAGGCATCTTTCAGCGCCTCGAAGCGCAGGTCGAAATGGCCCTGGATCTGCAACCTATTACTCCTCGGTCGGGATGGCCGGCATTGTTCCAGCACCGGCTCTGCATGGGAATCCTGGCGCCCCGCCTGGGCCGCCTCGTCAGACCAACGGTCCGGGTTGCGGCGCGCCCAAGGCACGCCGTGCGGGGCCGGTCAGGGCTTGTCGGCCGGCGGCAGAGGTGCGGCTTCGACCGGTTTCGGCTCCGGTTCGGCCGACTTGACCGGCGCGTCCTTGCCGGCAGCTTCCTTCGGCAGCAGGGTCTGCGGGGCCTTCAGGTTGGCCTCGCGCACCGCCTGCACAAAGCCCTGCCAGGGCCGGTCGGTGATGCCGACCAGGCCGAAATGGCCGTTCTCGCCATCCAGCAGGCGGCCGGTGGCGGGCTGGTCGAGGTACTGGAACCAGTGCACGCCGACGATGGAAGGCTCCTCCAGCGCCCGTGCCAGGAAGTGGGCGTAGGCCGGGCCGCGCTCCTCTTCCTTGTAGACCTCGCTGGCGCCGCCCCAGAACGGGCCGCGGTCACGCGAACCGAAGTGGAACTCGGTGACCATCAGCGGCTTGTCCAGCGCGCGCAGGGCGGCGAAGTCGTAGCCGTGCTGCGGCTCCTTGACATAGAAGTTGAAGCTCAGCACGTCGCAGTACTGCGCGCAGGCCTCCAGCGCCTCCGGCGTGGCGATGGCGAAGCGGCCGCCCAGCAGCAGCTGGTTCGGCGCGTGCCATTTCAGCGAATCGGCGATGGTCTTGAAGTAGGTGTCGGCGAACAGGCGCTGGAAGTCCTGCAGGTCCTTCTCGATCTGCGGGAACTCGGGGCTCGGCAGCGGCGGCTCGAAGCCGGGGTCCTCCATCAGTTCCCAGGCTTTGAGGTCGATTCCCCAGGCCTTGGAGAGGCCGTTCTGGTTGCGGTACTTGTCGCGCAGCTGCTTGAGGAAGGCGCGCTTGGCCGGCACGTCGGTGCTCAGGCGCAGGGTGCCGTAGGCCAGGGCATAGCGTGACCTGGGGTCCTCGCCGGGCGCGGCCCAGGCCAGTTCGTTGTCGGCGAAGTAGCCGATCAGCCAGGGGTCGTCGCGGCGGTCGCGGCTGGCGATGGCGATGGCGCGCTCGGCGGCCATGGCGAAACGCGGGTCGAACGGGTCGGGCATGCCGCCCCACCAGTCGTGGCCGGTGCTGATCGTGGCGTAGTCACCGGAGATCGACAGCGGGATGGTGTACGGCATGCGCTGGGCGGAGCCGAGGGCGTCGTCGCTCCAGTTGCCGAGCGTGTTGAAGCCCCAGGCCTGCAGGCGCTCCAGGGTATGGCGGGTCCAGCGGTCCTTGTCGAAGCCGGGCGCCGGGCAGGGTTCCAGCTCGGCCGGGGCCGGCGTCGCGGCCAGCGGTGGCTGGGCCGTCTCGCAGGGTTCGGCGTAGGTGCGCTGCAGGTTGGCGCGGTAGAAGTCGTACCAGCGACCGTGGTCGTAGGCGCGGCCCCGGCTGGCGCCGGTGTCGCTACGGCTGTCGTGCTCGCCGTAGTACACGGCCAGCGGCTCGCCGTCCTTGGGCAGCTGGGCGAACATCGCTTCGCGGCCCTGCACGTAGGTCTGGCTCTGCCAGGCGCTGACCGCGTTGACCCCCAGCGAGTAGAACGGATGGCCCTCGGGGGTGACCAGGAACCAGCGGCCGTCGCGCTTCTCGGTGCGGAAGAAGCCCTTGGCCTCGAAGCCGGGGCCATTCAACCAGCCGCCGAAGCGATCCTGCTGCGGGCGTTCGGCGAGCCAGCCCTTGAGCTGGTCGCGCTCGCGGGCCGCGGCCTCGCGCAGTTGCTGGTCCTTGCCGATCTTCTCCGGCCATTGGCCACGGCTGTACTGCCCCCAGGCATCGACGATGCCGTCGTAGATGGCGGCCTGGGCGGCCTCGGGATTCTGCACGCCGAAGCGGCCGAGCAGGATGCTCTGCGGCGCGTCGGGCTGGCTCATGGCGAGGGTCACTGCGCTGACCTCGGCGGCGTTCAGCTCGCCCTCCACGGTCTCGGCCAGGAGCACGCGGTGGCCCTCGACGGTGACCGGCATGGGCGGCGCGGCGCGCATGCCGTAGGCGCGGGCGGAGGTCGCGGCGAGCGGCACGAGCAGGGTCTGCGCCGGCCCGGCCGGCAGGGCGATGCGGGTGGTCAGCGCCTTGCCGTCGCGGCTCTCGATGCGTACTTCGAGGGTGATGTCCCAGTCCATGGCGTTCTGCAGGCGCAGGCTCATGGCGCCGGCCCGGGACCAGTCCCACACCTCGCCAGGCGGGCTCAGGCGCAGGCTGGGATGCTCGGCGGCATTGAAGGTGAAGCGGCGCAGCACCTCGCCTTCGGGGGTGGGCTCGGCGGTCAGCTCCGGAAAACTGGCGGCCTGGCTTTCTACCTTCACGGCGTCGGTGGGTTTGATGAAACTGAACAGGGTCTGCTGCCCTTGCTGCGCGGCGAAGACCGGCGCGGCGATGCTCAGGGCGAAAAAGAGGGGCAGTGAACGGCGAATCATACGAACAGGCACTCCGGAAGATGCCCAAGTAGACACCAGAGGGGCCATAGATGCCACCCCGGATGCTCGACGCAGGGCCGCGCCCGAGGTGCCGGTCGGCTCAGGCGATTTCCCGGCGGAACGGCGGTAGCGCGTTGAGGATGGCCTTGCCGTAGCGCTGGGTGACCACCCGGCGATCCAGCAGGGTGATGGTGCCGCGGTCGGCCTCGGTGCGCAGCAGGCGCCCGCAGGCCTGCACCAGGCGCAGCGAGGCGTCTGGCACGGCGATTTCCATGAAGGGGTTGCCGCCGCGCGCCTCGATCCATTCGGCCAGCGCCGCTTCCACCGGATCGTCCGGCACGGCGAAGGGAATCTTGGCGATCACCACGTGCTCGCAGTACGCGCCCGGCAGGTCGACGCCCTCGGCGAAGCTGGCCAGGCCGAACAGCACGCTCTCCTCGCCTTCGTCGACCCGCGCCTTGTGCTTGTTCAGGGTTTCCTGCTTGGACAGGTTGCCCTGGATCAGCACGCGCTTGCGCCAGTCGCGCTCGAGGCCGTCGAACACGTCCTGCATCTGCTTGCGCGAGGAGAACAGCACCAGGGTGCCGCGACCGCCCTTCACCAGCTCCGGCAGGTCGCGCACGATGGCGGCGGTGTGGGCCGTGGCGTCGCGCGGGTCGGCCTTGAGGTCTGGCACCCGCAGTACGCCGGCGTCGGCGTGGTGGAAGGGGCTGGGCACCACGGCGGTGACCGCCGCCTTGGGCAGGCCGGCGCGCATGCGGAAGCGGTCGAAGGTGCCCAGCGCGGTCAGGGTCGCGGAGGTCACCAGGGCACCGTAGGCGACGTTCCACAGGTTGCGGCGCAGGGTCTCGGCGGCCAGGATCGGGCTGGCGTTGACCTCGATGTCGAACAGCGCGCCGCTGTCGACCAGGGTCAGCCAGCGGGCCATGGGCGGGTTGTCTTCCGGATCTTCGACGGTGAATGCCGTCCACAGCTCCCAGGTGCCCTGGGCGCGGGCCAGCAGGCTGCCGAACAGCGGATACCATTCCTCGGCCTGATGGCTGGCGAGCCCCAGGCTGGTGCCTTCGTCGTCCATCGCCTGTTTGAGCAGCTCGGTGAGGCGGGTGAAGACATCGGTGAGCTTGGCGAAGCCCTTCTTCAGCTCGATGCCCAGCTCGCGCAGGTGCTCCGGCACCAGGCCGCCCTCGAAGCGATGGCGCGGGCGCTCGCGGCCGTTCATGTCCTCGCCGGCGCGGAAGTCGGCCAGTTGCTCGCAGGCGCTGAACATGAACTGCTGCTGGGTCCGGAGTTCGCGGGCCTGCTCCGGCACCTGCTCGATCAGGCGGCCAAGGTCGCCGGGCAGCGGGTGCTGGGCCAGCAGCTTGGTCAGGTTCTTCTCCACCTGGCCGAGCCAGTCGGCGGTGCTGCGCAGGCGGGTGAAATGGGCGAAGTGGCCGATGGCCTTGTCCGGCAGGTGGTGGCCTTCGTCGAAAACGTAGAGCGTCTCGCGCGGGTCCGGCAGCACGGCGCCGCCACCCAGGGCGAGGTCGGCCAGCACCATGTCGTGGTTGGTGACGATGACGTCGACCTTGGTCATGCCCTCGCGCGCCTTGTAGAAGGTGCATTGCTGGAAATTCGGGCAATGGCGGTTGGTGCACTGGCTGTGGTCGGTGGTCAGGGTGCTCCACACCTTGTCCTCCAGTTCCTCCGGCCAGCTGTCGCGATCGCCATCCCAGCGGTTGCCGGCGAGCTTCTCGATCATCCGGGTGTAGAGCTTCTGGCTCTGCTCGTCGACGTCGATGCGGAAGCCTTCTTCCTCGAACATCTGCGCGGTGGCGCCCTGGGCCTGGCCCTCCTGCAGCAGCAGGTCCAGCTTGGACAGGCACAGGTAGCGGCCGCGACCCTTGGCGAGGGCGAAACTGAATTGCAGGCCGGCGTTGCGCATCAGGTCCGGCAGGTCCTTGTGCACGATCTGCTCCTGCAGCGCCACGGTGGCGGTGGCGATCACCAGGCGCTTGCCGGCGGCCCTGGCGGTGGGAATGGCGGCCAGGCTGTAGGCGACCGTCTTGCCGGTGCCGGTGCCCGCCTCCACCGCCACCACGGCGGGCTCGCCGTCGCGCTGACCCTCGTCGTTGTGCTTGATCGTGCCAAGCACCTTGGCCACCTCGGCGATCATCAGGCGCTGGCCATAGCGTGCCTTCAGGCCCTTGGCCTCGAGGAAACGGCTGTAGGCGCCCTGGATCTGGGACTTGAGTTCGGAACTGAGCATGGGCGGGGCGCGGGCGGGGCTGGATAAATTCTCAGTAGTTTACCGATAGGTTATGCTCGCGCGCCATCCCGCGACCGAGACCAGGCCCTACCGATGACCGTCTTTTCCGCCCTCTATGCCGTACACGCGCTGGCCGCCCTGATCTGGGTCGGCGGCATGTTCTTCGCCTGGATGATCCTGCGCCCCGCCGCGGTCGCCAAGCTCCAGGCCCCGGAACGCCTGACCCTGTGGCTGGAGGTGTTCCGCCGCTTCTTCCTCTGGGTGTGGATCGCGGTGCTGGTGCTGCCGGTGACCGGCATGGGCATGCTGCACATGCGCTTCGCCGGCTTCGAGACCGCGCCACGCTACGTCCATGTGATGATGGGTCTGTATCTGGTGATGCTGGCGCTGTTCCTGCGCGTGCAGGTACTGCAGCTGCCGCAACTGCGTCGCGCGGTCGAGGCCCAGGACTGGGCGGCGGGCGGTGAAACGCTGGGGCGCATTCGCCGCCTGGTCGGCAGCAACCTGCTGGTGGGCCTGGCGCTGGTGACGATCGCCGCCGCGCGTCCCCTGTTCTGAGTCAACAAGCTCGGGCGAATGCCCATGCCTAGATCTCCCGTGTCGCCGGCTCGATGGCCGCCGACACGGGAGCAAAGACCCGACTCCCAAGATGTACGAATCAGCCCGGTGGGCGACCGCGCCTGTGCGACAGTCGCCCCCGGTTCTGATCGTTAGGGGCGAGCCTCGACCTCGGCTTCCACGCGACGGTTGATGGCGCGGCCTTCGTCAGTGGCGTTGTCGGCTACCGGGCGGCTCTCGCCATAGCCCACCGAGCTGACGCGGTCGCTGCCCACGCCATACTGGTTGACCAGCACGTCGCGCACGGCGTTGGCACGGCGCTCGGACAGGCCCTGGTTGTAGGCGTCGGTGCCGACGGAGTCGGTGTGCCCTTCGACCACGGTGCTGGTGGACGGATACTGGCTCATGAAGTCGGCCAGCGCCTTGATGTCAGCCTGGCTTTCCGGCTTGACCACGGACTTGTCGAAGTCGAACTTGACGTCCAGTTCGACGCGCACCGCCTCGGCCTGTTCGGGCTCGGCCACGGCGACTTCCTCGACCACGGTCTCCTCGACCACCGCCACCTGCTCGCTGGCGCCATGCACCCAGCAGTAGGAGGCGGCAACGCCGGCACCGACCAGTGCACCGTAACCGGCCCACTCCGAGCTTTCGATCGCACCCAGCGCAGCGCCGGTCACACCACCCACGGCCGCGCAGGTCGGCCAGTCGGTTTTCTGGATACCAGCACAGCCGGTCAGCAGGCCGCTTGCCAGGATCAGGGGTACAGCTTTCCTTGTGATACTCATCTTCTTAGGTCTCCTGTAGGGAATCGGCATCTAACCGACAGCAAAGAAGTAAAGATCGCTTCCTTACTATCTGCCAGTTATAGGCACTTTTCGCGCCAAGTTCCAAAGAGTTTGTCCATCGCGGTAGTCTTTGCGTTCACATTAAGATCGCAGCCATGACCCAGACCTTTTCCCCCCGCACTCCCCAACAGGCGCTGGCCGCCCTCCTCGACCACCATGCCCCCCGGCGCCTGCTGGTGGTCGGCGGCAGCCAGCTGCCGGCGGTGACTGCCTTCCAGCAGGCGCACCCGGAAACCGAGCTGGCCCAGGCGCCGGCCGGCCCGCTGCCCGCAGAGCTGGCGGCCCAGCGCTACGACCTGGCGCTGTTCGCCGACTGCCTGGAGCACCTGCCCAGGCGCACCGCCCTGGAGTTGCTGGGCGGCATCCGCAACCTCAACGCCAGCCGCCTGGCGGTGCTGGTCGACATGGCCGCCGGCGACTGGAAGGACACCGATTTCTTCGCCCTCGCCCTGCAGGCCAGCGAGAGCTTCCAGCGCGACGACCAGGTGCTGACCCTGTTCACCTACGACCTGCGCGACTACAAGCAGGTCCCGGACTGGCTCAACGCCAAGTTCTGGGCCAACCCCGAAAACTTCGGCAAGTACTGGTGGTGATCCCATGAGCCAAGCCTGCCCCTGCGGCAGCGGCAGTGCCCTCGACGCCTGCTGCGGCCACTATCACCAGGGCACCCCGGCGCCCAGCGCCGAACACCTGATGCGCTCGCGCTACAGCGCCTACGTGCTGGGCCTGGTCGACTACCTGGTCGCCACCACCCTGCCCGCCCAGCAGGCCGGCCTGGACCGGGACGGCATCCGCGCCTGGAGCCTCGGCAGCACCTGGCTGGGGCTGGAGGTGGAAGGCAGCGAACTGATCGGCGCCCAGCCCGAACACGCCTTCGTCACCTTCACCGCCCGCTGGCACGACGGCAGTGGCGAGCACAGCCACCGCGAGCGCTCCGCCTTCGTCCAGCGCGATGGCCGCTGGTACTTCCTCGACCCCACGGCCGCGCTGAAGGCCGGGCGCAACGACGCCTGCCCCTGCGGCAGCGGGCAGAAATTCAAGAAGTGCTGCAGCCCCTACCTGGGCTAGACCTCGGCGAAAACTCTGCTTCATTTGTTACAGCCCCCGACGGGAATCGGGGCCAACAAGGAGCAGTAGATGAAGCACAAGCACAGTGGAGCGGCGGCCGGCCTGGTCGCCTTGATGGCCGTGGCGGGCGTCCACGCGGACGATGTCAGGGTCGACCTGGGCAGCAGCGAGCGGGTCACCCGCCTGTTCGCCTATCCCAACAACTGCAGCGTGATCTGCTATCGCGACTGGACCCTCGAACAGACCGCCGAGCACTACCTCAAGCAGAGCCTCGAACGCGACGGCTACGGCGCGGCGACGGTCAAGGTCAGCCGCGACGGCGACAGCCTCTCGGCCAGCTTCAGCGGCGTGCCGCAGGACTACGGCAAGCCGCTGACCGACCTGCTGAACGCCGGGGACCTGGCCTTCGACGGTGCCAGCAAACTCAACGGCGACAACAAGTGGCAGTACAGCTGGTACTTCTTCCTGCCCCTGGGCATGGCCCTGGACAACCGCAAGAGCGTGGAGCTGCTGCACTTCCCGCCGGACTACTCGCTGACCCAGGCGCAGGACTACCTGGAGTCCAAGACCACCGACCGCTGGGCCTCGCTGCTCACCGAGAACGGCGTGCCGACCGCGCAGACCCCGGCCTTCCAGACCATCATCGACATCGCCCCGATCGCCGCGCCGGCCAGCGCCGGCGGCGACCTCGAAGGGGTCTACGGCTATTTCACCGACTACCAGACGACCATGGTCGCCCAGCTCACCGCCGGCGACGGCCAGGCGCTGCCCATGGTGGCCTTCGGCGGGCCGGTACGCAGTTGGGTCAACAGCCAGTACAAGGCGAACATCGGCGTGCTCGGCCTGGACGAGATCAACCCCGCGCCGGGCCAGCGCGTGCCGGTGCTCGGCGCCAACCATCCCAGCTACATCTGGTACGCGGCCGACCCGGAGAACTACGACGGCGACCAGCAGAAGGCCGACGCCGCGGGGCTGCGGGTGATGGGGCAGGACATCAGCGCCGCCTGCTGGCAGGCCGGCATGGGCCAGGACCCGTCCGCCGATCCGCAGAAGACCCTCGATGCCTGCACGCAGAAGTGGCAGGTGACCGACAAGGTGCAGACCTGCGAGCTGTTCTACACCTCGGTACGCAACCTGACGCCGCCCGAGGCCCAGGCCAAGTGCAGCGCCAGCGGCAGCTGACGCCCATGCGAAGAGGCCCGCGTCGGCGGGCCTCGTCCATCACTCCTGCAGCTTGATATGCGAGGTGTCCGGCGGCGGCCCGGCCGGCGCCGTCTTGGCCTGGCCCATGTCGCTGCCGACCGGCGCCAGGCTGAACTGCGACAGGTCGACCTGCGGCGCCTGGGCCTCGGGCCTGGCGTCCTGCAGATCGGCGCCGATCGGCGCGATGCCGAAGTCGGGCGCTTCCACATCGCTGAACGCGGCCATGTACTCGTCGCGCGGAATCAGCTTCGCGGAGGCGGCGCTCCTGGCCGGGGCCTCCTGCGCGGGCGCCGCTGGAGCCGGGGCGGCGACCGGCTGCGGCGCGGGTGGCGGCGCCAGCGCCACCTCCTCCACCTGCAGCGATTGGACGATGGCCAGCGCGCCGGCGCGCTCCATGGTGGCGCGGTACTTCTCCGCCCCCGCCGCATCCAGGTTGCTCTTGATCACGATGCGCCGCCCGGAAAACAGCAGCGCGATGCGCTGGGCATCGGCCTGGAACAGCCGCGCCAGGTTCTCCTTGACCTGGTCCGGCGAAGCGCCCGGCACCACCTGCCCGGCAAAGGCGATCTCGTAGAGGCTCATGGTCCAACTCCTGTGCAATTCGGCCACCAGTATGGCGCAGTTTCATTCCGCCAACAGCCAGGACCCGTTTCCGCCTCGTTCACGGCGCGACGAAACGGCGCCAGACCCTATGGCTACCAAGCAACCGCTTGTTACACTGGGGCGTCCACCGGAGTAACGCAATGTCTTCACAGGCGCGAACCAATATCATCGCCCTCGCCGTCACCTTCGCCCTGCAAGCAGGGCTCTCGGGCTGTACCAGCTGGTTCACCGGCGATTTCGCGGACCCGGAAGTCCACCTCGTCAAAGTCGATGTGATCAAGGCCAAGTTGCTGGAACAGCAGTTCTCCCTGCGTTTCCGGGTCGACAACCCCAACGATTTCGAGCTGCCGGTACGCCGCCTGAGCTACGACATCCAGCTCAATGGCATCCAGCTGGCCGAGGGCGAATCCAGCCAGTGGATCAACGTGCCCGCCCATGGCCGCCGGGAGTTCGAGGTGCCGGTGCGGACCAACCTGTGGCGCCACCTCAAGGGCATCGTCAAGGCGCTGGAAGACCCGGACCAGCCGATCCGCTACCGGCTCAGCGGCAAGGTCCGCACCGGCGTGATGTTCGGCCGCGACGTGCATGTGCAGCGCAATGGCGAGATAATCCCCGCCGATTACATTCCGGAGTGAGCTTCATGACTCATCAACCCCACGTCCACGGCCCCGACTGCAACCACGACCATGACCACGATCACCACCACGACGACGGTCACGTGCACGGCCCGCACTGCAACCACCATCACCAGGAGCCGATACGCAACCCGCTGAAGGAAGTCGGCCGCAACGACCCCTGCCCCTGCGGCAGCGAGAAGAAGTTCAAGAAGTGCCACGGCGCCTGACCCAGGCGCCCTCCCCGTAGGAGCCGGCTCTGCCGGCGAACGCCCGCACGGCGCGCCATTCGCGAGTAGAACTCGCTCCTACCGCCCTCTACAATCCGCCCCATCGTCCGTCTCCCTGCGCCAGGAGCCAGTCATGGGTTCGCGCCTGTTCCGTCCGCTGTTCCTCACCGCCGCCGCTACCCTGGGTAGCAGCCTGTTCCTCGGTGGCTGCCAGTCCTTCCTCGACAGCCGCTACGCCAAGAGCGTGCACCCGGACCAGGGCATCGTCCGCGTCCAGGGCCTGGCGCAGAGCGTGGTGGTGCGGCGCAACCCGCTGGGCATGCCGCTGATCGAGACCACCACCTTCCACGACGCCCTGTTCACCTTGGGCTACGTGCATGCCGCCGACCGCCTCAGCCAGATGGTCGGCATGCGCCTGCTGGCCGAGGGCCGCCTGGCCGAGATGAACGGCCCCGGCGTGCTGGAGATCGACCGCTTCATGCGCACGGTGAACCTGCGCGCCAGCGCCGAGATGCTGTACAAGAGCGCCTCGCCGCGCCTCAAGCAGTTCTTCGAGGTGTACGCCCGCGGCGTCAACGCCTACCTGTTCCGCTACCAGGACAAGCTGCCGATGGACCTGGCGGCGAGCGGCTACCGCCCGGCCTACTGGAAGCCGGAAGACTCGGTGCTGCTGTTCTGCCTGCTCAACTTCGGTCTGTCGGTCAACCTGCAAGAGGAGATCGCCTCGCTGCCCCTCGCCGACAAGGTGGGCGCCGACAAGCTCGCCTGGCTGCTGCCCACCTACCCGGACGAACCGTTGCCCTTCGAGGAGGCCGAGAAGCTGCGCGGCCTGAGCCTGGCCGGCAAGATCCCGGGCCTGGCCGCGGTGAACCAGGCCGCCGGCCAGGTGGCGGCCCTCAACATGCTCGGCGTCGCCGCCTCCAACAACTGGGCCATCGCCCCGCGCAACAGCCGCAGCGGCAGGAGCCTGCTGGCCAACGACACCCACCTGCCACTGTCGATGCCCTCGATCTGGAACTTCGTGCAGATCCGCTCGCCGAAATTCCAGGCCGCCGGCGTGTCCATCGCCGGAGTGCCGGCCGTGGTCGCCGGCTACAACGGCAAACTGGCCTGGGGCATCACCATGGTCATGGGCGACAACCAGGACCTGTTCCTGGAGAAGGTCAAGCGCGAGGGCAACCGCCTCCACTACCTGGCCGACGGCAAGTGGCAGCCCGCCCGCGAGCGCCAGGAAACCTTCTTCATCCGTGGCCAGAAGCCGATCCGCGAGACCATCTGGGAGACCCGCAACGGCCCGCTGCTCAACTCGGCCCTCGGCGAGCGCAAGTCACCGCTGCAGCCACTGCCGCTGTCCAGCGGCTACGGGCTGGCGCTGCGCACCATCCAGGGCGAGGCGGACCGCTCGCTCGATGCCTTCTTCGACCTGTCCAACGCCCAGTCGGTGGAACAGGCCTTCGAGGCCACCCGCGAGATCCGTGCCGCCGCGCTGAACATCGTGTTCGCCGATGCCCGGCAGATCGGCTGGCAGGTCACCGGCCGCTACCCGAACCGCAAGCAGGGCACCGGCCTGGTGCCGTCGCCCGCCTGGGACGGCGCCTACGACTGGGACGGCCATGCCGACCCCATGCTCCACCCCTACGATCAGGACCCGGCCCAGGGCTGGCTGGGCACCGCCAACCACCGCATCGTGCCGCGCGGCTACGGCATGCAGCTGTCCAACTCCTGGTTCTACCCGGAACGCGCCGAGCGCATCGCGCAGCTGGCCGGCACGGGAAGGCACGACCAGAAGAGCATGATCGCCATGCAGTACGACCAGACCACGCCCTTCGTCGGCAAGCTGCAGGCGATGTTCGACGCGCCGGGCATGGCCGAGCCGCTGAAGAAGGCCATCGCCGCCCTGCCGACCGCCGAGCGTGCCCGGGCCGAAGAGGCCCATAAGCGCCTGATGGCCTTCGACGGCCGCCTCGCCGCCACCTCCGCCGACGCCGCCCTGTACGGCGCCTTCCTCCAGGAAAGCGCCAAGGCGACCTTCCTCGACGAACTGGGCCCGGAAACCGGCCCGGCCTGGCAGGCACTGGTGGACATCGCCAACAACAGCTACTCAGCCCAGGCCGACCACCTGCTGGGCCGTGACGACAGCCCGTTCTGGGACGACGTGAAGACGCCGCAGAAGGAAGACAAGGCGGCCATCCTGGCGCGCAGCCTGGCCAGCGCGGTCGCCTACCTGGAACGCGAACTGGGCGCCGACCGCAACGCCTGGCAGTGGGGCAAGCTGCACCAGTACCGCTGGACCAGCAACGCCACCAGGATGGCGCCCTACCTGAGCGCCAGCCAGCGCAGCGGCATCGAGTCCATCGCCGGCTATCTGGACCGCGGCCCCTATCCGGCCGGCGGCGACCACGGCACCCTCAACGTGGCCGCCTATGCCTGGGGCAAGGACTTCGACGTGTGGCTGATCCCGGCCATGCGCATCGTGGTCGACTTCGGCCTGGAAGAGCCGATGATCGGCGTAAACAGCTCGGGCCAGTCCGGCAACCCGGCCAGTCCGCACTACGCCGATGGCATCGAGGCCTGGCTCAAGGGCGGCTACATGAGCTTCCCCTTCCAGGGCCGCAACATCGACAAGGTCTACGGCAGCAAACGCCTGCTGCTGACGCCGGGCCAGTAGGCCCGGCTCGGGGGTATCGCCGTCTTCGCCACCGCGATACCTCCGCCGCTTCGCTGCGCCTCCGCCATCCCCGCTCCTGCCCGACACCCTCTATCCCGGGGCTTCCGTTCGTCGCCGCCGACGCTCTGACGCGGGCTCGGCTCGTGCCGTTTCGTCGTGAAAAACACCTTGCGCATCAATCTCATAGAAAGAGGAAATCGGCCGTCAATTTATCGCCAATTTATAGACGCCAATATAACGACGAACGGTGATTATCAAAGCTCCGGTGGCTCCGTATAAAGCGCGCCAAGCCCGGTCGGCATCGCCGTCCAGGCGGGCAAGCGCTTCATTTCGTGTGCGAGATACTGGCAGGGCGGCTAGGCAGTTCTAAGTGTCGTGATCGACCTGCGCTCCGAATGAATTTTCCAGTTTCTCTCGGAGCCACACGCGACATGATCGACCTCAACACCTGGAACCTGACCATCCCCGTCGGCGAGCCGGCGACCACCATCACCACCCCCCTGCTGTCTTCCGGTTACCAGGACGACTACTTCAGGCACATCAACGGCACCCTGTTCTTCTGGGCCCCCGTCGACGGCACCACCACCAAGAACGCCAAGTACCCACGCAGCGAACTGCGCGAGACCTACGCCGACGGCAAGCTGCGCAACTGGAAGTACAAGGAAGCCGACAACCACCTGCGCGCGACCCTGAAGGTCACCCAGGTGCCGTCCACCGGCAAGATCGTGGTCGGCCAGATCCACAACGTGGAAGGCGACGACCCGCCCATCAAGCTGCAGTACCAGTACAGCGGCTCGACGAAGACCGGCAGCATCGTCGCCATCTACCGTCTGAAGCCGGGCATCGCCACGTCCAGCGTCATCGTGCAGCGCAACGTGCCGCTGGGCGGCGCGTTCTCCTACACCATCACCCTGACCAAGGGCGGCACCCTGGCGGTGTACACCAAGACGCCGACCACCGAGACGGCCAAGTGGAGCGCCAAGCTGGACCCGGCCTGGGCCGCGCAGACCCTCTATTTCAAGGCCGGCAGCTACGTGCAGGACAACGCCGGCAACAACACCGAGGCCGGCTCGGTGAGCTTCACCAAGCTGCAGGTCGAGCACCTTAAATAGGAAAGATCGGTAGGGTGCGCCGTGCGCACCAAGAGGGCCAGCGCCATCCGGGCATGCGTCCTGAACGACCGCCGCGCGCCTTGCGCGGCGGCGCCCAAGCGACTCCAGCCAGGCGGTGCGCGCGGCGCACCCTACGGGCACATCGAGGGCGGGCGTTAAGAACCCATGAGCATATGGACCACGACCTGCGCCACGAAACATTTTAAAAACAGTCCTTTACACTCGATTTGTAGCACTACACTTCAAATCGAGCGGCTAACCCCGCTCCCGGCGGGGTCTTATTAGAATCAAGAACAGCTGCCAGGCACCTGACCCCGCCGGCACCTCTCGCGAGGGCCTTATGGGAATTGCCGCCAGCGACTTGTGCCAGCACGTCATCCGCCCGACCCTGCTCTACCTGGGTCGCCACTCTCCCGCCGCGGAAGCCCTGCTCCTGGGGACCGCCGCCAGCCAGTCGGCCCTCGGCAGCGCGCTCTCCTGCGGCGAGGGCTACGGCCTCTACCGCATCAGCGAAGACCGCCACCGGCAGCTCTGGGACCTGCACCTGGCGCGCGACCCGGACCTCGCCAGCCTGGTCCGCGGCCTGGCCAGCCAGCATGCCTTTCTTGCCGCGCCGCACCTCGAACTGACCGTCAACCTGCGCTACGCCACGGCCATCGCCTGGATGCTGGTGGAGAGCGAACAGGCCCCGCTGCCGGAGGCCCACGACCTCCATGGACTGGCCCGGACCTGGCGCCAGGTGTTCCAGCCTCACGGCCGTCTGCGCGACTTCCTGCAGGCCTGGCGGCAGCACGTACCGCTCGCCCCGCAGGCCGCCTGACGGAAAAAAGGCTGAACCTTTTCAGAGACTTGCAAGTCACTGCCAAGCCGGTCCCCGCTTAACGAAACTTCACAAAAAGCCCGTTCCAGAGCGGTTGGCAAGGCCCGGCAAAACCGTTAGCTTGCCGCCCCCTGGTTCCACCGTTCGTGAGCACCCTAATGAAAAATCTCTGGTTGAAGACCTCCATCGCACTGGCCGTCGGCGCGATTTCCACTCACAGCCTGGGCAACGGAATTGCCATCAACGAACAGAGCGTCAGCGGCATGGGCACCTCCTTCGCCGGCCGCGCCTCCACCGCCAACGATGCCACCGTACTGTTCGGCAACCCGGCCGGCCTGACCAAGCTGGAGCGCCCGGAAGTGGTCGGCGGCTTCGGCCTGGTCAAGGCCCAGGTGGACCTGGACGACGCCAGCGCGCCGACCTCCAAGGGCGACATGGTGCCCCTGACCCCGGTGCCCTTCGCCTACTACGCCAGCCCGATCGACGAACAGTGGAGCTGGGGCCTGGGCCTGTACGTGCCCTACGCGCTGATCAGCGACTACGAGAAGAGCTTCGGCGGCCGCTTCAAGGGCCAGTACAGCAAGGTGGAAGTGGTCACCCTGCAACCGACCATCAGCTACGCGATCAACGACCGCGTGTCCGTGGGCTTCGGCCCGACCATCAACAAGATCAAGGGCAAGCTGGTCAACAAGCTGGACAACGGCGCCGTCGGCGGCACCGGCGAGACCAAGGTCGGCATCAAGGGCGACGACGTGGCCTACGGCTTCAACGCCGGCGTGCTGGTCGACATCACCGACCGGCTGGCCTGGGGCCTGACCTACCATTCCAAGGTCGACTACACCCTGGAAGGCCGCACCCGGGTCACCGGCGGCACCGGCCTGGTCGGCCTGTTCAACGGCGACTACGACGGCCAGCTGGACTTCACCACCCCGGAAACCGTCGACACCTCGATCAGCTACAAGCTCGACGACCGGTGGACCCTCTACGCGGGCAGCACCTTCACCCGCTGGAGCCGCCTGGACAAGATCGTGGTGGAGAACGAAGGCACCCCGCTGGGCGTGCTGGACGAGATCAGCGAAGAGCTGAAGTGGCACGACACCTGGTCCTACGCCATCGGCGCCTCCTACCAGCTCAACCCGCAGTGGGTGCTGCGCACCGGCTTCGCCATCGACCCGTCGCCGGCGGAAAACGCCCACCGCTCCGTGCGCATCCCGGTGGGCAATCGCAAGGTGTTCTCGCTGGGCGCCGGCTGGACGCCGAGCCCCGACCTGAGCATCGACGTGGCCTACTCCTACCTGCATGAGAACCCCGCCAAGGTCAACCAATCCGCCACCGAACTGGCCGGCGTGGAGATCGCCCCGGGCTTCAGCGCCGAGTACAACAACAGCGCCCACGGCGTGGGCCTGCAGGCCAGCTACCGCTTCTGACGGCAGCCCCTGCGGCCACGAAAAAGCCGGGCCCAGTGCCCGGCTTTTTCATGCCCGCTTCGTAGGGTGCGCCGTGCGCACCAGGGATTGCGCGCAGGCTTGCCGGCGCGCCCGCCCGGCAATCAGGGAGCGATGGCCTTCTCGATGGCGGCGATCAGGGCCTCGTCGTCCGGCTTGGTCCGGCTGGAGAAGCTGGCGATCACCTTGCCGTCGCGGCCGACCACGTACTTGTAGAAGTTCCAGCGCGGCGCGCTGCTCTGCTGCGCCAGCTCGCGGAACAGGGGGATGGCATCGTCGCCGCGGATCACCTGGGGCTCGCTCATGGCGAAGGTCACGCCGTAGTCGATGAAGCACACCTTGGCGGTTTCCGCGGAGTCGTCGGCCTCCTGGCGGAAGTCGTCCGAAGGCACGCCAAGCACTTCCAGCCCCTGCGCCCGGTAGCGCTGGTAGAGCGCCTCCAGCCCCTTGAACTGGGGCGTGAAGCCGCAGCGGCTGGCGGTGTTGACCACCAGCAGCGGCTTGCCGGCGAAGCGCTGGCAGAGGTCGATGCGCTCCTTGGAACGCAACTGTTGCAGGTCGTCCTTCAGCATCGGCGGACATTCCTCCGCCCAGAGCGGAGCGGCGAACAGCGAGGCCAGGGCCAGCAGGGCGATACGCAGGGTCATGTCGATCTCTCCGAACGTGAATAGCGGCAACGCTACTCGCCCGCGCCCGCCCCGGCAATGCTCAGCACAGGTTCATGTTCAACTGCAGCAGGGCCAGCCCGCCATGGCTCCAGCCCCACCAGGCCAGCGCCAGCAGGGCGCCGAGCAGAAGCGCGGCGAGGCCGATGCCCAGCCTGCGGCTCACGCCGGCTCCGCCGCGCGCAGGCGGGCCACCGGCTGCTCGCGCACCGGCCAGTTGAGGGCCGCCGCCAGCAGGCCGAACAGGATAGACAGCTGCCAGACCCGGTCGTAGCTGCCGGTGTGGTCGTACAGGTAGCCGCCCAGCCAGCCGCCGAGGAACGAGCCGATCTGGTGGAACAGGAACACGATGCCGCCGAGCATGGACAGGTTGCGCACCCCGAACAGGGTGGCCACCGTGCCGTTGGTCAGCGGCACCGTGGACAGCCACAGCAGCCCCATCGCCATGCCGAAGGCGTAGGCGCTCCACTCGGTCAGCGGGGAGTAGACGAAGGCGACGATCACCAGGGTGCGCAGCAGGTACAGCGCGGTGAGCAGGCGCGGCTTGGACAGGTGGCCGCCGAGCCAGCCCGCGATGTAGGTGCCGAAGACGTTGAACAGGCCCACCAGCGCCAGCACCGTGGTGCCGACCGAGGCCGGCAGGTGCTGGTCGACCAGGTACGACGGCAGGTGCACGCCGATGAACACCACCTGGAAGCCGCAGACGAAGAAGCCCAGCGCCAGCAGCCAGAAACCGGAGTGGCCACAGGCCTCGCGCAGCGCCTCGCCCAGGCTCTGCTCGGTGCCGGCGGGCACCGGCAGGGGCGCGTCGCGCACCATCAGCGCCAGCGGCGCGATCAGGGCCACCAGCATGCCCAGGGCGAGCAGCGCCGAGGACCAGCCGAGCCAGCCGATCAGCCCCAGGGTGCCCGGCAGCATGGCGAACTGGCCGAAGGAACCGGCGGCGGCGGCGATGCCCATGCCGAGGCTGCGCTTCTCCGCCGGCAGCGCGCGGCCGACCACGCCGAGCAGCACCGAGAAGGAGGTGCCGGACAGGCCGATGCCGATCAGCAGGCCCGCGCTCAGGGACAGCGACAGCGCCGAATCGGCCCCGGCCATCAGCGCCAGGCCCGCCGCGTAGAGCAGCCCGCCGCCGATGATCGCGCGACGCGCGCCGAGGCGGTCGGCCAGGGCCCCGGTGATCGGCTGGGCCAGGCCCCAGATCAGGTTCTGCAGGGCGATGGCGAAGGCAAACACCTCGCGCCCCCAGCCGTACTCGCCGCTCATCGGCGAGAGGAACAGGCCGAAGCCATGCCGGGTGCCCAGGGACAGGGCGAGAATCAGCGATGCTCCCAGCAGGACCCAGCCCGCCTTGCGCCACGGATCAGTCATGTGTATGTCTCCGCGGGCCGCGCCCGTCAATCGATGGTTTCCAGATCGTCCAGCAGGCGCATCAGCGCCGCCCGCTGGTCCTCGCCCAGGCGCTGCGCCAGCGCCTGCTGGGCCTGCTCCCACAGCGGCGCGCCCCGCACCAGCACATGCGCCCCGGCTTCGGTCAGCGCCACCCGTCGGCTGCGCTGGTCGGCGCCGTCGCCGAGCCGCACCAGGCCCCTGCCCTCCACCACCCGCAGGTTGCGACCGAGGGTGCTGCGATCCAGCCCGAGCGCCTCGGCCAGCGCCGAGATGCTCGGCTCGCCCAGGCGCTGCAGGTTGCGCAGCAGCGAGAACTGGGCGGCATTGAGCCCGACGTCGGCCAGGGCTTCGTCGTAGATACGGGTCACGCCGCGGCTGGCGCGGCGCAACTTGGTGCAGAGGCATTGGGTAGGCAGCATGGATACAGGTATATACCCGTATCCGCCGGACAGGCAGTTACAGTTGGAC
>NZ_JAOEEE010000070.1:0-521 GCF_029837675.1 Pseudomonas sp. GD04015 | reverse complement strand
GGGGTTCGTGCACGGTGGTGCGCAGGCGCGCGTCCGTGGCTTCGGCGCACTGGCGGTCGCCGTCCCAGCCGTACCAGGTGGTGGTTTCCTGGCCCTTCTGCCGGACCTGCTTGAGGATGCGCCGCGACAGGCCGTCGTATTGGTAGCGGGCTTCCAGGGCCTCGCCGTTCGGGTCTTTTCTCCGTAGGTGGCTGAGGCGGTGGGCACCGTCGTAGGCCAGGGTCAGGATCTGGCCGTCTTGGCTTTTGCGTTCGATCAGGTTGCCGGCCGGGTCGTAGCGGTAGCAGGTGCCGTCCAGTTCGGTGATGCGGTTGCTCGGCCAGCTGTGCTGCGGGCCGACGGGGATGGTTTGGCCTTCGCCCAGCAGGTCGAAGTCGGGGTTGTCCAGGTTGGCGTGGACCAGCTGCGACCAGTCGCTCGCCTGGGGCGGCTTTTTAGGCGTCGGGTCCCGCTCCAGGCGGTTACCCGCTGGGTCGAAGCGGTAGCGTTGATTATGTTCACCATGCTGGCTGCCAATCAGC
>NZ_JAOEEE010000007.1:0-220014 GCF_029837675.1 Pseudomonas sp. GD04015 | reverse complement strand
CTCGCAGCCCGGCGCCACCTGGCGCCCCTCGGCATCCAGCCAGAGGCGCTGATTCAGGCCCAGCCCCAGTGGCTGGTCGGCCGCCTGCAGGGTCGGCGGCACCGTGCCTTCCAGGGTCCAGGCGAAGCGCTGGCGCCGGCAGTTGGGATCGCCGCGCGCCAGTTCCTGGCCGAGCGGCCAGCAGATGGCGGCCACGCCGACGCCGGCCGGCACTTCCTGCACCGGCGGCGCCAGACCGCGCTGGTGATCGCGGTTGACCAGCAGGTCGTGTACCTGCAGCAGCAGGGGCGCGGCCGAGGCCAGGCCGAACTGGCCGGGTACCGGGGTGCCGTCCGGCCGGCCGATCCACACCCCGATCAGGTGGCGCGGGCCGACCCCGACCGCCCAGGCGTCGCGGAAGCCGTAGCTGGTGCCGGTCTTCCAGGCCAGCACCGGGCGCTGCACCAGCTCGGCGCGCGGGTCGCGGTCCGGCCGCGCCTGGCCGGAGAGGATGCGCCGGACGATCCAGGCCGACCCCGGCGACAGCAGGCGCCGTTCGCGCAGCGCGTCCTGCGGCTGCAGGCGCGGGCGCGCGGCCATGCCGGCGCGGGCGAAGGCGCTGTAGCCGGTCACCAGCTCTTCGAGGCGGCTACCGGCGCCGCCGAGGATCAGGGTCAGGTTCGGCTCGGCGCCGGCCGGTAGCGCCAGCGGCACACCCGCGCCGCGCAGCTCGCCGGCGAAACGCCTGGGGCCGTAGGCCTCCAGCAGCTGCACCGCGGGCAGGTTGAGCGAGGTGGCCAGCGCTTCGCTGGCCGACACCGGGCCGATGAAGCCGGCGGCGAAGTTGCCCGGCCGGTAGTCGCCGTAGCGACGCGGCACGTCCTGCAGCAGGGACTCGGAGTGGATCAGCCCGGCGTCCATGGCCATGCCGTAGAGGAACGGCTTGAGGGTCGAGCCGGGCGAGCGCTGGGCGCGGATCATGTCAACGTGGCCGAAGCGACGGTCGTCGCCCACATCCAGCGAGCCCAGGTAGGCGCGCACCGCCATGCTCTCGCTGTCCACCACCAGGATGGCGGCCGAGGTGCGTTCCGGCAGGCGCGCGCGCCAGCCCAGCAGCAGGTCTTCCAGGCGCCGCTGCAGGTTGGCATCCAGGGTGGTGCGGATCAGCGGCGGGCTGCCCGGCACGTTCAGCCGGCGCGCCAGCAGCGGCGCCAGGTCAGGCTCCCGGCGCGGCGCCAGTAGCACCGGCTCCTGCAGGGCCTCGTCCACCGCCGTGCGCGGCCACTCGCCGAACTCCGCCAGCCGGCGCAGCACCTTGTCCCGGGCCACCTGCGCTCGCTCGGGGTGACGGTCCGGACGCAGCCGGCTGGGCGCCTGGGGCAGCACCGCGAGCAGCGCCGCCTCGGCGCGGGTGAGCTGGCTCGGCGGCTTGCCCAGGTAGGCCCAGCTGGCCGCCGCCACGCCCTGCAGGGTGCCGCCGAACGGCGCGCGGTTGAGGTAGAGGGCGAGGATTTCTTCCTTGGACAGGTGCCACTCCAGCTGCAGGGTGCGCCACAACTGCCTGAGCTTGCCGGCAAGGGTCCGCTCGTGCGGGTCGAGCAGCCGCGCCACCTGCATCGACAGGGTGCTGCCGCCGGACAGCACGCGCCCGCCCGTGAGGTTTTGCCAGGCAGCGCGCGCCAGGGCCAGCGGGTTCACTCCCGGATGGCGGTAGAACCAGCGGTCCTCGTAGGTCAGCAGCGCCTGCAGGTAATAGGGCGACACCTCGTCGGGCGCCACCGGGTAGCGCCACACGCCCTCGGCATCGGCGAAGCGCCACAGCGGCGTGCCGTCCTCGGCCAGCACCACGCGGGCCAGGCCATCCTCGGGCAGCGGCAGCGGGAACAGCCGGTCGGCGCACCAGAGCGCGGCCAGCAGGAGCAGCGGCAGGACCAGCCAGGGGCGGCGCAGGGCTCGCCGCAGAGCGCGCGGCGAAGGTTTCATCGGGGGCTCCAGCGCAACGGGGGGAACTCGGCTCGGGCCGACGCAGCCCAAGCTTGAGGATCACCGACAGAGTGTAAGGAAGGATCGATGGGTACCGAGAGCTTCTTCGAACGACTGGGCGAAATACTGGGCAACTTCATTCGTGTCCTGGTCGAGGCCCTGACCGGTTTCTTCCGCCTGATCGGCCAGGCCGGAGCCAACTTCATCGACGGCCTGTCCCGCTCGCTGGGCATGGACCCGAACTGGATCAGCATCCTGGTCCTGATCATCGGCCTGTTGCTGCTGGTCAGCGCCATCCGCGCCTTCCTGCGCGGCTCGATCATCTGGGGCCTGATCGTCCTGCTGCTGGCGCTCTGGACCCTGAGCCTGCTGATCGGTTGAGCAGAGCCGGCACGGGTCCGATCCGTAGCCCGGATGCAATCCGGGGCTGCCGTCACTCGCCCGCACATTCGATCGGACCGACACCGTCTCCCGCCCAGTCGATGGGCAGCAATCCTCGCCGAACGTAGCGATGAAAGCTGGACAGCGGCCAGTCCCGGACCCGCTCGACCAAGCCATGCCTGAGCGGGTTGGCATGGATGTAGTCCACATGGGCGGCGAAGTCCGGCTCGTCGCGTATCAGGTGTTCCCAGAAGCGGCGCTGCCAAACGTCGGCCTCTCTCTTGTGGTTGAACATCAGCGGAGCACCGACGCTTCGCAATCGACCGACGAACAGCGATTTGAAGCGGCGGACCCTCGACGAAAAATCGGCGTCGCCGGCCGGCAGGACCATCAGCAGGTGGAGATGCTCGGGCAGCACCACCGCCGCAGGCAACCTGAACGGCCGCTCCCGGAGTGTCTGTGCAAGCGACTCGCGCAGTTCCCCGCTATAGCGCACCAGCCAGTCCCTGGACCTGTCCTGCAAGGCCAGGGTCAGGAAATAGCAGGCGCCCGGCACGGTGGCGCGTCGGTAGTTGACCATCGGCCAGACCTCCCTGTCCGGCAGCGGATTCACTCCTGACGCCGATCCCGGATTTCATCCGGGCTACGGTCTGTAGCCGGACGAATCCGGGTAGCTCGGCACCGATCAGTTCTCCTTCACCACCAACTGCGCCGGGGCGGCGCCGACGGCGTTCCAGGCCGGGCGGTACATGGACTCGACCTGGGGCGGCGGCACGCGGTAGGTGCCGGGAGTGACGGCGCGGGCCAGGTACAGCAGGTGGGTGGTGTCGTAGCCGTTGATGTCGACGGCGGCGACGAAGCGGTCGTCGCGGAACTCCTGGTGCTTGATCGCCGCGTTCTGCATCGACTGCTGCCATTCCTTCACCGCGCTGCTGGCGTCGTCCAGGCTGGCGGCGCTCTGCGCCAGGTTCTGGTTCTCCAGTTCCAGGCCGGCCGGCAGCAGGTCCACCACCAGGGCGTCGGGCACCCGCTCCTCGGCGCGCACCGCCAGGTGGACCAGCACCAGCTGGCCGCTGGCCAGGTTGCCCAGGTCCAGCGGACGGCCGTCCAGGCCGTAGAAGCCGCGCTCGATGCTGAGGTTGTTGCCACGGGCCGCCGGCGCCGCCGTCGGGTAGCCGGAGATGGTCAGCTGCTGGTAGAGCTTTCCGTCGAAGGCGCTGCTCAGGCTCAGCGGCTCGGCCAGGCTGGCGCCGTCGAGCCGCAGGGCGGGCAGAGCGTTGCTCAGCTCGCGCACCTGGTCGGCCACGTTCAGCGTCGCTTGCCAGTCCTTCTCAGGCGTCTTGATCAGGCCACGGCCGGCGAGGAACAGCGCGTTGCGCTCCTGGGTCGACAGATAGGTCTGCAGCGAGCGCTCCTCGGCCAGGGAGAACAGCAGCTGGTCGCGGCTGGAGGCGGCCAGGTCGTTCTCTTCCAGCAGGGCGTAGATCAGCGCCTGATCGCGCAGCGGGCTGCCGTAGTCGGCCAGCCATTCCTTGCGCTGGCGGCCGATGCCCAGGCCCAGGGCCAGCGCCTCGTCGGAGCGCGGCTTGTCGCCCATCTTCTGCAGGGCCACGGCCAGCTGCACCAGCGGCAGGCCCGACTTGGCGTCGGCGCGGCGGTCATACAGCGCGCGCAGGCTGCCCAGCGGCGCCTGCTGGCTGCGCGCCAGCACCAGACCAGCATAGGCCTGCACGGCGAAGCGGGTGTGGTCGAGGTTGTCGCTGTAGCCGGCGTCGACCAGCTGGCGGTCCTGCAGGTAGCGCAGCAGGCGCGCGCTGGCCTTCTCCAGCGCTTCCGGCGGCACGGCGAAGCCCTGCTCGCGGGCGCGCAGCAGGAAGTCGGTGACGTAGGCGGTCAGCCAGTATTCCTCGTCGCTGTCCGAGCCCCACAGGCCGAAGCTGCCGTTGTAGCGCTGCATGCCCAGCAGGCGCTCGATGCCGATCTCGATGGAACGGCGGCGCTGGGCCTCCGGCTCGCCTTCCAGGCCGAGGCGCTTGAGGGTGGCGCCGTCGGCGTAGAGCGACGGGTACAGGCCGCTGGTGGTCTGCTCCAGGCAGCCGTAGGGGTAGGCCCGCAGCGCCTGGATCTGTTCGGCCAGGTTCAGCGGCGGACGGCTGGAGACGCTGAGCAGCGCCTCGCGCCCGGCCGGCTCGAAGGCCGCCAGGGTGCCGGCCGGCAGCTGCCAGCTGTCGCCCTGCAGCACGCCGCGCAGGTGCTTCTGCTGCGCCGGCCAGGCCGAGCGCACGCCGATCCGCCATTCGCGGCTGAACGCCGGCAGGTTCTCGCCCGGCAGGTCGAGGCCGGCCACGGTCACCCGCAGCACGCCAGTGCCGTAGCCGCCGACGGCGCGCACCGGGATGCGCAGGGTGTCGCGCTGGGCCTGGTCGAGGTCCAGCGTGGTGCTGTAGCCGTCGGGATTGCCGGCCAGGTTGAGCTGGCCCTCGGCCTCGACCCGCACCTCCAGCTGCTGCTCGGCACCGGACAGGTTGGTCAGGTCCAGCGCCACGCTGGTCTCGTCGCCTCCGGCGAGGAAGCGCGGCGCCGACAGTTCGGCCACCAGCGGCGCGGCCACCACCGTCTTGCCCTCGGCCATGCCGTAGCGCTCGTCGGTCCAGGCCTGGGCCATCAGGCGCAGCTCGCCGTTGAAATCGGGGATGTCCAGGCTGACGTCGCCCTCGCCCTGGGCATTCAGCTCGATCGGCACGCTCTGCAGGGCAACGATGGTGACGCTGGTGTCCGGGCGCTTGCCGCCCTTGGCCAGCGCCGCGTCGCCACCGAAGGCCAGCTTGGCCAGGCGGCCCTGGCCGGCCTCGATCAGCTGGCCGTACACGTCCAGCTGGTCCACGCCGTAGGCCTTGCGGCCGAACAGCTCGGCGAACGGGTCGGGGGTCTTGTATTCGGTGATGTTGAGGATGCCGACGTCGACCGCCGCCACCAGCACATTGACCTTCTCCGGCACGCTGCCATCGGCGTTCTTCGCCTGCACCTTGACCTTGAGCGGCTGCAGCGGGCGCATCTTCTCGGGAGCTTCCAGGCTCACCTGCAGCTTGCGCGGCGCGCGGTCGAACGGCAGGTGCAGCAGGCCCACGGCACGCTTGGGCGTGGCCCCGGCCTTGCGCTCGCCGGGACGGATGACCAGGGCGCTGACGTACAGGTCGTGGCGCGCCCAGTCCTTGGCCAGGGGAACGTCGAAGCTCTTGCCCTCGGCGGGCACCTCGATTTCCTGCCACCACAGCGGGCCGTCGCTGGACTCGACCATCAGGTAGCCGCTGCCGCCGGCCGGCGGCGTGACGGTGACCTTGGCGGTTTCGCCAGCGCCGTAGGCCGGCTTGTCCAGGGCCAGCTTGACCTGGTCCGGGCGCACCGCGCCGCCTTCGGTGTTGTCCTGCCAGTAGTAGCCGGCCCAGAAGCGCAGGCTGCTGGTGAAGCCGGTCTGCGGATCGGTGACCTCGACGCGGTACGGGCCCCACTCCACCGGGAAGCTGATCTTGGCGGTGCCGCCGGCGGCCACCTTGACCCGTTCCTCGCCGAGGTTGAGGAACTTCTCGTTGTAGTGGTAGTTCCAGCCCTCGCTTTCCGAGAAGCTCCAGTAGTAGTCGCGGCGCTCGCGGATCAGGCGCACCTGCAGGCTGTCGCTGGCCAGCTTGTTGCCGGCCGGGTCGGCCAGCAGCACTTCGAACTCGGCCAGGCCGTCGCCGTCCACGTTCTCGCCGTCGAACAGGCCGCGCAGCCCCGGCAGGCGCTCGGCCGGCCACACCGGCTGCACCAGGCGACGGGTGATCGGGCGACCGCCGGACTCCTGCAGGCTGGCCTGGAGGATCAGTTGCAGCGGCGACTTGGCCTCGGCCCAGCGGTTCTCGACGCCGACCGTGGCCAGGCCCTCGGCGTCCAGGGTGGTTTCCTCGAGTTCCAGGTCCTGGCTCAGTTCTTCCTCGGTGACCGAGCCGAACTGGTAGCCCGGCAGCGTCTTGACCGCCTCGCGCAGCGGACGCACATAGACCTGGCCGGTCAGGCGGTTGCCCGACGCCGGCGCGCCATAAAGGTAGCGGCCCTCGACCTGGAAGCGTGCCTCGTCGCTCGGCTTGAGCGGCTTCTCGCTGCCCTTCAGTTCCAGCGCCAGGCGCTCGGGGAGGAAGTCCTCGACCAGGAACTCGTAGATCTGCTGGCGGCCGCCGCCGAAGTCGAACAGCAGCTGCCAGCGCCCGGTCGGCGCCTCGCCGGCCAGTTGCAGCTGGTACTGGTACAGGCCTTTGGCGCCCGGCTCCCAGACGAACTTGCGGCTGACCTGCTCGTCCGGCCGGCGCACTTCCACGTTGACCGGCTGCGGCTTGACCGAGCGGCCGTCGACGTCACGCAGCAGGGCGTTGAGCAGCACCAGTTCGCCCGGGCGGTAGAGGTCACGCGGGCCGAACACGAAGAACTGCAGCGGGTTGGCCACCGCGCCGCCGATGTCGAACTCGGCCAGGTCCAGCGCCGGGCTGGACAGGTTGAGCAGGCTGGTCTGCTCGCCCTGGCGGGCGATCAGCAGGGTGGCCTTCTCGGGCAGCGGCAGCTGGGCATGGCCGTCGCCGTCGGTCTTGACACTGGCCAGCACCTCGCCCTTGTAGCCGAGCACCTCGACGTCGACGCCGGACAGCGCCTTGCCACCCTCCAGGGCCTGGGCGAAGGCGTCCAGGCGGCCGTGGTAGCGGTGCACGGACAGGCCGATGTCGCTCAGGGTGAACAGGGTCGCCGGCTGGGAATAGTTGTAGGTGCCCGCCTGGCGCATCACCGCCAGGTACACGCCCGGCTGCTTGAACGGCTCCAGGCCGGCGATCGGCAGCAGCACGGTCTCGCGGGTGTTGCGCACCGGATTGAGATCGAAGCGGCCGCTGTAGACCAGCTCGGCCATCGGCAGCAGCTCGCGGGACTGCCAGGTGTCCAGGCTGGAAGCGCGACCCCACTGGGCGAGGAAGTTGGTCAGCGCCTCCTGCTTGATGCGGAAGAACTCGACGTTGACCTTGTCGACGTTCAGCGCGATCACCGGCAGGCCCTCGGCCAGTCGGGTCGGCAGCAGCGAGCCGCGGCTGGCGAAGCCCACCGTGGGCTGCAGGTCGCGGGTGTCGAGGCTGGCGCTGTACTCGGCGGCCAGTTCGCTGCCATTGATGGCGCGCAGGCCGCGGTCGACGGTGAGCGCCAGGCTGCGCTGCGGCTCCAGGTGGCGCAGGCGCAGTTCCATCAGGTTGTCGGACAGCTCCCAGGCGCCGTCGACCTTGCCGCTCTTCTTGTCCACCAAGTGCACGCGGGCGGCGAAGTCCTGGTCCGGGTCCAGCGGCACGCTGAAGCTCACCGACAGCGTGCTGGCGCCGTCCAGCTGGATTTCCGAGACATCCGCTACGGACAGCTCGCGGCCGGCGTAGCGCTGGCTCAGCTCGGCCTTGTCCAGCGCCGCGCGTGGCTTGGCGGCCTGTTCGGCGGACGCCGCCGGCTGGGCGGGCGGCTTGGCGGGAGCATCGGAAGTGGAGGAATCACAGGCGCTGAGGAGCGCGAGCGCGGCAGCCAGAAACAATCCTTTGTACGACATGACGGACTCTCGGGAGAGTGGCGGGGGAAGGCCAGCACTATAGCCGAGCCAGATGAGCCCTTCACGGAAGCGTTACGCACTTGGAATCAATTTGTCGACGATCTGCACTCGGCACCGAAGCCCTTGTGGGAGCGGCCTTGGCCGCGAAGCCTTCCCCCGTCACCATGCACAGTCCAACGCCATGACTTCGCGGCCAAGGCCGCTCCCACAAGACTCCACCGGCGAGAGCCTGGAAGGTCGCCGGACAACGCCACGGTGCCACGCGCGCCTTGTCACCCCGGCCTATAATCCCGTGCTTTCGCCCTGGGGCCGCTCCATGTCCGCACTGCTCGCCGCCTGGCGTCACGCACCGACCCATCGCCGGGTCTGGGCGCTGGCCGCGCCGATGATCCTGTCCAACCTCTCCGTGCCGCTGGTGGCGCTGGTGGACAGCACGGTGATCGGCCACCTGCCCCATGCCCACCAGCTCGGTGCAGTGGTGGTGGGCGGCAGCCTGTACGCCATGCTGGCCGGCGTGTTCGGCATCCTGCGCATGAGCGCCACCGGCTTCGCCGCCCAGGCGGCGGGCCGCGGCGACGGCGCTGCGCTGCGCCTGGTGCTGCTGCAGAGCCTGGCCCTTGCGGCCGTCATCGCCGTGGCGGTCGGCCTGCTGGCGGTGCCCCTGAGCGACCTGGCCCTGCGCCTGATGAGTCCCTCGGCCGAGCTGGACGCCCAGGCCCGCGACTTCTTCCACGCCCGTCTGTTCGGGCTGCCGGCCACCCTGGCCTGCGCGGCGCTGGTCGGCTGGCTGCTCGGCACCCAGAGCGCACGCGGCGCGCTGGCGGTGATGCTGACCACCAACCTGCTCAATGTGGCGCTCAACCTGTGGTTCGTCCTCGGCCTGGAATGGGGCGTGCTCGGCTCGGCCCGCGCCTCGGTGCTGGCCGAGTGGTGCGGCGCGCTGCTCGGGCTGTGCCTGGCATGGCGCACCCTGCGTCACCATCCAGGACGGCTGCCGGGCCGCGAGCTGCGCCGCTGGAGCGGCTGGAGCGCGCTGCTGGCGGTGAACCGCGACATCCTGATCCGCACCCTGGCGCTGCACCTGGTGTTCTTCCTGATCACCGTGCAGGGCACCCGCCTGGGCGACGCCACGGTAGCGGCCAACGCCTTGCTGCTCAACGGGCTGCTGGTGGTCGCCTTCGCCCTGGACGGCCTGGCACATGCGGTGGAGGCGCTGTGCGGCCACGCCATCGGCGCCCGCGATCGGCTCACCCTGCGCCGCTCGCTGGTGGTGGCCGGCGGCTGGTCGCTGCTGGGCAGCCTGCTGTTCGCCCTGCTCTTCCTGGTTGCCGGCAGACTGTTCGTCGAGCTGCAGACCGACATCGCCGAGGTGCGCCGCGCCGCCTACCCGTACCTGCCGTACATGGCGCTGCTGCCGCTGGTGGCGGTGTGGAGCTACCTGCTGGACGGGCTGTTCATCGGCGCCACCCGCGCGCGCGAGATGCGCAACGCCATGCTGCTCAGCGTGGCCCTGGGCCTGGTGCTCGGCTGGCTGCTGCGCGGCCTGGGCAACCACGGCCTGTGGCTGGCCTTCCTCGGCTTCATGCTGATGCGCGGCGTGACCCTGGCGCTGCTCGCCCGGCGCCTGCAGCGGCGGGACGCCTGGCTGCCGGCGGCGGGCTGAGCGCAGCGAGCGCTGGATCGCACCGCCCGGCCCCTGTACCTTGCCTCGGAACAGGGCCGCGACAGAACGGCCCGTCATTCCGTCCCAGCCATCCGAGGAGCCCGCCATGGCCGATGCGATCGCCGCCAGCCTGCACTACCTGTCGATCTTCGTGCTGTTCGCCCTGCTCACCTGCGAGCACATCCTGTTCCGTGCCGACCTGGACCACGCCACCGCGCGGCGCCTGCTGCGCATCGACCTGGCCTACGGCGTGACGGCCGGCCTGGTGCTGGCCACCGGCCTGGCCCGGGTGGTCTGGTTCGGCAAGGGCGTGGACTTCTACCTGCACAACTGGGTGTTCCACGCCAAGGTCACCCTGTTCATCCTGGTCGGCCTGCTGTCGATCCTGCCGACTCTGACCTTCTTCAACTGGCGCAACGACCTACTGGCCGGCAAGGCACCGACCATCACCCCGGCCCAGGCCCGGCGCACCATCTGGGTGATCCGCCTGGAGCTGCTGCTTCTGGTCTGCCTGCCGTTCCTGGCCAGCCTGATGGCGCGCGGGGTGGGTTACTTCAGCTGATCGCCCCACTGTTGTAGGGTGCGCCGTGCGCACCTGTCTGTAGGCCCGGTGGCTCCGGTGCGCACGGCGCACCCTACGAGCAGGCGCAACAGCCAATGGGGCATCACCATGAAAAAGCCCGGCGGATGCCGGGCTTTTTCTTTGCCGCGATGTGCGCGGGTTGCACCCGCCCTACGGGAGCCTGTAGGGCGGGTGAAACCCGCGTCCGACCTCAGGTCGACAGGTAGGAGGAGCGGGTCAGCCCCAGCCGCAGCGCGTCCAGGTACTGGGAGCGCTCGTTGGCGGTGAGCTTGGCGCCGGCCACCTTGTCGCGGTAGTAGGTCATCAGTTCTTCCGGCGACAAGTGCACGTAGCGCAGCATGTCCTCGATGGTGTCGTGGGTCTCGATGCCGGTGTGGAACACGCTGCCGTCCGGGCGCTGGTAGATGTTCACCGAGTCGGTGTCGCCGAACAGGTTGTGCATGTCGCCGAGGATTTCCTGGTAGGCGCCGACCAGGAACACGCCGAGCACGTAGTCCTCGCCCTCGCGCACCTCGTGCACCGGCAGGCTGGTCTCGATCGACTGCTCGTCGACGTACTGGCGGATCTTGCCGTCGGAGTCGCAGGTCAGGTCCTGCAGCACGGCGCGGCGCAGCGGCTCCTCCTCCAGGCGGGTCAGCGGCAGGATCGGCAGGATCTGGCCGATGGCCCAGGTGTCCGGCAGGCTCTGGAACACCGAGAAGTTGCAGATGTACTTGTCCGCCAGCTTGTCGTTGAGTTCGTCGAGCACCGCCCGGTGCGAGCGCTGGCGCGCCTTGAGCTGGTTGTGCAGGCGCCGGCAGATGGCGAAGTAGCACTGCTCGGCCAGGGCCTTCTCGGTGAGGTTGAGCTTGCCGGCCGAATACTGCGCGGCCACTTCCTCGATGTAGTGGGTGGCGCGCCAGTAGGTCTCGGCGACCATCTCCGGGTCGCTGCCGCCGAGCAGGTCGATCAGGTTCTGCAGCACCTCCGGCTGCTCGACGGAACGGTCGATCTCCGGCTCCTCGTCGTTGTGCCGCTCCACGTCGGTCACCTGCACCACCAGCACCGCGTGGTGCGCGGTCATCGCCCGGCCGCTCTCGGAGAAGATGTGCGGATGAGGGATTTCCTGGCGGTCGCAGAATTCCTTGAGCATGTCGACCACGGTGGAGGCGTAGTCCTCCATGTCGTAGTTGATCGAGCTGGCGTTGCGCGAGTGGGTGCCGTCGTAGTCCACGCCGAGGCCGCCGCCGACGTCGATGTGATCGACCGGCAGGCCCAGCCCGCGCAGCTCGCCGTAGTAGCGGATGGCCTCGCGGAAGCCCTTGCGGTAGTCGGCGATGTTGGCGATCTGCGAGCCCATGTGGAAGTGCAGCAGGCGGATGCCCTGGTCCAGCTTGGCCGCCTTGAAGCGCTCGACCACCGAGAGGATCTGCGCGGCGGAGAGGCCGAACTTGGACTTCTCGCCACCGGTGTCGGCCCACTTCGAGGACGCCAGCGAGGACAGGCGCACGCGCAGGCCCACCTGCGGGGTGACCTTGATCCTGGCCGCCTCGTCGATGACGAACTGCACCTCGGATTCCTTCTCGATCACGATGAACACGTTGTGGCCGAGCTTCTGGCCCATCAGCGCCAGGCGGATGAACTCGCGGTCCTTATAGCCGTTGCAGACGATGGTGCCGCCCTTCGGCGCCAGCGCCAGCACCGCCATCAGCTCGGGCTTGGAGCCGGCCTCCAGGCCGATGGAAACGTCCTGGGTGGCGATGATGTTCTCCACCACCGCCTCCTGCTGGTTGACCTTGATCGGGTACAGCGCGGTGTAGCGGCTGCCGTACTCGAGGCGCTCGATGGCCGCGTCGAAGGCACTGGTCAGCTGGCGCACGCGCGACTGCAGGATGTCCGGGAAGCGCACCAGCAGCGGCAGCGACAGGCCGCTCTCGCGCAGGCCGTCGAGCTGGGCGTAGAGGTCGATCGGCGCGCTGTCAGGGCCGTTGGGTCGCACTTCGACGCGACCGGCATCGTTGATCGAGAAGAAGCCGGCGCCCCAGTGGCGAATGCCGTAGACGCTGCGGCTGTCCGCCACCGTCCATTGGCTACCGTCGTCTTTGCGGGTGCGTCTTGCGGCCATCGAAGTCTCCTGTGGGGCGAGAAAGGGCTGCCGCCCGGCAGCGGTTGTACATCACGAATATGAAGATTGCAGGAAGAGTGGACTACCCCGCCTGCGTGGAAGTTTAGGAAGCGGCGCGTCAGCCGCCGGACTTCTTGGCCTTGAAGCCACGCTTGGCGAGTTCTTCGAGCAGCAGCTCGACCATGTCACCCTGGATCTCGATGACGCCGTCCTTCAGCCCGCCACCGCAGCCGCAGCGCTTCTTCAGCGCGCTGGCCAGCTCCTTCAGCTCGGCCTCGGCCAGCGGCACGCCGGTGACAGTGGTGACGGTCTTGCCGCCACGGCCCTTGGTCTCGCGGCGCACGCGGGCGATGCCGTCGCCTTCGGGAATCTGGCTCTGCTTGCAGATGCAGGCGGCCACCGGCTGGCCGCAGTCGGGACAGTGCCGACCGCCATCGGTGGAATAGACGAGACCGCCCAGGGCGGAGAGCGAAGAAGCTTTCTTGACCACCGGCTTTTCCTCGTAGGGGTCAGGATAGCGACTGGCTGAACGATGTCAGCCGCGAGGCCCCACTCAGGCAGGGGCGGCGCAACCAGGCGTGGCGCCTAGCATGGAGGTGGCGCAGTGTACGGATAAAAGTCGCTTCTGCTAAGTGCAGAATTGCGCCATTGGCCGACGGATTGGCGACCCCGTTCGGCATCGCGCACCAGGACGTACGGAAATACTGCACAACACCACGGCCGGCGCGGGCTTCCCCACCCCTCTCCCCACGGGAGAGGGGCCGGGGGTGAGGGGCTCGCAGGCCACGCCGAGTCGACCATGGCACCCTCACCCCGGCCCTCTCCCACAGGGAGAGGGGGCTATCCCTGCGCCGCCAGGTACAACCGCAACGCCTGCAGCGAATCCGGGCAGCAGGGCTTCTCCCGTACAAGCATCTGGGCCTGTTCGAGCGTGACGAAACGCGCCTCCATCACCTCCTCCGGCTGCAGCGCCAGCGGCGCATCGGACACGGCGGAAAACACCGCGCCCCACAGGCGGTTGCCCGGCTCGTCGAAGAAGAAGCGGCCGTGCTCACGCAACGGCACGCCGACGATGCCCAGTTCCTCGAACAGCTCGCGGGCGGCGGACTCGGCATAGCTCTCGCCCTCCCCCACCATGCCGCCCGCGGCCACGTCCCAGTAGCCGGGATACACGGCCTTGCTCAGGGTGCGCCGGTGCACGCACAGCTCGCCACGGGAATTGAACAGCAGGATGAAGGTGCCACGGCCGATCAGCCCGCGGCCGCGCAGTTCGGCACGCGGCAGGCCGCCGAGCTGGTGGTCGCGCTCGTCGACCCAGGCCACCCGTTCGGCGTCGGAGGCGGCGCGGTGCGCCGCCTCGTTCGCGGGGTGGCCCATCAGCCCTGGCTCAGCAGGGTGCGCAGGTCGATGATCGCGGCGTTGGCACGGGAGATGTAGTTGGCCATCACCAGCGAGTGGTTGGCCAGCACGCCGTAGCCGCTGCCGTTGAGCACCATCGGGCTCCACAGGGTCTCCTGGGCGGCCTCCAGCTCGCGGATGATCTGGCGCACGCTGACGGTGGCGTTCTTCTTCGCCAGCACGTCGGCGAAGTCCACCTCGATGGCACGCAGCATGTGCGACAGCGCCCAGGCCTGGCCGCGCGCCTCGTAGAACACGTTGTCGATCTGCAGCCAGGGCGTGCGCACCTCTTCCTCGCTGACCTGCACCGTCTGTCCTTCCGGCACCGTCTGGTTGGGCTGCAGGTCGGTGTTCAGGCGCACCCGGCCGACGCTGGCGGACAGCCGCTGGGACAGCGAGCCCAGGCGGGTGGCGACGTCGCCCAGCCAGTTGTTGAGGTTGTCGGCGCGGGCGTAGAACTGGGCCTTGGGCTGGCTCGGATCGGCCAGGGCCGCCAGGTAGCGGTCCAGCGACTTGATGCCCTCGGCGTACTCGGCCTCGGAGGCTGGCAGCGCCCAGCTCTTGTTGTCGAAGTTGAAGCGCGGCTCGGCCTTCGCCAGGTTCGGGTCCTCGGTGGACTGCGACTGGGAGCGGGCGAAGTCCTTGCGCAGCGCGCGGGACAGGTCGCGCACCTGCACCAGCACGCCGTATTCCCAGGCCGGCATGTTGTCCAGCCACAGGCCGGGCGGCGCGATGTCGTTGGACAGGTAGCCGCCGGGCTTGCTCAGCAGGGTCTGGGAGACCTGCTTGAGGGTCTCCACCGTGGTATAGCCGCTGACCATCTTGCGCTGGGCCTGTTCGGCCGCCGCCTGGGCATGCTGCTGCACCGGGAACAGGTCCGGCTCCTGGCTCCAGTACCAGCCCACCAGCATGGCGCCCAGCAGGTAGATGCCCAGCAGCGTGCCCAGCGTCTTGCCGAGCCAGCCGCCACCGAAATAGCTGCGCACCCCGTCCATCGAGTCATCGACGTTGCCACGCAGCTCACCTGCGCGATTCTTCCAATCCAGCATGATCTTGATCCTTCATTGCGTCATCGCTTGATCCGACCCTGTCCGCGGCCGATCCGTTCTGCACTATAAGTGAAGCTCACAGTCAGAGCAGTGACAGAATGGCCTGGATGCCGCCGATTCGGCCAAAAGTTGGAAAATTGGCGTCAAATGATCAATGGTTATCCTTGGAATACCTTTCCAGTGGTAGCATCAGGCCATCACTCAGCCCAAAAGGCTGAACCACGTTAGATGCCCATCATGATCGAGCACGAAGACCCCAGCCGCGATCGGCTCAAGCAACACTTCGCCAAGCGCGTGATTCACCAGGCGCGTCAGGTGCTGGAGGTGTGGCAACGCCTGCAGCAGCAGGAGTGGGACGCGACCGCGCTGGCCGAGCTGATCGAGGCCAACCTGGGGCTGCTGCGCTACGCCGAGCGCTTCGAACAGGACCTGCACGTCCACCTCGCCCGCTCCATCGGCCATTGCCTGGAAGCCGTCGAAGCCAATCGCGGCCGCCTCACCAGCCAGCTGATCACCGAACTCAACCAGTTGATGCAGCGCCTGTCGCGCACGGGCCTGCGCCATGGCGACCAGTACGACCAGACCTTCCTGCCGCCCTTGCGCAAACCCGTGTACCTGGCCCTGCAGGACCAGGAGCGTGCCGAGCGCCTGGCCCAGCAACTGGAATTCTTCGGCCTGCACGCCCAGCCGCTGGCCAGCGCCGCCGCCTTCCGCACCGCCATGGACGAGCGCCACCCGGCAGCCATCCTGATGGAAGTGGACTTCTCCGGGCCCGACCAGGGACTGGCGCTGGCCAGCGAGGCCCAGGAAGGCCTGGAACACAAGCTGCCCCTGCTGTTCTTCAGCCACCAGGACGTCGACACCCCCACCCGCCTGGCAGCCGTGCGCGCCGGCGGCCAGGAGTTCTTCACCGGCGCCCTGGATGCCTCCAGCCTGATCGAGCGCATCGAGATCCTCACCAACGTGATCCAGTACGATCCCTACAAGGTGCTGATCATCGACGACTCGCGGGCCCAGGCGATCCACACCGAGCGCGTGCTGAACAGCGCGGGCATCGTCACCCGCACCCTGACCGAGCCGATCCAGGCCATGGCCGAGCTGGCCGAGTTCCAGCCCGACCTGATCATCCTCGACATGTACATGCCCGAGTGCAACGGCCCCGAACTGGCCAAGGTGATCCGCCACAACGACCGCTACGTCAGCGTGCCGATCATCTACCTGTCCGCCGAAGACGACCTGGACAAGCAGCTCGACGCCATGAGCGAAGGCGGCGACGACTTCCTGACCAAGCCGATCAAGCCGCGCCACCTGATCGCCACCGTGCGCAACCGCGCGGCGCGGGCGCGCAACCTCAAGGCACGCATGGTGCGCGACAGCCTCACCGGGCTGTTCAACCACACCCACACCCTGCAGCTGCTCGAAGACGCGCGCTTCCGCGCCCGCCGCGACGGCCAGCCGCTGACCTTCGCCATGCTCGACATCGACCACTTCAAGAAGGTCAACGATACCTACGGCCATCCCATGGGGGACCGGGTGATCAAGAGCCTGGCCCTGTTCCTCAAGCAGCGCCTGCGCAAGACCGACCACATCGGCCGCTACGGTGGCGAAGAATTCGCCGTGGTCCTGCCGGACACCGACGCCGCCACCGCGGCCAAGGTACTCGACGAAATCCGCAAGCGCTTCGCCGAGATCCACTACCCGGCCCAGCCCCGCGACCTGAGCTGCACCTTCAGCTGCGGCATCGCCGAAGTGACCGAGGATATGGACACCAACACCCTGTCCAAGCAGGCCGACGAAGCGCTCTACGTCGCCAAGCGCGGCGGGCGCAACCGGGTGGAAATCTACCTGGGCGAAAAAGCGTGACCGGCGTCACAGCGTCATAAGGCTGTAACCGTATCGCAATAACCTGTGGGCATCGCCAGCTTTTCCGGTGCCCACCATGCGTCTCAAGCAGCTCACCAACCTCTCGACCCTCCTCCTGATCACCTCGTGCCTGGCTCTGGGCGGCACGCTCTGGTGGTCGGAGCGGGCACTGGAGCAGCCGTACCTGCTGATGCAGCGCTACCTCAACCTGTCCCAGCAGTTCCAGCACCAGGTCGCCGACAACGTGCAAGCCTACCTGGCCAGCGGCGACGCGGTGCGCCACAGCCAGGCGACCCAGGCCATCGCCGAGCTGGAGACCCGGCTGGGCGAACTGCCCGCGCAACTGGCCGACGCCCTGCGCCCCAGCCTGCAGGACCTGGAGCGTTTCGTCTCCACCGACCTGCTCGCCGCCGGCAAGCTGGCCGGCGATCCGCAAGGCCTGCTGCTGCAGGCCGAGCGGGAGATGGGCGGCGCCCTCGATCAACTGGCCCGCTACGCCGACGACAGCGGCAGCCCGGATGCCCAGCGCTACGCCCAGCCGCTGTTCCGCGGCGCCCAACACCTGGTGCGCCTGAGCCACGCCCGCGACAAACTGGTGAGCAGCGGGCGCAGCGAACTGGCCGGCGACGTGGAGCGGGAACTGGGCGCGCTCGAACAGCTGGCCGGCGCCCTCGAAGCCCTGCCCCTGCTCGGCGTGACCGAAGACGCTAACGCCGGCAACAGCTTCGCCGACCTGCTCGGGCTGGCGGGCGACGCCGACCAGCAGCAGGCGGAAGACAAGGGCATCGCCCTCAAGCGCGACTTCGCCAGCCTGGTCAAGCGCTATCCGGCCGAGCTGGCGCGCACCCGCGCGCTGATCCAGCAGCGCGGTGAACTGCTCAGCGCCAGCGCCGCCAAGATCGAGCAACTGCAATCCGCCCTGGCCGGCCTGGAGCCACTGGTACGCGCCGAGCACAGCCGCATCCAGGGCGAGGCGCGCCTGATCCAGGGCGTGGTCATCGGCCTGATCCTGCTCATCGCCCTCGGCCTGGACCGCATCCAGCGCCGCCTGAGCAACCTGCTCGGCCACCTGGCCCCGGCCCTGTCGACCTGGGCCGCCGGCGACTTCTCCCGCGACGTCCACCTCGACTCGCGTACCCGCGAGCTGCGCGACATCGAGGAATCCCTCAACCATCTGCGCCGCTACCTGGTCGAGCTGATCGGCACCATCCACCAGCACGCCGGCGAAGTGGCTGGCAGCAGCCGCACCCTGGCCGAACTGAGCCAGGGCCTGCACGGCGGCGCCGAGCGCCAGCTGGCCGACACCGCGCAGATCCGCGATGCCCTGGGCGAGCTGGAAGGCACCATCGCCCGGGTCGCCGACGACGCCAGCCAGGCCGCCGAGGCCAGCCGCGCCGCCAGTCGCGCGGTGGAACAGGGCCAGCGGGTCATCGAACAGAGCCTGACCGGCCTGCAATGCCTGGTCGGCGAGGTGCAGGGCAACGCCCAGTCCATCGAACAGCTGGCCGCCGAAACCGCCACCATCGGCCAGGTGCTGACGGTGATCCGCGGCGTGGCCGAACAGACCAACCTGCTGGCGCTCAACGCCGCCATCGAGGCCGCCCGCGCCGGCGAGGCGGGGCGCGGCTTCGCCGTGGTCGCCGACGAGGTGCGCTCGCTGGCCCAGCGCACCAGCGGCGCCACCGAGGAAATCCAGCAACTGATCGCCCGCCTGCAGGCCGCCGCCCAGCAATCGGTGACTGCCATGCGTGCCCAGATGGAACACGCCGAGGCCACCGCCAGCCAGGCCGAGCAGGCCGACGGCGCCCTGGACGAAGTGGTGCTCGCCATCCGCACCATCGCCAGCATGGCCGAACGCATCGCCGAGGCCACCGCCCACCAGGGCGGCGCCGCCAGCGAAATCCGCGACCGCAGCGAACGCATCCACCACCTCGGCGGCGACAACCTGACCCGCATCGGCGAGGGCCGCGCCCAGGGCGAGCAGTTGCTGCAGCTGGGCGGCCGCCTGCATACGGCGGTACAGGCCTTTCGCGTGTAAGCCACAGATTCGCGGACAAGTCCGCTCCCACGCTCTGTGGGAGCGGACTTGTCCGCGAAAAAACTCCCTCGGCAATATCCGTTGACAGCCCGCGCCATCAGGGTAGTCGAGTGGAAGATCGGCTGTGCGCCCCCCTCAACGCCCCGTCGTCCCCACGCAGGCGGGGCCCCAGGGACGCGGTGTCTTGACCCGCGCCTGGATTCCCGCCTGCGCGGGAATGACGGGATTTCCTGCCTTGTCCGAATAGGGCCTTCACCCGATTGCCCCACCTGCGCCACCCGGTCGCCTGGGGTCAGCCGGCGGACTTGGGTATGATGCCCGCCAAGTCCGTCGTGCGAGTCCGCCATGCGCCGCCTGCTGCCGCTGTTCCTGCTGCTGTTCACCCTGCCGGCCCTGGCTGGCCTGTTCGACGATCCGACGCCGCGTGGCGTGATCGACGAGGCGCCGCTGAACAACAGCGCCGACTTCCTGCCGGTGCGCGAGGCGTTCCGCCTTAGCCTGGTGGAAAGCTCGGCGAACACGGTGAAGCTGCGCTTCGTCAACGCCGAGGGCTACTACCTCTACCGCCACCGCTTCCAGTTCCGCATCGAGCCCAGCGACCTGGCCAGGGGCGAGGCCGTGCTGCCGGCGGGCGAGCCGAAGCACGACGAATTCTTCGGCGACGTCGAGGTGTACTACGGCATCACCGACGTCGAGCTGCCGATCGACAACCCCATCGACCTGCCCTTCACCGTGCACGTCACCTACCAGGGCTGCGCCGACAAGGGCCTGTGCTACCCGCCGGAGACCGAGCGCATCGAGGTCGACGGCAAGGGCGCCGCGCCCACGACCGCCGCAGAGTCATCGGCTGGCGCCCCGGCCCCCGGCGGCTGGACCTGGAAGGAACTGGCGCTGTTCTTCATCGGCGGCCTGGGCCTGGCCCTGACCCCCTGCGTGCTGCCGATGCTGCCGATCCTCACCGGAGTGGTCCTGCGCGGCCAGCCCGGCGGTGTCCGCGGCCTGGTGCTGTCGCTGGCCTATGTGCTGCCGATGGCGATCAGCTTCGCCATCCTCGGTGCGCTGATGGGCCTGTTCGGTGCCGAACTCAACCTGCAGGCGCGCCTGCAGTCGCCCTGGGTGCTGGTGCCCTTCGCCATCTTCTTCGGCCTGTTCGGCGCCGCCAGCCTGGGCTTCCTCGAACTGCGCCTGCCGGCCGCCGTCGACGGCCCGCTGCAGCGCCTGAGCCAGCGCCTGCAGGGCGGCACCCTGCTCAGCGCCGCCGCCCTCGGCGTGCTCTCCAGCCTGCTGGTGTCGCCTTGCGTGTCAGCGCCCCTGGCCGGCGCCCTGCTCTATATCAGCGCCAGCGGCGACGCCCTCGGCGGCGGTCTCAAGCTGCTCGCCCTGGGCCTGGGCATGGGCACGCCTTTGGTGCTGTTCGCCGTCGGTGGCGGCGCCCTGCTGCCGAAGTCCGGCCCGTGGATGATCACCGTGCGCAACGCCTTCGGCGCCCTGCTGATGGCGGTTTCGGTCTGGCTGCTGGAGCGGGTGGTGCCCGGCCCGGTCGCCCTGGCCCTGTGGGGCCTGCTGGCCGCCGGCGTCGCCCTGTGGCTGGGCGTGCTGGAGCTGACGCCGAAGACCCACCACCAGAAGGTGGCCCAACTGCTCGGCCTGCCGCTGCTGGTCTATGCCGTGATGGCCTGGATCGGCGCCCTGCAGGGCGAGAGCGATCCGCTGCGCCCGCTCGGCCATGGCGCCGCCGTCATCGGTGCTCCTGTCCAGGCGGCCGAGAGCCAGTGGCAGACCATCACCACCCCGGCCGAACTGGAGACCGCACTCGCCGCGGCGAAGAACGCCGGCCAGCCGCTGCTGCTCGACTGGTACGCCGACTGGTGCATCAGCTGCAAGGTGATCGAGCGCGAAGTGCTCGCCGCACCCGAAGTGACCGCCCGGTTGGGCGGCTACCGGCTGGTCCGCTTCGACATCACCGAGAGCAGCGCCGAGCAACGCGCGCTGCTGGACCGCTACCAGCTGTTCGGCCCGCCCGCGATCCTGTTCTTCGCCGGAAACGGTGACGAGTGGAAGGATTTGCGTGTCGTAGGTGAAATCAACGCCGCCGATTTCGCCGAACGCCTGGGCAGCGCCACCGCCCGCCAGAACTGACGACGTCATATTTCTGCCGCAAATTTCGTCCATCGTGCCGACTACTTCTGGCAACTGGACAGCCCGCAGCGCTTTCGGCATAGTCCCGGCCAGTCCAAGGTCAGAACAACAAGGAAGCGCCCATGGCCACCCTCCTGGTGCTGCACGGCCCCAACCTCAACCTGCTGGGCACTCGCGAGCCCGACAAATACGGCGCCACCACCCTGGCCGAGATCGATCAGGATCTGGAGCAGCGCGCCCGCGCCGCCGGCCATCACCTGATGCATCTGCAGAGCAACGCCGAGTATGAGCTGATCGACCGGATTCATGCCGCGAAAGGCGAAGGCGTCGACTTCATCCTCATCAATCCCGCCGCCTTCACCCACACCAGCGTCGCATTACGTGACGCGCTGCTGGCGGTGAGCATCCCATTCATCGAAGTGCACCTGTCCAACGTGCACAAGCGCGAACCCTTCCGCCATCACTCCTACTTCTCCGACGTAGCGGTGGGAGTGATCTGCGGCCTTGGCGCCAGCGGTTACCGACTGGCCCTGGAGGCCGCCCTGGAACAATTAGAACGCCCCTGACCTCACCCTTGGGAGTTGCAGAACTATGGATATCCGTAAAGTCAAGAAACTGATCGAGCTGCTGGAAGAGTCCGGTATCGACGAACTGGAGATCCGCGAGGGCGAAGAGTCCGTGCGCATCAGCCGTCACAGCAAGCAGCCGGCCTACGCCCCGCAGCCGGTATACGCCACCGCTCCGGCTCCGGCCGCCGCGCCTGTTGCAGCTGCCGCTCCGGCAGAAGCCGGCGCCCCCGCCGCGCCCAAGCTGAACGGCACCGTGGTCCGCTCGCCGATGGTCGGCACCTTCTACCGCGCCGCCTCGCCGACCTCCGCCAACTTCGCCGAAGTCGGCCAGAGCGTGAAGAAGGGCGACATCCTGTGCATCGTCGAAGCGATGAAGATGATGAACCACATCGAGGCCGAGGCCAGCGGCGTGATCGAGTCGATCCTCGTCGAGAACGCCCAGCCGGTTGAGTACGACCAGCCCCTGTTCACCATCGTCTGATGACGGGGAGCCCGTAATGCAGAAGCTGGAAAAAGTCCTGATCGCCAACCGTGGCGAAATCGCCCTGCGCATCCTGCGCGCGTGCAAGGAACTGGATATCAAGACGGTGGCGGTCTACTCCACCGCAGACCGTGAGCTCATGCACCTCGGCCTGGCCGACGAGACCGTGTGCATCGGCCCGGCGCCGGGCGCACAGTCCTACCTGAGCATCCCCGCCATCATCAGCGCCGCCGAAGTCACCGGCGCCACCGCGATCCACCCGGGCTATGGTTTCCTCGCCGAGAACGCCGACTTCGCCGAGCAGGTGGAGAAATCCGGCTTCGCCTTCATCGGTCCGACCGCCGACGTGATCCGCCTGATGGGCGACAAGGTCTCGGCCAAGAACGCCATGATCAAGTCCGGCGTACCCGTGGTACCCGGTTCCGAAGGCCCGTTGCCGGAGGATGAGGAAACCGCGCTGAAGATCGCCCGCGAGGTCGGCTACCCGGTGATCATCAAGGCCGCCGGCGGCGGCGGCGGGCGCGGCATGCGCGTGGTGCACAAGGAAGAAGACCTGATCAAGTCGGCCAAGCTGACCCGCACCGAGGCCGGCGCCGCGTTCGGCAACCCCATGGTCTACCTGGAGAAGTTCCTCGGCAATCCGCGCCACGTGGAAGTCCAGGTGCTGTCCGACGGCCAGGGCAACGCCATCCACCTGTACGACCGCGACTGCTCGCTGCAGCGCCGCCACCAGAAGGTGCTGGAAGAAGCCCCCGCCCCGCTGATCGACGAGAAGGCCCGCGCCGAAGTCCTGCAGCGCTGCGTCGACGCCTGCATCGAGATCGGCTACCGCGGCGCCGGCACCTTCGAGTTCCTCTACGAGGACGGCCGCTTCTACTTCATCGAGATGAACACCCGCGTGCAGGTCGAGCACCCGGTCACCGAGATGGTCACCGGCATCGACATCCTCAAGGAAATGCTCAGCATCGCCGCCGGCAACAAGCTGTCGATCAAACAGGAAGACGTGAAGATCCTCGGCCACGCCCTGGAGTGCCGGATCAACGCCGAGGACCCGGACAACTTCATGCCCTGCCCCGGCAAGGTTAAGCACTTCCACGCCCCGGGCGGCAACGGCATCCGCGTCGATTCGCACCTGTACAGCGGTTACTCGGTGCCGCCGAACTACGACTCGCTGATCGGCAAGCTGATCAGCTACGGCCGCACCCGCGACGAAGCCATGGCGCGCATGCGCAACGCCCTGGAAGAGATCGTGGTCGACGGAATCAAGACCAACATCCCGCTCCACCGCGACCTGACCCGCGACAAGGGCTTCCTCAAGGGGGGCGTGAACATTCACTACCTCGAGAAGAAGCTGGGCATGGACAAGCACTAACGCGAGTCCGTAGGGCGGGTGCAACCCGCGCGTGGGCTGTAATTCCGCCCTGCCCACACAGGGGCCGCCTTCGGGCGGCCCCTGTCGTTTCGGCGCCCGCGCTGGCGGGCCGCCGCCGCCCTCAAGTAAGCTGCGCGCCCACGCAACACCGCACACGAGGTTCGCCATGCCCTGGTTACAAGTCCGTCTCGCCATCACCCCGGAACAGGCCGAGCCCTACGAGGACGCCCTGCTCGGCGTCGGCGCCGTGTCGGTGACCTTCATGGACGCCGAGGACCAGCCGATCTTCGAGCCGGACCTGGGCACCACCCCGCTCTGGTCGCATACCCACCTGCTGGCCCTGTTCGAGGCCGACACCGACCCGGCCAACCTGGTCGCCCACCTGGAACTGCTGACCGGCGGCCCGCTGCCCGAGCACCAGATCGAGCACATCGAGGACCAGGACTGGGAGCGCAGCTGGATGGACAACTTCCAGCCCATGCGCTTCGGCCGCCGCCTGTGGATCGTGCCGAGCTGGCACCAGGCGCCGGAGCCGGACGCGGTCAACCTGCTGCTCGACCCGGGCCTGGCCTTCGGCACCGGCACCCACCCGACCACCGCGCTGTGCCTGGAATGGCTGGACGGCCAGGAACTGGCCGGCTGCACCGTGATCGACTTCGGCTGCGGCTCGGGCATCCTCGCCATCGCCGCCCTGCTGCTCGGCGCGCCCCGAGCGGTCGGCACCGACATCGACCCGCAGGCGCTGGAGGCCTCGCGCGACAACGCCTCGCGCAACGGCATCGACCCGGCGCTTTTCCCCGTCTACCTGCCCGCCGACATGCCGCAGCAGCCGGCCGAAGTGGTGGTGGCCAACATCCTGGCCGGCCCGCTGGTGTCCCTGGCGCCGCAGATCACCGCCCTGGTCCAGGCCGGGGGCCGCCTGGCGCTGTCCGGCATCCTCGCCGAACAGGCCGAGGATGTGCGCGCCGCTTACGCCGACGCCTTCGAACTCGATCCGACGGCGGAAAAGGACGGCTGGGTACGCATCAGTGGCGTGAAACGCGGGTAAGTTGCGCGTACTACTGCGCCAATACGGGGCAGAAATGCCCTGTCCGCACGCAACCCCTTGTATTCTCACGCCCCTGCCTGGGTAAACTAGCGCCCTGTTTCGCACGGACCCCCGCATGACCGACAGCTTCGTCACCCAATGCCCCCACTGCCATACCAGCTTCCGCATCAGCCGTGCGCAGCTGGGCGCAGCCCATGGCGCGGTACGCTGCGGTGCCTGCATGCGCGTGTTCAACGCCGCCCAGCAGTTGCTGGTGGACCAGAACCGGGCTGCCAAACCGGTCGCTCCGGCTCCGGCTAAGCCGGCGATACCGCCGGCCGCCGCGCAACCACCCCGCCCCGCTCCGGCCGCTCCCGCGCAGCCCGCAGTCGCGGCGACGCCAGCGGCCAAACCGAGCCAGCCGCCGGCGGAAAAGAAATCCGTCGATACCCTGTGGATTCACGACGACCTGGACCTGGACAGCCTCGACCTGGACGAGGAACTGGCCAAGCTGGAAGAACAGGAAATGCAGCTGTCCCGCGAGTTCCTGGCGATGGACAGCGCGCCGCGGCCGGGCGAAGGCGCACCGCGTGACGATGACGAAGACAGCCGGCACGACGAGAGCTGGGCCGAGTCGCTGATCAAGGACGAGCCGGCGAACAAGCCCGCCGCCGTCCAACCTCCCCGCCCACGGGAGGAACCGCAGCCAGAGCCGCCTGCGGCGAAGAAGGCCGAGCCCGCGAGCCGTCCCCAGCCGCTCGAAGAGCCGCTGCCCGAGCGCGAGGAACCGGCACTGGGCGACCTGTCATCCGACGAGGACCCGGCCGAGGAAATCGGTGACGACAACTACCGTGTCGCCGCCGAGCCCGCGGCCAAGGCACCACGCAGCGAGCCGGCACTGCGCAACGACAGCCTGCTCGACCTGAGCGACGACCCGCTGCAGCTGGACTGGCAGCAGCCGAAGAAGCCCTGGGGCCGCTGGATCGGCTGGGGCCTGCTGAACCTGCTGGCCGCCGGCGCCCTGGCCGGCCAGTACGTGGTCTACCACTTCGAGGAGCTGGCCCGGCAGGACCGCTACCGCCCCTGGTTCGAGACCCTCTGTCCGGAAATCGGCTGCACCCTGCCGTCCAAGGTCGACATCGCCCAGGTGCGCAGCACCAACCTGGTGGTGCGCAGCCATCCGCAGTACATGGACGCGCTGATGGTCGACGCCATCCTCTACAACCGCGCGCCGTTCGCCCAGCCGTTCCCGCTGCTGGAACTGCGCTTCGCCGACCTCAACGGCCAGCTGATCGCCAGCAGCCGCTTCCGCCCCAGCGAGTACCTCAGCGGCGAGCTGGCTGGCCGCGACGAGATGCCTCCGCAGACCCCGATCCACATCTCCCTGGAGATCAAGGACCCGGGCTCCAGGGCGGTCAACTACAGCCTCAGCTTCCACTCTCCCGAGTAGGTGCGAACGCCGGATTTCCGGCGTTCGCAACTTGCCACCTAGCCAAAGGCGATAACCCGATGGCTGCTCATAATTTGTTCAAAACAGCCTTTATCCGGTCACCGAGAGCGGGTATCATGCCCTCCCTTTTTCGCACTCCCCCGATCGCCGTTCCGCACTCTGGCGGGCTACGCCATTGCCCGAACGACCTTCGAGACAACAGGGATGACCCGTCGGTGGTACGCATCGGCCCTTACACTCTGCCCAACCCGCTGATCCTCGCCCCCATGGCGGGCGTCACCGATCAGCCGTTCCGGCAGCTGTGCCGCCGCCTCGGCGCCGGCATGGTGGTGTCCGAGATGGTGACCAGCGACGTGCGCCTGTGGAACAGCCGCAAGTCCCGCCTGCGCCTGGTGCACCAGGGCGATCCCGAACCGCGCTCGGTGCAGATCGCCGGCGGCGATCCCGAGATGCTGGCCGAGGCCGCCCGTCGCAATGTCGAGCTGGGCGCGCAGATCATCGACATCAACATGGGCTGCCCGGCCAAGAAGGTCTGCAACAAGGCCGCCGGCTCGGCACTGATGAAGGACGAGCAGCTGGTCGCCGCCATCCTCGACGCGGTGGTCGCCGCCGTCGACGTGCCGGTGACCCTGAAGATCCGCACCGGCTGGGACCGCTCCAACAAGAACGGCATCACCGTGGCGAAGATCGCCGAGCAGGCCGGCATCGCCGCCCTCGCCGTGCATGGCCGCACCCGCGCCGACCTGTACACCGGCGAGGCCGAGTACGACACCATCGCCGCCATCAAGCAGGCGATCTCCATTCCGGTGTTCGCCAACGGCGACATCGACTCCCCGCAAAAAGCCAGGGCCGTGCTCGACGCCACCGGCGCCGACGCCCTGCTGATCGGCCGCGCGGCGCAGGGACGGCCGTGGATCTTCCGCGAGATCGCCCACTTCCTGACGACCGGCAAGGAACTGCCGGCGCCGGCGCTGTATGAAGTGGAACGCATCCTGCTGGAGCACCTGGCCGCGCTGCACGCCTTCTATGGCGAACACATGGGCGTACGCATCGCCCGCAAGCATGTCGGCTGGTACCTGGCAACCCTGCCCGGCGCGCGGGAGTTCCGCGCCGGCTTCAATCGCCTCGACAGCACCGACGCGCAATGCGCCGCCGTTCGGCAGTTCTTCGCCGAGCAGAACAACAAGGGAGAAGGGGTGGCCGCATGACGAGGATGACCGAGCCTTTTTTTGAGCAATCCGTTTTTGATGGGGCAGTACCCGTGAGCGACAACGCCAACCTGAAGCAGCACCTGAACACACCGTTCGAGCAGGGCCAGTCCCTGCGCGACAGCGTGGAGAAGGCGCTGCACAACTACTTCGCCCACCTCGAGGGAGCCGACGTCACCGACGTCTACAACCTGGTACTGACCGAGGTCGAGGCGCCGCTGCTGGAGACCGTGATGAACTACGTCAAGGGCAACCAGACCAAGGCCTCCGAGCTGCTCGGCCTGAACCGCGGAACCCTGCGCAAGAAGCTCAAGCAGTACGACCTGCTGTAAGCATCGAACCCATGACGAAGGGCGGCCCGTGGCCGCCCTTTTTCACTGAATCTCCAGCTCCGATGGACTTTGCAATGACCGACCAGACCACCCGCCTTCCCGTTCGCCGCGCCCTGATCAGCGTCTCCGACAAGACCGGCATCCTCGAGTTCGCCCGCGAACTCGTCGCCCTGGGCGTCGAGATCCTCTCCACCGGCGGCACCTACAAGCTGCTCAAGGACAACGGCGTTGCGGCGGTGGAAGTGGCCGACTACACCGGCTTCCCGGAGATGATGGACGGCCGGGTGAAGACCCTGCATCCGAAGATCCACGGCGGCATCCTCGGCCGTCGCGCCCTGGACGGCGCGGTGATGGAAGAGCACGGCATCTGCCCGATCGACCTGGTCGCGGTCAACCTCTACCCCTTCGCCGCCACCGTGGCCAAGCCGGGCTGCGACCTGGCCGACGCCATCGAGAACATCGACATCGGCGGCCCGACCATGGTCCGCAGCGCCGCGAAGAACCACAAGGACGTCGCCATCGTGGTCAACGCCGGTGACTACGCCGGCATCGTCGAGTCGCTCAAGGCCGGCGGCCTGAGCTACGCCCAGCGCTTCGATCTGGCGCTCAAGGCCTTCGAGCACACCGCCGCCTACGACGGCATGATCGCCAACTACCTGGGCACCATCGACCAGAGCCGCGACACCCTGAGCACCGAAGCGCGCGGCGCCTTCCCGCGCACCTTCAACAGCCAGTTCATCAAGGCCCAGGAAATGCGCTACGGCGAGAACCCGCACCAGAGCGCGGCGTTCTACGTGGAAGCGCAGAAGGGTGAGGCCAGCGTGTCCACCGCCGTGCAGCTGCAGGGCAAGGAACTGTCGTTCAACAACGTGGCCGACACCGACGCCGCGCTGGAATGCGTGAAGAGCTTCGTCAAGCCGGCCTGCGTCATCGTCAAGCACGCCAACCCGTGCGGCGTCTCCGTGGTGCCGGAAGACGAGGGCGGCATCCGCAAGGCCTACGACCTGGCCTACGCCACCGACACCGAGTCGGCCTTCGGCGGCATCATCGCCTTCAACCGCGAGCTGGACGGCGAGACTGCCCGGGCCATCGTCGAGCGCCAGTTCGTCGAAGTGATCATCGCCCCGAAAATCTCCGCCGAGGCCCGCGAAGTGGTGGCCGCCAAGGCCAACGTGCGCCTGCTCGAATGCGGCGAGTGGCCGGCCGAACGCGCCGCCGGCTGGGACTTCAAGCGGGTCAATGGCGGCCTGCTGGTACAGAGCCGCGACATCGGCATGATCAAGGCCGAAGACCTCAAGGTCGTCACCCAGCGCGCGCCGAGCGAGCAGGAAATCCACGACCTGATCTTCGCCTGGAAGGTGGCCAAGTTCGTCAAGTCCAACGCCATCGTCTACGCCAAGAACCGCCAGACCGTGGGCGTCGGCGCCGGCCAGATGAGCCGCGTCAACTCCGCCCGCATCGCCGCGATCAAGGCCGAGCACGCCGGCCTGGAAGTCAAAGGCGCGGTGATGGCCTCGGACGCCTTCTTCCCGTTCCGCGACGGCATCGACAACGCCGCCAAGGCCGGCATCACCGCGGTGATCCAGCCGGGCGGCTCGATGCGCGACGCCGAGGTGATCGCCGCCGCCGACGAGGCCGGCATCGCCATGGTGTTCACCGGCATGCGCCACTTCAGGCATTGATTGGCATGGCCGCGCTGTAGGAGGCGTCTGCGTTGTTGCGGACGACTTCGCTAATGCTCATTGCCAGTCGGCAACTGCGCTTATCGAAGCCATCCGCGCCTAGCATCCACCAGCTCCATCGCGGCCCGATAGAACGCCAGAAGCAAGATTTCCGCAGGGTGGATAACGCTTTGTTTATCCACCAAACGGGCCAAGGCCCGCCTCCATGAGGAGAGAGATATGAACGTACTGATCATCGGCAGCGGCGGCCGCGAGCACGCCCTGGCCTGGAAAGTGGCGCAGGACAAGCGCGTCGAGAAGGTCTTCGTCGCCCCGGGCAACGCCGGCACCGCCACCGAGGCCAAGTGCGAGAACGTCGCCATCGACGTGCTGGCCATCGAGCAGTTGGCCGACTTCGCCGAGAAGAACGTGCAGCTGACCATCGTCGGCCCGGAAGCGCCGCTGGTGAAGGGCGTGGTCGACCTGTTCCGCACCCGCAAGCTGGACATCTTCGGCCCCACCGCCGCCGCCGCCCAGCTGGAAGGCTCCAAGGCCTTCACCAAGGACTTCCTGGCGCGCCACGATATCCCCACCGCCGACTACCAGAACTTCACCGAGGTCGAGCCGGCCCTGGCCTACCTGCGCGAGAAGGGTGCACCGATCGTGGTCAAGGCCGACGGCCTGGCCGCCGGCAAGGGTGTGATCGTCGCCATGACCCTGGCCGAAGCCGAGGAAGCGGTGCGCGACATGCTCTCGGGCAACGCCTTCGGCGACGCCGGCGCCCGCGTGGTGATCGAGGAGTTCCTCGACGGCGAGGAAGCCTCCTTTATCGTCATGGTCGACGGCGAGAACGTGCTGCCCATGGCCACCAGCCAGGACCACAAGCGCGTCGGCGACGGCGACACCGGCCCCAACACCGGCGGCATGGGCGCCTACTCCCCGGCCCCGGTGGTCACCCCGGACGTGCACCAGCGCGTGATGGACGAGGTGATCTACCCCACCGTGCGCGGCATGGCAGCCGAGGGCAACGTCTACACCGGCTTCCTCTACGCCGGGCTGATGATCGACAAGGCCGGCCGGCCCAAGGTCATCGAGTTCAACTGCCGCTTCGGCGACCCGGAGACCCAGCCGGTGATGCTGCGCCTGGAAAGCTCCCTGGTGCTGCTGGTCGAAGCCGCCCTGGCCAAGGCCCTGGACAAGGTCGAGGCGACCTGGGACCCGCGTCCGACCGTGGGCGTGGTGATCGCTGCCGGTGGCTACCCGGGCGACTACGCCAAGGGTGATGTGATCGAGGGCCTGGACGCGGCGGCGAAGATCGACGGCAAGGTGTTCCACGCCGGCACCGCGCTGAAGGACGGCCAGATCGTCACCGCCGGCGGCCGTGTGTTGTGCGCCACCGCCATCGGCCCGAGCGTGTCCAGTGCCCAGCAGCAGGCCTATCGCCTGGCCGAGCAGATCCGCTGGAACGGCAGCTTCTACCGCAAGGACATCGGCTACCGCGCCATTGCCCGCGAGCAGGGCAAAGACTGAGGCTCTCCTGTGGGAGCGGATTTATCCGCGAAATTCGCGGCTGAAGCCGCTCCCACAAGAGCAGCCAACGACAAGGCCCCGCATCTGCGGGGCCTTTTCATTTGCAGGTAGCGATCAGTGCCAGTCGCGCAGGTCGCGGTCCTTGGTCTCCGGCATCAGGAACAGGCCGATGATGAAAGTCATCACCGCCACCACGATGGGATACCACAGGCCGTAGTAGATGTTGCCGGTGGCCGCCACCATGGCGAACGCGGTGGTCGGCAGGAAGCCGCCGAACCAGCCGTTGCCGATGTGGTACGGCAGGGACATCGCCGTGTAACGGATGCGCGTCGGGAACAGCTCCACCAGCAGCGCCGCGATCGGCCCGTAAACCATGGTCACGAACAGCACCAGCACGGTCAGCAGCAGCACCAGCATCGGCGTGTTGATCTGCTCCGGGTCGGCCTTGGCCGGGTAGCCGTGGCTGCGGATCACCTCGGTCATCCTGACGTTGAACGCATCGGACTCCGCCTTGAACCGGTCGGCCGCCATGCCGGCGCCGGAGAACGAAGCGATGGTCTCGTCGCCGATGCGGATGCTGGCATTGGTGCCAGCCGGCGCTTCCTCGTTGGCATAGTTCACCGAGTTGCGCGCGAGGAAGCCCTTGGCGATGTCGCACGAGGTGACGAACTTCGAGGTGCCCACCGGGTTGAACTGGAACGAGCATTCGCTCGGGTCCGCCACCACGGTCACCGGCGCGGTGGCCTGGGCCCGCTCCAGCGCCGGGTTGGCGTAGTGGGTGATCAGGCCGAACAGCGGGAAGTAGGTCAGCGCCGCGATCAGGCAGCCGCCGAGGATGATCGGCTTGCGCCCGATCTTGTCCGACAGCCAGCCGAAGACGATGAAGAACGGCGTGCCGATCAGCAGCGACAGGGCGATCAAGATGTTCGCCGTGGGCCCGTCCACCTTCAGCGTCTGGGTCAGGAAGAACAGCGCGTAGAACTGGCCGGTATACCAGACCACCGCCTGGCCGGCGGTGCCGCCGAACAGGGCGATCAGCGCCATCTTGGCATTTTCCCAGCGGCCGAAGGCCTCGGTCAGCGGTGCCTTGGAAGTCTTGCCCTCTTCCTTCATCTTCTTGAACGCCGGGCTCTCGCTCAGGGTCAGGCGGATCCATACCGAGATGCCCAGCAGCACGATGGAAAGCAGGAAGGGAATGCGCCAGCCCCAGGCGGCGAAGGCCTCCTCGCCGAGCCAGGTGCGGGTGCCGAGGATCACCAGCAGCGACAGGAACAGGCCCAGCGTCGCGGTGGTCTGGATCCACGAGGTGTAGAAGCCGCGCCGGCCGTGGGGCGCGTGCTCGGCCACGTAGGTCGCCGCGCCACCGTACTCGCCGCCCAGCGCCAGCCCCTGGAACAGCCGCAGCACGATCAGGATGATCGGCGCCGCGATGCCCCAGGTCGCGTAGGACGGCAGGATGCCGACGATGAAGGTCGACAGGCCCATGATCATGATGGTGATGAGGAAGGTGTACTTGCGCCCCACCAGGTCGCCGAGCCGGCCGAACACGATGGCGCCGAACGGCCGCACCGCGAAGCCGGCGGCGAAGGCCATGAGGGCGAAGATGAAGGCGGCGGTGGGATTGACCCCGGAGAAGAACTGCGCTGCGATGATCGCCGAGAGCGATCCGTAGAGATAGAAGTCGTACCACTCGAAGACGGTGCCGAGGGAAGACGCGAAGATGACCTTGCGCTCCTCCGACGTCATGGGGCCGGCCGGCGCATGGCCGGGTGCTGCCGTTGACACGCTCATATAGGCTGCCTCCGACGCCCTGTCGACGGAGAGCGGGATCGCCCTGCGCCCGGACGTCTTTTCTTGTGATTGTTCTGATCGGGAAGGCTAGACCCGCGTCGGGCGGCCGGCATTAGACCTTAGTCTAAGATGCTTGAAGTCCGGCCGGAGAAGTGGCAGGAACGCCGCCGACCGGCTTGTCGGTCGGAAAATGGCCGATCCGGTGCCGATTCGAGGTAAAGATGCGGTAAAACAGAGGGCGAGGTTGGTCGGCATGGCTGCCTTTTGTGTCACACCCCTATATATAATCCTCCGGTTCACCAAAGAAGGGACTCCACTTGCGTCGGCTCTGGATCGCCACAGGACTCATCGTCAGCCTGCTGCTCGGCCTCTCGGCCACGTCGAACGCCGCTCCCGGGGACGATAGCTGGTCCATCCTGCTCGACAAGTCGGCGCAGCTGAGCTTCGCCGAGGTTCAGGCGCAGAGTTCGCGCTTCCAGCCGCTGGACCGCCTGGCCTTCACCCTCCCCGCTTCCTCCCAGGCCGTCTGGCTCAAGGTCGACACCCGCTCCCTGTCCGCCCCGCACTGGCTGTGGCTGTTCGCCCCGCGGGTGCAGCACCTGGACTTCTACCTGGTCAGGGACGGCGTGATCGAACAGCAGCTGCGCACCGGCGAAGCGCTGACCCTCAGCTCGCGCCCGCTGCCCTCGCGTTCCTACCTGTTCAGCCTGCCCAACGACGACCAGCCGCGCACCGCCTACCTGCGCATGACTTCCAACCACGCCCTGATGATGTGGTTCAAGGTCATCGACGAGGCCGAGCTGGTGGCCCAGGAGCGACCCGCCTACCTGTTCGGCGCGCTGATCGGCGGCCTGCTGCTGATGGCCCTGTTCAACCTGCTGCGCATGGCCTACTCGCCCACCGCCAGCAACCTGTGGCTGGCCGGCACCCATGCCGCCCTGGCCCTGTGCGCCACCGCCAATACCGGCCTGCTCGCCGTGCTGATGCCGCAGCAGAGCTACAACCAGTCGCTGATCGCCGACCTCTCGGCCCTCGCCGCCGTGCTGTGCATGCTCGGCTATACCCGCTTCTTCTTCAGCGGCACGTCCGCCGAGCGCAGCCCGCTGCGCCACCTGCTGCACCTGGAGTTCACCCTGGTCGCCCTGGTCGCGGCGGTGATCGGCTTCACCGGCCTGCTCTGGCACAGCTGGCTGGTCTACGGCCTGGTGGTGATGGTGGTGGTCACCGTGCCCATCATCGCCTTCATCCACTGGCGCGCCGGCTACCGCCCGGCCCGCCTGATCTTCGCCGGCCTGGCGATCTTCGGCCTGGGCTTCGCCACCCTCGCCCCGGTGCTGTTCGGCTTCGACCAGCTCAATCCCGGCTGGCTGGTGCTCAGCCTGTTCAGCGTGGCGATGGTCTCCGGCCTGATCCTCAGCATCGCCCTGTCCGAGCGCCAGCGGCAGATCCAGAGCGACACCTTGCAGCAGAGCACCCGCGAGGCCGCCGTCAGCGCCGAGCTGAAGACCAAGGCCGAGTTCCTGGCCAAGATCAGCCACGAAATCCGCACCCCGATGAACGGCGTGCTGGGCATGACCGAGCTGCTGCTCGGCACCCCGCTGTCGGCCAAGCAGCGCGACTACGTGCAGACCATCCACAGCTCGGGCAACGAGCTGCTCACCCTGATCAACGAGATCCTCGACATCTCCAAGCTGGAGTCGGGCCAGATCGAGCTGGACGACGTGCAGTTCGACCTCCACGCGCTGGTCGAGGACTGCCTGGACATCTTCCGCGCCAAGGCCGAGCGGCAGAAGGTCGAGCTGATCAGCTTCACCCAGCCGCAGGTGCCGCGCGTCATCAGCGGCGACCCCACGCGCCTGCGCCAGACCCTGATGAGCCTGCTGGACAACGCCTTCCGCCAGACCGACGAGGGCGAAATCCTGCTGGTGGTGGCGCTGGACACCGACGGCGACGCGCCGCGCCTGCGCATCGCCGTGCAGGACAGCGGCCGGCCGCTGGAGCCGGGCGAGCGCGACGCCCTGCTCAACACCGAGCTGCACAGCAGCGACTTCCTCTCCGCCAGCAAGCTCGGCGGCCGCCTCGGCCTGATCATCGCCCGCCAGCTGGTGCGCCTGATGGACGGCGAGTTCGGCGTGCAGAGCGGCGGCAGCACCGGCACCACCCTGTGGCTGACCCTGCCGCTCGACCCCCAGCGCCTGGAGCAGGCCACCGCCGACCTCGACGGGCCGCTGGAAGGCGCGCGCCTGCTGGTGGTGGACGACAACGAGACCTGCCGCAAGGTGCTGCAGCAGCAGTGCGCGGCCTGGGGCCTGCAGGTCAGCGCGGTGGCCTCCGGCAAGGAGGCCCTGGCCCTGCTGCGCACCAAGGCGCACCTGCGCGAATACTTCGACGCCGTGCTGCTGGACCAGGAAATGCCCGGCATGACCGGCATGCAGCTGGCCGCCAGGATCAAGGAAGACCCCAACCTCAACCACGACATCCTGCTGATCATGCTCACCGGCATCAGCAACGCACCGAGCAAGATCATCGCCCGCAACGCCGGCATCAAGCGCATCCTGGCCAAGCCGGTGGCCGGCTACACCCTCAAGACCGTGCTCGCCGACGAACTGGCCCAACGCGAAGCCGGCGCGCCGCGCACGCTGCAGCCCGACAGCGCGCCGCTGCAGGTGCCGGAGGACTTCCGCATCCTGGTCGCCGAGGACAACAGCATCTCCACCAAGGTCATCCGCGGCATGCTGAGCAAGCTCAACCTCAAGCCGGACACCGCCAGCAACGGCGAGGAAGCCCTGCGCGCGATGCAGGAACAGCAGTACGACCTGGTGCTGATGGACTGCGAGATGCCGGTGCTCGACGGCTTCTCCGCCACCGAACGCCTGCGCGAGTGGGAACAGCGCGAGCGGCGCAGCCGCACCCCGGTAGTGGCGCTGACCGCGCACATCCTCGCCGAGCACAAGGAGCGCGCGCGCCAGGTCGGCATGGACGGGCACATGTCCAAGCCGGTGGAGATGTCGCAGCTGCGCGAGCTGATCGCCCACTGGGTGCGCGAGCGCGAACGCCGCCAGCGCGACGTCCTGCACTCCTAGGGTCTGTACGAAAAGTCGTCGAGCGAAGGTCAGGCGAGGGCTAGGCGCCCCCACAAAAACAGGTGAGGAAGCGGACTGGGCTCGCATGCGAGTTTACGAGCTGTAAATGAGCATGACTCACTGCGTTCGCCCTTCGGGCCGCGCCTTGGCGCGTTAGCAGCAAGCTGCTTTCCGAACCCGTTTTAACGACGCATCACCGAGCGCAGGCACTTTCGTACAGAGCCTAGCCAGTGGCGGTGGCGCCCCGGCGCCCTCTATGCTTGCCCCATCCTCCTGACGAGCCCGATCCATGCTCTCCGTGCTGTTCAGCCTGTACCTGAAAATGCTGGTCCTCTACAGCCCGTTCTTCGTGCTGTCCTGCTTCCTCGGCCTGACCCCGGGCTATAGCGTCAGGGAGCGCAAGAAGCTGGCCTGGAAAGTGGCGCTCGGCACCCTGGTGGCCAGCGTGCTGCTCTACCTGTTCGGCCAGACCATCTTCGAGATCTTCGGCATCACCGCCGACGCCTTCCGCATCGGCGCCGGCTCCGTGCTGTTCATCTCCGCCCTGGGCATGGCCCAGGGCAAGTCGGCGGTGCAGGCGGACAACGTGCAGCAGGACGTCACCATCGTGCCGCTGACCATCCCGCTCACCGTCGGCCCCGGCACCATCGGCGCCCTGCTGGTGATGGGCATCAGCCAGCCGCACTGGGACGACAAGCTGCTGGCGATCATCGCCATCGGCATCGCCAGCGTCACGGTCGGCGTGGTGCTCTACCTGTCCGACAAGGTCGAGCGGCTGCTGGGCCAGCAGGGCCTGCAGATTCTCAGCCGCCTGATGGGCCTGTTCGTCTGCGCCCTGGCCGCGCAGATCATCTTCACCGGGGTGCGCGGCTACCTCGCGCCCTGACCGCCCCGCCCTGGCGCACCGGCACCGGCGTCCGGCCCCCAAACGGGGCACGGCCGCTCGCAAACCCGCTCCATCATCCTGAAAAATCCTTCTGAAACAACGAGTTGAATAACTGGCACAGCTCCTGCTTTGTCGACATCAACTTGGATACAAGAAGGAATCTAGGAAGATGTCCCATCGCGGATTCGGCTGGACCCTGAGCGAATGGCAACAGGCCTATCGCACCGAGAACCTGCAACCCGGCGCGCTCGCCGAGCTGCTCGCCGAACTAGGCGGCGAAGACCCGGCCTGGATCAGCCTGGCCACGCCCGCCCAGCTGCAGGCCCAGCTCGACGCCCTGGCCGAGCGCCTGGCCGCCGTCGAGGGCGACCTGGGCAAGCTGCCGCTGTATGGCGTGCCCTTCGCCATCAAGGACAACATCGACGCCGCCGGCTGGCAGACCACCGCCGCCTGCCCCGAATTCGCCTACACGGCCGAGGCCGACGCCACGGTGGTGGCCCGCCTGCGCGCCGCCGGCGCCATCCTCGTCGGCAAGACCAACCTCGACCAGTTCGCCACCGGTCTGGTCGGCACCCGCTCGCCCTACGGCGCGGTACCCAACAGCTTCAAGCCCGACTACGTCAGCGGCGGCTCCAGCTCCGGCTCGGCCAGCACCGTGGCGCGCGGCCTGGTGGCCTTCTCCCTGGGCACCGACACCGCCGGCTCCGGCCGCGTGCCGGCCGGCTTCAACAACATCGTCGGGCTCAAGCCGACCAAGGGCTGGCTGCCCAACACCGGCCTAGTGCCGGCCTGCCGCACCCTGGACTGCATCTCGGTGTTCGCCCTGACCGTAGCCGACGCCCTGGCCGTGGCCGAGATCGCCGGCGGCTACGACGGCGCCGACGCATACAGCCGCAAGAACCCCAACAGCGCCAGGGTCGGCATGCCGGCCAAGCCGCGCCTGGCGGTGCCGGCCAGCCCGGAGTTCTTCGGCAACACGCAGAACCAGGCGGTATTCGAGGCCGCCCTGGGCAAGCTGCGCGAACTGGGCGCCGAACTGGTCGAGATCGACTTCGAACCCTTCCAGGCACTGGCCGAGCAGCTCTACTACGGCTCCTGGGTCGCCGAACGCACGGTGGCGCTGGAGGGCGTGGAACCCTCGCACATCAACCCGGTGGTGCGCGGCATCGTCGCCAATGGCGAGAAATACAGCGCCTGCGACGCCTACAAGGCCGAGTACATCCGCGCCGAGCTGGCGCGCCGGATCAACGACGTCCTGGCCGGCTTCGACGCCCTGGTGGTACCGACCTCGCCGACCCTGCGCACCCTGGCCGAGATGGAAGCCGAGCCGGTGCTGTTCAACAGCCAGTTCGGCACCTACACCAACTTCACCAACCTGGCCGACCTCGCCGCCCTGGCCGTGCCGGCCGGCTTGCGCGCAGACGGCCTGCCGGCCGGCATCACCCTGATCGCGCCGGCCTGGCACGACCAGGCCCTGGCCGCCTTCGGCCAGCGCTGGCAGCAGGCACTCGTCCTGCCGCTGGGCGCCACCGGCCGGCCGCTGCCGGCGCAGACAGCGAGCGCCAAACCCGCCCCCGGCAGCGTGCGCGTGGCCGTGGTCGGCGCCCACCTGACCGGCATGCCGCTGAATTTCCAGCTCACCACCCGCGACGCCGTGCTGGTCGAGCAGACCACCAGCGCCGCCAGCTACCGCCTCTACGCCCTGCCCGGCACCGTGCCGCCCAAGCCGGGCCTGGCACGGGTGGCCGAAGACGGCGCCGAGATCATCGTCGAGCTGTGGGACGTGCCCCAGGCGCGCTTCGGCGAGTTCGTCGCCGAGATTCCGCCGCCGCTGGGCATCGGCAACCTGGAGCTGGCCGACGGTCGCTGGGTCAAGGGCTTCATCTGCGAGCCCTATGCCCTGGCGGGCGCCCGCGACATCACCGGCTTCGGCGGCTGGCGCGCGTTCATCGCCAGCCTCCAGGGCGCGCGCCCGTGACTCCACGGCTGCGGCAGCCGAGGGAACTGCCTTGGCAACTGTGGGAGCGGCCTTGGCCGCGAATGGGGCTGCTCCAAAAGCTTCGCGGCCAAGGCCGCTCCCACAAAGGCAGCTCCCACAAGGGTCATCGCTCCGCTCGCGCTCTTCCGATCTACGCCTAAACGAGGCAACGCCCATGTTCGATACCGTACTGATCGCCAACCGTGGCGACCAGCCGCAAAGCGGCGCAGCGACGCAGTCAAAGTGCCGGGTGGGCGCCGCCCGCCACGGCGATCTCGCCACGGAGGCCACCCATGTTTAATACCGTACTCATCGCCAACCGTGGCGAGATCGCCGTCCGCGCCATCCGCACCCTCAAGCGCCTGGGTGTGAAGAGCGTCGCCGTCTACTCCGACGCCGACCGCAACGCCCAGCATGTGCGCGATGCCGATGTCGCCATCGCCCTGGGCGGTGACAAGCCGGCCGACAGCTACCTGCGCATCGACAGGATTCTCGCCGCGGCACAGGAAACCGGCGCCCAGGCGATCTACCCGGGCTACGGCTTCCTCTCCGAGAGCGCCGAGTTCGCCGACGCCTGCGAGGCGGCCGGCATCGCCTTCGTCGGACCGACCGGCGAGCAGATCCGCGAATTCGGCCTCAAGCACCGCGCCCGCGAACTGGCCGGCGAAGCCCAGGTGCCCATGGCGCCGGGCACCGGTCTGCTGCAGAGCCTGGAAGAAGCCCTCGCCGCCGCCGAAGGCATCGGCTACCCGGTGATGCTCAAGACCACCGCCGGTGGCGGCGGTATTGGCCTGACCCGCTGTGCCGACGCCGAAGCCCTGGCCAGCGCCTACGACAGCGTCAAGCGCATGGGCGAGCAGTTCTTCAGCGACGCCGGCGTATTTCTGGAGCGCTTCGTCGACCAGGCGCGCCACGTCGAGGTGCAGATCTTCGGCGACGGCCAGGGCCGCGTCGCCGCCCTCGGCGAGCGCGACTGCTCGCTGCAGCGGCGCAACCAGAAGGTGGTCGAGGAAACCCCGGCGCCGAACCTGCCCCAGGCCACCCGCGAGCGCCTGCACGCCGCCGCCGTGCAGCTCGGCGAGTCGGTCGGCTACCGCAGCGCCGGCACCGTGGAGTTCATCTACGACGCCGCCCGCGACGACTTCTACTTCCTCGAAGTGAACACCCGCCTGCAGGTCGAGCACCCGGTCACCGAGATGGTCACCGGCCTCGACCTGATCGAGTGCATGTTGCGTGTGGCCGCCGGCGACGCGCTGGACTGGGTCGCCCTGGACCGCGCCCCGCAGGGCGCCGCCATCGAGGTGCGCATCTACGCCGAGGACCCGCTGAAGAACTTCCAGCCCAGCCCCGGCGTGCTCACCGAAGTGCACTTCCCCGAGGGCGTGCGGGTAGACGGCTGGGTCGCCACCGGCAGCGAGGTGTCGGCCTTCTACGACCCGATGATCGCCAAGCTGATCGTCCACGGCCAAAGCCGCGACGAAGCCATCGCCAAGCTGCGCGCGGCCCTGGGCGAAACCCGCCTGCACGGCATCGCCAGCAACCTCGACTACCTGCGCCAGGTGGTGGCCGACCCGCGCTTCGCCCGGGGCGAGGTGTGGACCCGCCTGCTCGATACCTTCGCCTTCAAGGCCAGCGTCATCGAGGTGCTGGAACCCGGCACCTACTCCAGCGTGCAGGACTACCCGGGGCGTCTCGGCTACTGGGATATCGGCGTGCCGCCGTCCGGGCCGATGGACGACTTCGCCTTCCGCCTGGCCAACCGCATCGTCGGCAACCACGCCGACGCCGCCGGCCTGGAATTCACCCTGCAAGGCCCGACCCTGCGCTTCCACTGCGACGCGCTGATCGCCCTGACCGGCGCCGACTGCCCGGCCACCCTGGGCGGCGAGCCGGTTGCCTACTGGCAGCCGGTCGCGATCAGGGCCGGCCAGGTGCTCAAGCTCGGCCGCGCGCTCAGCGGCTGCCGCACCTACCTGGCGGTGCGCAACGGCATCGACGTGCCGCTGTACCTGGGCAGCCGCTCGACCTTCGCCCTCGGCCAGTTCGGCGGCCACGCCGGCCGCACCCTGCGCCCGGCCGACACCCTGGCCATCTCCCAGCCCGCGTTGCCGGCCTGCACCACTCTGGCGCCGGTTGCCGCGCCCCAGGCCGTGCACCCGAGCCTGATCCCCAGCTACGGCACCACCTGGAACATCGGCGTGCTGTACGGCCCGCACGGCGCGCCGGACTTCTTCACGCCCGAGGCGATCGAGGAATTCTTCGCCGCCGAGTGGGAGGTGCACTACAACTCCAACCGCCTCGGCGTGCGCCTGTCCGGGCCGAAGCCGAGCTGGACCCGCGCCGACGGCGGCGAGGCCGGCCTGCACCCGTCCAACGTCCACGACTGCGAATACGCCATCGGCGCGATCAACTTCACCGGCGACTTCCCGGTGATCCTGACCAAGGACGGTCCCAGCCTCGGCGGCTTCGTCTGCCCGGTGACCATCGCCAAGGCCGAGCTGTGGAAGGTCGGCCAGGTCAAGCCCGGCGACAAGCTGCGCTTCCATCCCATCGGTTTCCAGCAGGCGCAGAGCCTGGAGCAGGCCCAGCTGGGCAGTCTCGAAGCCCTGGCCGCGATCAGCGCGGTGACCCTGCCTGCACCGTCGCTGCAACCGGAGAGCACCGTATCCGCCACCGTGCTGGCCGAGCTGCCGGCCGAAGGCAGCCGCCCGCGGGTGGTCTACCGCCAGGCCGGCGACGCCTACATCCTGCTGGAGTACGGCGACAACGTGCTCGACCTGGCCCTGCGCCTGCGCGTGCACCTGCTGATGGAGGCGCTGAAGGCCGAGCCGCTGCGCGGCCTGGAGGAGCTGGCGCCGGGCGTACGCTCGCTGCAGCTGCGCTACGACAGCCTCGTGCTGCACCAGCAGGCGCTGATCGACCACCTGCTGGGCCTGGAACAGCGCCTGGGCGACGTGGCCGAGCTGAAGGTGCCGACCCGCATCGTCCACCTGCCGATGGCCTTCGAGGACAGCGCCACCCTCGGCGCCGTCACCCGCTACCGCGAGACGGTGCGCAGCGAGGCGCCCTGGCTGCCGAACAACGTCGACTTCCTGCAGCGCATCAACGGCCTGGCCAGCCGCGACGAGGTGAAGGACATCCTGTTCGACGCCAGCTACCTGATCCTCGGCCTCGGCGACGTCTACCTCGATGCGCCCTGCGCCGTGCCGCTGGACCCGCGCCACCGCCTGCTCAGCTCCAAGTACAACCCGGCGCGCACCTACACCGCCGAAGGCACGGTGGGCATCGGCGGCATGTACATGTGCATCTACGGCATGGATTCGCCCGGCGGCTACCAGCTAGTCGGCCGCACCCTGCCGATCTGGAACAAGTTCGTGAAGAACGCCCAGTTCGAGAACGGCGAGCCCTGGCTGCTGCGCTTCTTCGACCAGGTGCGCTTCTACCCGGTCAGCGAGGCCGAGCTGGACGACTTCCGCGAGGCCTTCCGCGAGGGCCGCGCTCAAGTCCGCATCGAGCAGGGCGAGTTCGACTTCGCCGAATACCAGCGCTTCCTCGCCGCCAACGCGGACGGCATCGCCGCCTTCCAGGCCCGGCAGAAGGCCGCCTTCGACGCCGAGGTGCAGCTGTGGCAGGACGACGATCCGGCCGCCGCCGCGCCGCTGGCCGTCGCCCAGGAAGACGACGGCGACCTCGACGGCCACCTGGTCAGCGCCGACATGTGCGGCAGCGTGTGGAAGGTGCTGGTCGAGCCCGGCCAGCATGTCGAGGCCGGCACCCCGCTGCTGGTGGTCGAGGCGATGAAGATGGAACTGGCGGTCACCGCGCCGGTGTCCGGCATCGTCAAGTCGGTGCGCTGCGCGCCGGGCAAGGCGGTGACGCCGGGCGACGCGCTGCTCCTGCTGGTGCCGGGCGAGGCCGCCTGAGATGCAACTGGTCGGTCCCGACAAGCGCGGCCGCGAGCGCCCGGAGAACCTGGCCGAGCGCATCTACGCCCAGCTCAAGGACGACATCTTCGAGTTCCGCCTGCTGCCCGGCGACCGCTTCTCCGAGGGCGAGGTCGCCGAGCGCATGGAGGTCAGCCGCACGCCCGTGCGCCAGGCCCTCTACCGGCTGGAGCGCGAGGGCTATCTGGAGGTGTATTTCCGCAGCGGCTGGCAGGTGCGGCCGTTCGACTTCCACTACTTCGAGGAGCTGTACGAAGTGCGCATCGTCCTCGAACTGGAAGCGGTCAGGCGCCTGTGCGACCGGCCGGCCGGCGAACTGCCGGCGCCGCTGGAGGAGCTGCGCCGGACCTGGATGGTCCGCCCCGAGGACCGCCTGCAGAACGGCCGCGCCGTGTCACTGCTCGACGAACGCTTCCACTGCCAGCTGGTGGAGGCCACCGGCAACCGCGAGATGGCCCGCCTGCACGCGGAAGTCAGCGAGAAGATCCGCATCATCCGGCGCCTGGATTTCACCCAAGAGCCGCGCGTGGAGGCAACCTACGCCGAACACGCCCAGATCCTCGGCGCGATCCTGTCGCGCCGCCCCGAAGAAGCACAGCTGTTGCTCAGGACCCACATCGAACTGAGCAAGGCGGAAGTGCGCAAGATCACCCTGCACATGCTGCACAGCGCCCGGCAACGGGCGATGGCCGGGCAAGGGTGACGCGATGACCCTTTGGACGACTGCCAACCCATAACCAGAAATCAGCAGTACTCAAACTAGCTCGAATGGAGATCGCACCATGCAACGACGCAGCCTGATCAAGGCCTTCACCCTTTCCGCTTCCATCGCCGCCATGGGCATGACCTGGACCGTCCAGGCCGCCGAGACCATCAAGGTCGGCATCCTCCACTCGCTGTCCGGCACCATGGCGATCTCCGAGACCTCGCTGAAGGACATGGCGCTGATGACCATCGACGAGATCAACGCCAAGGGCGGCGTGGGTGGCAAGCAGCTGGAGCCGGTGGTGGTCGACCCCGCGTCCAACTGGCCGCTGTTCGCCGAGAAGGCCCGCCAGCTGCTGACCCAGGACAAGGTCGACGTGGTGTTCGGCTGCTGGACCTCGGTATCGCGCAAATCCGTGCTGCCGGTGTTCGAGGAACTCAACGGCCTGCTGTTCTACCCGGTGCAGTACGAAGGCGAAGAGATGTCGCCGAACGTGTTCTACACCGGCGCCGCGCCGAACCAGCAAGCCATCCCGGCCGTGGAATACCTGATGAGCGAGGACGGCGGCGGCGCCAAGCGCTACTTCCTGCTGGGCACCGACTACGTCTACCCGCGCACCACCAACAAGATCCTGCGCGCCTTCCTGCACAGCAAGGGCGTGCAGGACAAGGACATCGAGGAGGTCTACACCCCCTTCGGCCACAGCGACTACCAGACCATCGTCGCCAACATCAAGAAGTTCTCCGCCGGCGGCAAGACCGCGGTGATCTCCACCGTCAACGGCGACTCCAACGTGCCGTTCTACAAGGAACTGGCCAACCAGGGCATCGACGCCACCGACATCCCGGTGGTCGCCTTCTCGGTGGGCGAGGAAGAACTGCGCGGCATCGACACCAAGCCGCTGGTGGGCCAGCTGGCCGCGTGGAACTACTTCCAGTCGGTGGACAACCCGGTCAACAGCGCCTTCGTCGACAAGTGGAAGGCCTACGCCAAGGCCAAGAACCTGCCGAACTACCAAACCGCGGTGACCAACGACCCGATGGAAGCCACCTACGTCGGCATCAACATGTGGGCCCAGGCCGTCGAGAAGGCCGGCACCACCGACGTGGACAAGGTGCGCGAGGCCCTGGCCGGCCAGACCTTCGCCGCGCCGAGCGGCTACACCCTGACCATGGACAAGACCAACCACCACCTGCACAAGCCGGTGATGATCGGCGAGGTCCAGGAAGACGGTCAGTTCTCCATCGTCTGGCAGACCGAGGGCCCGCTGCGCGCCCAGCCCTGGAGTCCCTTCATCCCTGGCAACGACAAGAAGCCGGACCATGCGGTGAAGAGCAACTGAGGCGGGTGAAGCTTTCGGAAGTCCGCGTGCGCCATGGCATCCCTCGCCCCCAGCCCCTCTCCCAAAGGGAGAGGGGTGACGGAGCGCCAGGCAACGTAGACCTCTCATGAAACCGCACGCTTCCCCTCTCCCTCCGGGAGAGGGGCCAGGGGTGAGGGTCTTGCGCCCCACTCTATAGCCGTAGCCCGGATGCAATCCGGGAATCGCCACCCCGGATTGCATCCGGGCTACGGCCACCTGCAAAGGACTGATCCGCAATGCCCACTGCCTTGTTCCGAATCCTGCTGTCACTGGCGCTGCTGCTGCCGCTGACCGCCCATGCCGGGGACGCCGCCGACTTCGTCGCCGCCAGCCCGGCCAGACAGGCCCAGCTCCTCGAAAGCTGGGCCGCGCAACCCGATACCACCCGCCAGCCGCTGCTCGACGCCCTGCAGCAGGGCCGCGTCGGCGTCGATGCGGCCAAGGCCGCCTTCTACGAAGTCGACGGAGCCTGGCAGGCCGCCGAAGGCTCCGCCGCGGCCGACGGCACGCCGAAGAAGCTGCGCCTGAACAACCGCCTGCGCGGCCTGCTGGCCAACGTCCAGGCCAGCCAGCAACTGCTCGCCGAGGAACCCGCCAAACGCCTGGCCGCCGCCCGGCAGCTGCAGAAGAGCGCCAAGCCGGCCCAGCTGGAACTGCTCAACGCCCGCGTCGCCGGCGAACCGGACGAGGCCGTGCGCGCCGCCCTGGCGCTGGCCCTGGCCAACCTGCAACTGGTCGATGCTGACCCGCAGGTTCGCCTGAAGGCCGTGCGCCTGCTCGGCGAAAGCGGCGACCCGCAGGCCCGCACCCGCCTGGAAGGCGTGCTGGCCGAGGGCGCCGAGAGCGACGCCGCGGTGCGCACCGCGGCCGAGACCAGCCTGGTGCAGGTCGAGCGCCGCCTGCTGATCGGCGAACTGCTCGGCCAGGCCTTCAGCGGCCTTAGCCTGGGCTCGATCCTGCTGCTGGCCGCCCTGGGCCTGGCCATCACCTTCGGCCTGCTCGGGGTGATCAACATGGCCCATGGCGAGATGCTGATGCTCGGCGCCTACACCACCTACATGGTGCAGATCGCCTTCCAGCGCCTGGCCCCGGAATACCTCGCCCTCTACCCGCTGGCCGCACTGCCGGTGGCCTTCTTCGTCACCGCCGCCATCGGCATGGCGCTGGAGCGCACGGTGATCCGCCACCTCTACGGCCGCCCGCTGGAAACCCTGCTCGCCACCTGGGGCATCAGCCTGATCCTGATCCAGGCGGTGCGGGTGATCTTCGGCGCGCAGAACGTCGAGGTCGCCAACCCGCAGTGGCTGTCCGGCGGCGTGCAGGTGCTGCCCAACCTGGTGCTGCCCTACAGCCGCATGGTGATCATCGGCTTCGCCCTGTTCGTGGTGGCGCTGACCTGGCTGCTGCTGAACAAGACCCGCCTTGGCCTCAACGTCCGCGCCGTGACCCAGAACCGCAACATGGCCGCCTGTTGCGGCGTGCCCACCGGCCGGGTGGACATGATGGCCTTCGGCCTCGGCTCCGGCATCGCCGGCCTCGGCGGCGTGGCCCTGTCGCAGATCGGCAACGTCGGCCCGGACCTGGGCCAGAGCTACATCATCGACTCCTTCCTGGTGGTGGTGCTCGGCGGCGTCGGCCAACTGGCCGGCAGCGTGCTGGCGGCCTTCGGCCTCGGCATCGCCAATAAGCTGCTGGAGCCGCAGATCGGCGCCGTGCTCGGCAAGATCCTGATCCTCGCGCTGATCATTCTGTTCATCCAGAAGCGTCCGCAGGGACTGTTCGCACTGAAAGGACGGGTGATCGACTGATGACCTGCGACCGTTATTGCGCCATCGAGCGTAGAGCGGGTGAAACCCGCCAGACCGACCGGACGCCATCGCTGCAGAGGCGGGTTGCACCCGCCCTGCGGACTTAAAGGACGAGTGATCGACTGATGAATGCGATAAACCAAACGTTGCTGGCACGCACCACCGCCAAGCTCGGCCCGCAGGTCTCGCTGGCCATCGGCCTGCTGGTGCTGGCGCTGCTGCTGGCCATGCCGCTGCTGCACCTGCTGCCGGCGGACCACGCCCTGCACGTCTCGGCCTACGGCCTGACCCTGGTCGGCAAGATCCTCTGCTACGCCATCGTCGCACTGGCGCTGGACCTGGTCTGGGGCTACGCCGGCATGCTCTCGCTCGGCCACGGCCTGTTCTTCGCCCTCGGCGGCTACGCCATGGGCATGTACCTGATGCGCCAGAGCGCGGGTGATGGGCTGCCGGCCTTCATGAGCTTCCTCGCTTGGACCGAACTGCCCTGGTACTGGTACGGCACCAGCAGCTTCCTCTGGGCCCTGTGCCTGGTGGTGCTGGCGCCCGGCCTGCTGGCCCTGGTGTTCGGCTTCTTCGCCTTCCGCTCGCGGATCAAGGGCGTGTACTTCTCGATCATGACCCAGGCGCTGACCTTCGCCGGCATGCTGCTGTTCTTCCGCAACGAGACCGGCTTCGGCGGCAACAACGGCTTCACCAACTTCCGCACCATCCTGGGCTTCGACATCACCGCCCCGGGCACCCGCGCCACCCTGTTCCTGTGCACCGTGCTGCTGCTCATCGGCAGCCTGGTGCTGGGCTTCATGCTGGCGCGCAGCAAGTTCGGCCGGGTGCTGACAGCGCTGCGCGACGCGGAGAACCGCCTGATGTTCTGCGGCTACGACCCGCGCGGCTACAAGCTGTTCATCTGGGTTCTGAGCGCGGTGCTGTGCGGCCTGGCCGGCGCGCTGTACGTGCCGCAGGTGGGCATCATCAACCCCAGCGAGATGTCGCCGACCAACTCCATCGAGGCCGCCATCTGGGTCGCCCTCGGCGGGCGCGGCACGCTGATCGGCCCGCTGCTCGGCGCCGGCCTGGTCAACGGCATGAAGAGCTGGTTCACCGTGGCCTTCCCCGAATACTGGCTGTTCGCCCTGGGCGCGCTGTTTATCGTCATCACCCTGTTCCTACCCAATGGCGTGATCGGTCTGATCAAGAGGAAGTCATCATGATCGCTACTGCGCATTTCATCTGCGGCGTTGCGCGGTGCTCGCTCCTCGCCGTACCCACTCGTACTGTCTCGTCGCTGTGCGCCGCGCGCCTTGCAGCTGAAATTGCTCGCGACGCGCTCCTGACGACTTCCACGGAGAAGGACCAATGAGAGTCGCTCCGGTACCCGAATTCATGCTCGAACCCGCCTTCGACCCGGCCGGCAGCGGCCGCGACGCGGTCGGCCTCGGCAGCGCGGCGGGCAAGGGCCTGGACGTGCGCCACGGCACCATCCTGACCCTGGAAGACATCAACGTCAGCTTCGACGGTTTCAGGGCGCTGACCGACCTGACCCTGTACATCGGCGTCGGCGAACTGCGCTGCATCATCGGCCCCAACGGCGCCGGCAAGACCACCATGATGGACGTGATCACCGGCAAGACCCGCCCGGACAACGGTGTCGCCTACTTCGGCGACACCCTCGACCTGACCCAGATGAGCGAGGTCGAGATCGCCCAGGCCGGCATCGGCCGCAAGTTCCAGAAGCCCACGGTGTTCGAGGCGCTGAGCGTGTTCGAGAACCTCGAACTGGCGCTGAAGACCGACAAGTCGGTGTGGGCCAGCCTGCGCGCCCGGCTCTCCGGCGCGCAGAAGGACCGCATCGAGGAAGTGCTCGCCACCATCCGCCTGGACGCCTCCCGCCATCGCCCGGCCGGGCTCTTGTCCCACGGCCAGAAGCAGTTCCTCGAGATCGGCATGCTGCTGGTGCAGGAGCCGCAACTGCTGCTGCTCGACGAACCGGTGGCGGGCATGACCGATGCCGAGACCGAGTTCACCGCCGAGCTGTTCAAGTCGCTGGCGCGCAAGCACTCGCTGATGGTAGTCGAGCACGACATGGGCTTCGTCGGCAGCATCGCCGACCACGTCACCGTGCTGCACCAGGGCAGCGTGCTGGCCGAAGGCTCGCTGGAAGAGGTGCAGGCCAACGAGCGGGTGATCGAGGTCTACCTCGGCCGCTGAGACAGGACCCGGTGCGCACAGCGCACCCTACACCCCCGTAGGGTGCGCCGCGCGCACCAAGAAACGAGGTTGAGGACAGAACATGCTGCAAGTCCAACAGCTCCACCAGTACTACGGCGGCAGCCACATCCTGCGCGGCCTGTCCTTCGAGGCCAGGATCGGCGAGGTCACCTGCCTGCTCGGGCGCAACGGCGTGGGCAAGACCACCCTGCTGAAATGCCTGATGGGCCTGATCCCGGCCAAGGAAGGCAAGGTCGAGTGGGAAGGCCAGGCGATCAACGCCTACAAGCCGCACCAGCGGGTGCATGCCGGCATCGCCTACGTGCCCCAGGGTCGCGAGATATTCCCGCGCCTGACCGTGGAGGAAAACCTGCTGATGGGCCTCTCGCGGTTCGGCGCCAGCGAGGCCAGGACCGTGCCGGAATTCATCTACGAGCTGTTCCCGGTGCTGCGCGAGATGAAGCACCGTCGCGGCGGTGACCTCTCCGGCGGCCAGCAGCAACAGCTGGCCATCGGCCGCGCCCTGGCCAGCAAGCCACGCCTGCTAATCCTCGACGAACCCACCGAGGGCATCCAGCCCTCGGTGATCAAGGAGATCGGCGTGGTCATCCGCAAGCTCGCCGAGCGCGGCGACATGGCCATCCTGCTGGTAGAGCAGTTCTACGACTTCGCCGCCGAGCTGGCCGACCAGTACCTGGTGATGAGCCGCGGCGAGATCGTCCAGCAGGGCCGCGGCGAGACCATGGAGGCAGACGGCGTGCGCGGCCTGGTGGCGATCTGAAACTATCCTAAGACATCCTGATCTAGCCACTGGGTGGCGCTAACAGCGCGCCCCATCAGTAGCAACGCTCGATCATCTGGAGCAACTAAGTTGCTCCGTAAGTCTTCTGGTTTCGTAGATACCTTCAAGTCTCCTAATGAGGCCCATCAGGAGGCACTATGAGCAACCAGCGTTACCCCGAAGAATTCAAGATCGAAGCGTTCAAGCAAGTGACCAAGTGCGGTTTTCCCGTTGCAGAAGTGGCGGGAAGCCTTTCCAGTCGCTGAAGTGGGAACACATCTGGCGGAAATTTATAACACCCGCGAAGAAGCCTACGGCAATGCCTTTAATCATACCGAGCTATGCAGCTATCTCCGGTGGATTTTGAAAAACACTAGGACAGCTCTAGGAATCCGGAGGCAGCTAGCTCGCCCTCCTCACCGAGCGAACAGTCAATTAATCAAACAACCCAAGATCATCTAAGGAGAAATGTTTAATATGCCGAAAATCAACTACCGCCCCCGAAACAATCTTCCTTCCGCAATATTCTGAGTATTCTCTCTGCACAGGGGGCACAACCTTATCCCGATCAAAAAAGTAATCCATATTTTTCATCGGCATATTCTCCGGAGTGATATGCATCACAAAAGACCGGCGAGTCAGCGCCTTATTCAAATGGGGAAGCCCGCCATGCAAAGTAGCAGGATTCCATATGATCATATCCCCCGCTTTAACCTTACAAGTAACAATAGGCATATCACTCTGCCTAGTCATTTCCAATACTGCTTCATTGTAGGCATTGAATAACGGCGTATGCGATGGAGGTACATTTCCATCAGGAAAGAACTGCTCTCTCAGCTTTACGATATCCGGATCGGGTATCTTATGACTGCCCCGGACGGCGACCAGCGCCCCGTTGTTCTCATCGACATCGTCTAATGCCACCCAGACCCCCATGTAACCAGCATCGCCGCCGGAATAAAAATAAGGGGTGTCTCGGTGCAAAGGTTGCTGGCTGCCCAGCTCAAAAAACAAAGAAGTATAAAGCGTTGCCTCACCGTATTGATCAACCACATCACAACCAGCGCTCATTGCCGCAACAAAGATGTCCCGCAAAGGCCTTACTGAGTGATGAAAATTGACAACCCTTTGGAGCAGACCTTCGACCAGAAGGTCATGACTCATCAGCAACGAATCATTTTTCTTTCGAAAAGCATTAATAGCAAGATTGGCCTTCTCCACCAGCCCTGACGATATTGCATTCGGAATTATGCAAAAACCATCCCGATCAAACTGCTCAGCATACGAACCCATATAACCCCCTGCTGCCTATTACCCCCGAGTCTAGCGTCTTATGAAACGCCAAAACAAGCGCAAGCAGGGTTACGAACTTCCGCATGGCACTCAGCCAAATTCAACAGCCACCCAGACTACTGCAACCCATCCACCAGGAAGTTCAGCCGCACCTGCTGCTCGCCGGCCAGACCGGGCAGCTCGGCCTCGTCCTTCAGGTTAACGCCGGATAGTTTGCGCCGGCATGCCTCACGCATGAGGTATAGCAATTTATGGGCCGCCAGGCCGTAGCTAAGTCCCTCCTGGCGCACGTTGGAGATGCAGTTGCGGTAGGCGTCGGTCAGGCCGACCTTCGGTGCCCAGGTGAAGTACAGGCCGAGGCTGTCCGGCGAGCTGAGGCCGGGGCGTTCGCCGATCAGGATCACCACCATCCGTGCGCCGAGCAGTTCGGCCACCTCGTCGGCCACCGCCACCCGGCCCTGGCGCACCACGCAGAGCGGCGCCAGCGACCAGCCGTCGCCCGCCATCTGCTCGCGCAGACGGTCGACGAAGGGCAGCGCGTGGCGCTGGATGGCCAGGGCGGACAGGCCGTCGGCGATCACGATGGCCAGGTCGTAGCCGTCCGGATGGCCTTGCCGATGGTCGCGCAGGACCTGCGCCGAATCCGCGTCCAGGCGCCGGCCCAGGTCCGGGCGTTGCAGGTAGGTGTGCCGGTCGGGCGCGGCGCTGTGCAGCGCCAGGGTCTCCAGCCCGCGCTCGGCCAGCCCCGCGCCCAGCGCCTCGGCGTCCAGCGCCAGGTGCACGGCGTCGCGCGCCTGGGCGTGGGCGAACTGGAAGTCCAGCTGCGCGCCGGTGGGCAGGCTGGTGCCGGCGCGGCCCAGGGCGATGCGCGCCGGAGTCAGCCGGCGCAGCGCCTGCCAGGGATCGTCGATGGCGCCGCTCGGCGGCTGGTCGTCGTTCATGCACATTCCTCGGGCGGGTGCCGATCCGTAGGAGCGAGCTTTGCTCGCGAACCGGCCCCGCAAAAAGCTTCGCGAGCAGAGCTCGCTCCTACCCGGCTGCCGATTCCTTGTGCCTCGCATGCGCGGGTTGCACCCGCCCTACGGTGGTTCGTAGGGTGCGCCGTGCGCACCACACCGCCGCCGGTGCGCACGGCGCACCCTACCTTCACATGGGTGGACATGGCCCTACCCCAACCGCGCCACGGCCTGGCGGAAGGCCGGCGGCAGCGCGCCGCCGAGGTGGGGCCGGCCATCACGCTGGGAGAGGATTTCCATGCGCTCCAGCCAGGCCTCGAACTCCGGCGCGGGGCGCAGGCCGAGCACCTGGCGGGCGTAGAGGGCGTCGTGGAAGGAGGTGGTCTGGTAGTTGAGCATCACGTCGTCGGAGCCGGGGATGCCCATGATGAAGTTGATGCCGGCGGTGCCGAGCAGGGTCAGCAGGGTGTCCATGTCGTCCTGGTCAGCCTCGGCGTGGTTGGTGTAGCAGATGTCGCAGCCCATCGGCACGCCCAGCAGCTTGCCGCAGAAGTGGTCTTCCAGGCCGGCGCGGATGATCTGCTTGCCGTTGTACAAGTACTCCGGGCCGATGAAGCCGACCACGGTGTTCACCAGGAACGGGTTGAAATGCCGTGCCACCGCGTAGGCCCTCGCTTCGCAGGTCTGCTGGTCGACGCCATGGTGGGCGCCCGACGACAGCGCGCTGCCCTGGCCGGTCTCGAAGTACATCAGGTTGTCGCCGAGGCTACCGCGCTTCTGTGACAGCCCGGCTTCATGGCCCTCCCGCAGCACCTCCAGGCTGATGCCGAAGCCGGCGTTGGCCGCCTCGGTGCCGGCGATGGACTGGAACACCAGGTCCACCGGCGCGCCGCGCTCGATGGCGGCGATGGAGCTGGTGACGTGGGTCAGCACGCAGGCCTGGGTGGGAATCCCGTAGCGCTGGATGATGGCGTCGAGCATCTTCAGCAGGTCGCTCAGCGCGCCCAGGCTGTCGGTGGCCGGGTTGATGCCGAGCATGGCGTCGCCGTTGCCGTAGAGCAGGCCGTCGAGGATGCTGGCGGCGATGCCGGACGGGTCGTCGGTCGGATGGTTGGGCTGCAGCCGGGTCGACATCCGCCCGCGCAGGCCCATGGTGTTGCGGAAGCGGGTGACCACGCGGATCTTCTGCGCCACCAGGATCAGGTCCTGCACGCGCATGATCTTCGACACCGCCGCCGCCATCTCCGGGGTCAGCCCCGGGGCCAGGGCACGCAGCGCGGCCTCGTCGGCCTGCTCGCCGAGCAGCCAGTCGCGCAGGCCGCCGACAGTCAGGTGGGCGACCGGGGCGAAGGCCGCCGCGTCGTGGCCGTCGACGATCAGCCGGGTGATCTCGTCGTCTTCGTAAGGAATCAGCGCCTCGTCGAGGAAGTGCCTGAGCGGGATATCCGCCAGCGCCATCTGCGCAGCGACCCGCTCGGCGTCGCTGGCCGCGGCGATGCCGGCCAGGTGGTCGCCGGAGCGGGCCGGGCTGGCCTTGGCCATGACTTCGCGCAGGCTGTCGAAACGCCAGGTCTGGTGGCCTACCGTGTGGGCAAAAGCGGCCATGGGTGGGCTCCTCGGTGCGGTAGATGCGGGCGCCTCGCGCGGCGCCCGGGTGTCGCGCTCAGGGCTGCTGCGCCAGCATCGAATCGACGGGCACCGAGCTGCGCTGGGCGCCGGTCAGCCTGAAATAGACGAAGCCGATGGTCATCAGGCCGAGGAACAGCAGCGCGATGGTGCCGTTGAACCACAGCATAGCCACCAGGCAGACCACCGCCAGGGCCAGGGCGATGCCCGGCACCACCGGATAGCCGGGGGCGCGGAAGGTGCGCTCCAGGTTCGGCTCGCTGCGGCGTAGCTTGAACAGGCTGAGCATGCTCATGATGTACATGACGATGGCGCCGAACACGCTCATGGTGATCATCGCGGCGGTCAGGCTCATGCCCTGCAGGTTGATCAGGCCGTCGCTGAAGATCGCCGCGATGCCCACCAGGCCGCCGGCGATGATCGCGCGGTGCGGGGTGTGGAAGCGCGACAGCTTGGCCAGGGAAGGCGGCAGGAAGCCGGCGCGGGCCAGGGCGAAGAACTGCCGCGAGTAGCCGAGGATGATGCCATGGAAGCTCGCCACCAGGCCGAACAGGCCGATCCACACCAGCATGTGCAGCCAGGTGGAGTTCTCGCCGACCACCGTCTTCATCGCCTGGGGCAGCGGATCGTTGATCCCGGACAGCGCCTTCCAGTCGCCCACCCCGCCGGCGAACAGCATCACGCCGATGGCCAGGCTGACCAGGGTCAGGATGCCGGCGATGTAGGCGCGCGGGATGGTGCGTTTCGGGTCCTTGGCTTCCTCGGCGGCCATGGCCGCGCCCTCGATGGCGAGGAAGAACCAGATGGCGAACGGGATGGCGGCGAAGATGCCGGCCACCGCGGGCAGGCCGAACACGTCGCTGCCGGCCCAGCCGTCGATGACGAAGTTGCTGAAGCTGAAGCCCGGCGCCACCACGCCCATGAACACCAGCAGCTCGAGCACCGCCAGCACCGTGACCACCAGCTCGAAGGTAGCGGCGATGCTGACCCCGAGGATGTTGAGGGTCATGAAGATGAAGTAGGCCCCCACCGCCGCGATCCTGGGGTCGAGACCGGGGAACTGCACGTTGAGGTAGGCGCCGATGGCCATGGCGATGGCCGGCGGGGCGAACACGAATTCGATCAGGGTGGCCATGCCGGCGATCATCCCGCCGGCGGGGCCGAACGCGCGCAGGCTATAGGCGAACGGCCCGCCCGCGTGGGGAATCGCGGTGGTCAGCTCGGTGAAGCTGAAGATGAAGCAGCTGTACATCGTCGCCACCATCAGCGTGGTGACCAGGAAGCCCAGCGTGCCGGCCACGCCCCAGCCGTAGCTCCAGCCGAAGTATTCCCCGGAAATCACCAGGCCCACGGCGATGCCCCACAGGTGCAGGGTGCCCAGGGTGGGTTTGAGTTGGGTTGTCGTCATTTGCCAATTCCTCGAGGTGAGAGCCACGTCGAACGTCGATCGCCCGGCGAGGATATCCAGCCGACCCCGGCCGAGACTTGACCTTGCAAAGTCCGCGCACGGCTCCAGGGTCAACTCGCCAGCGAGGCCACAGGCCGCGTCGCGCCTGGCTTCTGCGCCATGGGAGTGCAATTCGCCGGCGCCCCGCCCCAACACGATGCAGCGGCATGCGCCCGAGGCATGGCAGGCGCGCCCCGCGTCCGGCCGATGCCCGGGGCACGACTATTGCTACGTCCGCGCATCACCTCCACGCGCCCCGTCCCCTATGTCCCTGAACATCCCCCACCCGCTGGCCATGACCGACTCGCCGAGCAACCTCGGCGTGCTGTCGGCCGCCGCCAGCGGCCTGGACCGCTTCATCGGCCAGCAGGGCGGCGACGCGGACCGGGTGTTCGGCGTGGCCGGCATCGACCCCGACCTGCTGCTGCACCCGACCCTGAGCCTCAGCCTGAGCAACTACTGCAAGGTGCTGGAGGAAGCGGCGGCGCAATCCGGCTGCGACAACTTCGGGCTGCGCTACGGCCAGCAGTTCCAGCCGCGCGCCCTCGGCCTGCTGGGCTACGTCGGGCTGTGCTCGGACAGCCTGGAGCAGGCCCTGCAGAACTTCGCCCGGGCCTTCCCCTACCACCAGCACGACACCCTGATCCGCCTGGCGGACATCGGCGAGTGCTACCGCTTCGACTACCAGGTGCGCCACCCGGCGATCCTCGACAAGCGCCAGGACGCCGAGCTGACCATGGGCATGGCCCTCAACCTGGTGCGCCACGTGCTCGGCCCGGACTGGGCACCGCGCGCCGTGCTGTTCGAGCACACCCGCCCGGAAGGCTGGCGCGAGCACCTGGCCGCGTTCGACGCGCCGGTGCTGTTCGACCAGCCGTGCAACGCCCTGCTGATTCCCAAACGCGACCTGGCCGGCCAGGCGATGCCCGAGCGCGACCCGGTGCTACTGATGCTGGTGCAGGATGCCATCCAGCGTCTCGGCGGCCAGCAGCACCGCCAGTGCCTGGTCGACCAGGCGCGCGGTCTGGTGCGCGACGCCCTGCCGCTCGGCGAGCCGGCGCTGGAGCAGATCGCCGCCGGCCTCGGTCTGACCCCGGCCGCTCTGCAGCGCCGTCTGCGCGAGCAGAACCTGAGCTACTCCGCGCTGATCGACCAGGTGCGCCGCGAACTGGCCCTGCACTACCTGCGCCGGCGCCTGCCGGTCAGCGAACTGGCGCCGCTGCTCGGCTACTCCGAGACCAGCGCCTTCTCCCGCGCCTTCCGCCGCTGGTTCGACGCCAGTCCGCGGCAATGGCTGCAGACCGCCACCGCCTGAGCGAGCCGGGGTACACTGGCCGCCCGACCCGACGACCGACACCATGACGTCCTACCTGATCCGCGACGCCGGCGACGCCGACCTCGAGGGCATCCTGCCCATCTACAACGACGCCGTGCAGAACGGCACCGCCATCTGGAACGAAACCCCGGTGGACCTCGCCAATCGCCGAGCCTGGCTGGCCGAGCGCAGCGCCGCCGGCTTCCCGGTACTGGTGGCGGTGGACGCGGCCGGCGGCGTGCTCGGCTATTCCAGCTACGGCACCTGGCGCGCCTTCGACGGCTTCCGCCACACGGTCGAGCACTCGGTCTACGTGCGCGCCGACCAGCAGGGCAAGGGTCTGGGCAAGGCACTGCTGCAGGCGCTGATCGAACGCGCCCGCGCCGCCGGCCTGCACGTGATGGTGGCCGCCATCGAGCGCGAGAACGCCGCCTCCGTCGCCCTGCACCAGCGGCTCGGCTTCGTCGTCACCGGGCAGATGCCCCAGGTCGGCCGCAAGTTCGGCCGCTGGCTGGACCTGACCTTCATGCAGCTGGTCCTGGAGTGAGAACCTGCTGCTGCGTGTCGGAAAAACCGCGTTGAACGTGACCGCGGAAAGCAGCTTGCTGCTAACACGCTTTAGCGCGACCCGAAGGGTGAACGGAGCGAGTCATGCTCATTTACCACGCGTAAACGCCGCTTCCCCAGCCACTTTCGCCTTGTTTTGGGCATGTACCCGTTACGGGTTGGTGGCGGCATTCTGCTCTTGTGGGAGCGGCTGGGCGGCATTCCGATTGGCCGCGACATTCGCGGATGAATCCGCTCCCACAAGGTGTGCAACAACTCACGTGGACAGAGCCTTGTTTTTCCGCTCGCGAGACTTCGAACGGGTTCCGAGGGGCCCGGGAATACTTCCCGTTCCCGCATGGCTGTGAGCGCCGTCACGGTAAGTCCGCCGCGACGCCACTACCCTGAGTCATCTCATCCTTGGACGACAGGAGCTCGGTCCCCATGGCCTCGCCTTCTCTCTCCCGTTCCAGGGGCATGCCGTTCGCCCTGATCGGTGCGTTGCTGCTACTGGCAGCCGCTCATACCTTTTCCCAGCGCCTCGACTTCCTGCAGACGGCCAAGTCCGCCTCGGGCCAGGTCAGCGCCCTCGACGCCAACGGCTCGCAGCCGCTGATCGATTTCGTCGACGAGCGCGGCAACACCGTCTCCTACGCCCAGGCCGGGCTGGTCTTCGGCTACCAGCTGGGCATGCCGGTGAACGTGCGCTACCTGCCGGATTCCCCGGTCAGCAGCGCGGTCATCGACGACGCCGGCGCGCTCTGGGGCAGCACCCTGCTGCTCGGCCTGCTCGGCGCCAGCATGGCCCTGGCGGGCGTGCCGCCCCTGCGCCTGCGCCGCTGGCCCTGAGCGTCACTTGCCGTAGCCAGCCGCGAACAGCACGGCCAGCACCAGCGGCATCACGACCACACTGCCCAGATTGCCGATCAGCACCAGCGCCGCGACCTTGTGCGGCTCCTGGCGGTACTGCTCGGCGACCATGTAGTTGAGCACCGCCGGCGGCAGCGCGGCGAACAGCCAGAGGGTGGCCAGCTGCACGCCCTGCAGGTCCAGCAGATGGGCCAGCGGCCAGGCCAGCAGCAGACCGCTCGCCGGGCAGGCCACGGCGCCGAGCAGGCCGATGCGCCAGGCGCCGAAATCCACGTCGAGCATGCGCACGCCGAGGGCGAACAGCATCAGCGGGATGCTGATCTCGCCGAGCATGCGGCAGGCCTCCAGCAGCCAGCCCGGCAGCGGCACGCCACCCAGGTTGACGGCCAGGCCGGCGACGCTGGCGATCACCACCGGCACCCGCAGCAGGCGCCACAGCGGCGCATGGCGGTCAAGCATGTGCAGGCCCACCGAGAAGTGCAGCAGCATCTCCACCACGAACAGCACCACCGCCGCCGGCAACGCCTGCTCGCCGAACGCCAGCACCATCAGTGGCAGGCCCATGTTGCCGGCGTTGCTGAACATCATCGGCGGCAGGAAGGTGCGGATGTCCAGCCGGAACAGGCGCGCCAGCGGCCACAGCAGCAGGCCCGAGCCCAGCACCACCCCGGCGCCGGCCAGCGCCAGGCCGGCATAGTCCTGCAGCGGCGCCTGGCGCTCGGCCAGCACCACGAACACCAGCAGGGGCACGAACAGCTCCATGTTCAGCGTGTTGAGCTGGCGGATGTCCGGGCTGCGGAAACGGCCATAGAGAGCCCCGCAACCGGCGATCAGGAACACCGGCAGCAAGGTGGCGAGAATGGAGGACAGCATGGAGACTCCGGCGGGCGAAAAACTTCGTTAGCTTCGCAAGTATCACCCCGTCCCGGCAATGTCCCACGAGCCGACCGCACGTCGATCCAGCTCCGCCAATCGACGAACGGACGCCCGCGCCAGACCTCCGCGGTTATTCTCGGACCGCTCTAGAAAGCCACTTCCACCATGGCGAGGCGCCCCAGAGCGCCCGCCCCGATCACCTCGCTTCTGCCAGCGACAGCATCATGGGGAATCCGCTATGCACATCCGAAGACTCCTGCTGGGCAGCCTCGCGCTGCTCGCCTGCGCCAGTGCGCAGGCCTACGTGATGGAACGCGAACTCGCCGGCTACGACCTGCGCCTCGCCACCCAGCCGACCCGCAGCATGGCCCAGGGCCTGATCCAGCCCAGCGCCAGCGGCACCTTCCACGGCGGCCTGGACCTCAGCCGCGAGGACTGCTGGTACTTCGGCGGCTGGGCGCCGAGCATGGGCCTGCTCGACGGCGGCCAGCCGCAACTGGACGCCTACGCCGGCCTGCGGCGCCCGCTGGACGACCGCCTCGGCTACGAAGTGGGGCTGATCCGCTACAGCCGCCTCGGCGTCGACGGCCTCGACCACAACCAGTACTACGCCGGCCTGACCCTGCTGGAGAGCCGCTTCGGCCTCGCCGTCGCCGACCGACCGGGACGCCAGGACGGCAACCTGCTGCTGGACCTCGCCCTGCCCCACCCGCTCGACCTGGGCATGACCCTGCAGTACGGCGCGCACCGCCTGGACAACCCGGTCAGGCTGGGTTCCGGTGCCCAGGTGCGCTCCTTCGGCGACTGGTCGCTGAACCTGACGCGGGCCTGGGGCGGCAACGCGCTGAAGCTCTCCTACGGCGGCTCCTCGCTGGGCGGCGAGCGCTGCGCCGCCTACTCGGGCAACAACGGCCAGTGCGAGGGCCTGCTGATGATCCGCGCGGAACGTCCGCTGCTGTGACGCCGGCTCAGCGCAACTGGCTGTCCTTGCTGCCGCGCCGGTTGTAGCCGCTGAACGCCGCCTGCTCCCTGTCGTGCTCGGCCTGGCACTTCACGCACAGGCGCACGCCGGGCACCGCCTCACGGCGGGCCTGGGGGATCGGCGCATCGCACTCCTCGCAGCGGCTCAGGCTCTCGCCCCGGGGCAGCTGGCTGCGGGCGCGGGCCACCGCGTCCTCGATGCTGCTGTCGATCTGCTCCTGTACCGCATCGTCGTTGGTCCAGCCTCCGGCCATGATGACCTCCGGATAGGGGATGTGATCCTGAAGATATGGGCGCCCGCCGCGCCGAATGCAAGCGCGCCGCCGGACTATGCTGGAAGGAACAGCGAAAGGAGTCCGTCGATGCCCTGCTCTCGTCTGCTCGCGGCCCTCGTGCTGGGCTGCTGCGCGCTGCTGGCGCGCGCCGAAACCCTGGTCGCCATCGACAACGCCAACCCGCCATTCATGTATCTGCACGACGGCCAGGCCCGGGGACTGTATCCCGCGATGCTGGAGGCGGTGTTCGCCCGCCTCGGCGAGCCCCTGAGCCTGCAGGCCATGCCCTGGAAGCGCGCCCTGCTCAAGGGCGCCGCCGGCGAGGTGGGCATCGGCGGCATCTACCGCAACGCCGAGCGGCTGCGGGTCTTCGACTATTCCGACCCCATCTACGAGGAGCGCCTGCTGCTCTACGTGCGGCGCGACCGGGCGTTCGACTTCCGCGGCATCGAGGACCTGCACGGCCGCCGGATCGGCGTGATCCGCGGCTGGAGCTACACCGACGACTTCGACCGGGCGGTGCGGGAGGGACGCATCGACGCCCAGCCGGGCAGCTCCGACGAGGCCAACCTGCGCAAGCTGGCGTCTGGCCGGCTGGACGCCGTGGTCGTCATCGAGATGGCCGCCAGGCGGCTGCTGGAACAGGACGGGCTGGACGAACTCCAGCCACTGCCCCAACCGCTGAGCATCAACCCCACCTACCTCGTGTTCGCCAAGCAGGCCCGGCGCCAGGACCTGCTGCTGCGCTTCGACCAGGCGCTGCGGGAGATGCACGAGGACGGCTCGCTGCAGCGCCTGATCGACGAGGCGACCGCTATTCCTTGACGTTCATGTACTCGCGCGCCCAGACGATGTAGTCCTCGGGCTGGGTGTACTTGTGCGTCAGCTCGGTGGCGTTGAGGTCGCTGGCGGCAATCCCGCGCTGCTCGCGCAGGCAGTCGTAGGTGGCCTTGATCGCGGCGAAGTAGGCGGCGTGGCCATCGACCACGATGCGCACGCCGAGGCTGGCCAGGCGGGCATCGTCACGCAGCAGCGGGTTGCCGTAGCTGACCAGCATCAGCGGCACATTGAGGTTCTCGGCGATCAGCTCCAGGTGGGCGAAGTCGCGCACGCCCACCATGCAGATGGCGTCGGCGCCCGCCTCCTGGTAGGCGCGGGTGCGGTGGATCACCTCGTCGACCTCCAGCACGCCGGCATGGGTACGGGCGATGATCGACAGCGCCGGGTCCATGCGCGCTTCCAGCGCCGCGCGGATCTTGCCGACGCCCTCGGCGACGCCGATCAGGTCGGTCGACTTGCGCCCGAACTGGGCCGGCAGCAGCGTGTCCTCGAGAGTCAGGGCGGCGATCCCGGCGCGCTCCAGTTCGGTCACCGTGCGCATCACGTTGAGCGCGTTGCCGTAGCCGTGGTCGGCGTCGGCGATCACCGGCAGCCGCGCGACCCGGCCGATGCGGGAAGCCTGCTCGACGAACTCGCTGAGGGTGATCAGGGCGAAATCGGGCGCGGCCAGAACTTGTAGTGAAGCTACAGAACCGCCCAGGATGCCAACCTCGAAGCCAAGGTCGGCGGCGATCCGCGCGGACATGGGGTCGAACACCGACGCGGTGTGATAGCAGGCGTTCGAGTCGAGAAGCGCGCGGAACTGCGCGCGAAGATCGTGATGTGAAGCTCTGTGCATGAAAGGCGCCACGGCTGGTTCGTCGTATTTTTGGTCGGACCAATTATGTAGCAAAACTACAAAACCAGCCAAGTATCCCAGCCCTTCTTCACGCACGGCGCATACCGGGATGCCACTCACAAGCCTGCCCACCTGTCGCTGCGGGTGCTGGATTCCTTCGATTCTATTTTGTTATGTTATTACATCCAAACAGGAAAGAAGCATGAAAAATCTCATCTACAGATCGATAGGAATATCCTCCCTGGTCGTGCAGGGCGCCATGGCGCAAGACGCCGTGCAGCTGGAGAGCGTGACCATCAGCGGCGACCGCTACGAAAGCGCCACCGGTCCCGTCGACGGCTACCGCGCCACCCACTCGGCCACCGCCACCCGCAGCGACGTCGATATCCGCGACACGCCGCAGAGCATCGAGGTGGTGCCGGCGCAGGTGCTGGAGGACCTCAACACCACGCGCATCGACCGCGCCCTGGATTTCGCCGGCGGCGTGTCGCGGCAGAACAACTTCGGCGGCCTGACCTTCCTCAACTACAGCGTGCGCGGCTTCACCACCGGCGAGCTGTACCGCAACGGCTTCGCCATCAACCGGGGCAGCTACAGCGCGCCGGACGCCTCCGGCATCGAGCGAATCGAAGTGCTCAAGGGCCCCTCGGCCAGCCTCTACGGCCGCGGCGACCCCGGCGGGCTGGTCAATATCGTCGGCAAGAAGCCCCAGGCCGAGGCGTTCAGCCGGCTCAACCTGAGCGCCGGCAGCTGGGACCGCTACCGCGCCAGCCTGGACGCCAACACCCCGCTGAGCGAGGACGGCAGCCTGCTGTCGCGGATCAACCTGGCGGTCGAGGACAACGGCAGCTTCCGCGACCACGTGGACAACCGCCGCCAGGTGGTCACGCCCTCGCTGAGCTGGCAGCTCGACGCGGACACCCTGCTGCAGCTCGACGCCGAGTTCGCCCGCACCGAATCCGTGTTCGACCGCGGCCTGCCGGCGGTCGGAGGCGAGCTGGGCGCGGTGCGCCGCTCCGCCTTCTTCAGCGAACCCAACGACGGCGACATCCGCAACGACAACCAGACCCTGGACCTGGCCCTGGAGCGCCACCTCGACGAAGGCTGGAAGCTGCGCCTGGCCAACCACTACACCCAGGGCCACCTGCGCGGCGACAGCTCCGAGCCGCAGCGGCTGGTCGGCGACACCCTCACCCGCTTCTACCGCCAGCGCGACTTCGAGTGGAACGACAGCATCACCCAGGTCGAGCTGCACGGCAGCTTCGAGCTGGCCGGCTGGCAGCACCAGAGCCTGATCGGCCTGGAATACGAGAACTACCGCAACAGCCAGAAGTATCCCCAGAGCGAGACCCTGGCCAGCTACGGGCTGAACATTCGCAAGCCGGTCTACGGCACGCCCAAGCCGCCGATCACCCGGCCCAACGACTTCCACGAGCGCACCGAGAGCTACGCGCTCAACCTGCAGGACCAGATCGCCTTCACCGACCGTCTGCGCGGGCTGCTCGGCGTGCGCCTGGAACGGGTCGAGCAGCGCTCGCTGAACCGCGCCAGCGGCGTCGCCAACGAGCAGCGCAAGGACGTCGCCACCCCGCGCATCGGCCTGCTCTACCAGCTCGTCCCCGAGGTCGGCCTGTTCGCCAACGCCGGCACCTCGTTCAAGCCCAACGCCATCGGCAGCCGCGGCGAGGTCTACCAGCCCGAGAAAGGCCTGGGCTACGAGACCGGGCTCAAGCTGGACCTGCTCGACGGCCGCCTGGGCGGCAGCATGGCGCTGTTCCACATCGACAAGGAAAACGTCGTCACCACCGACGCCCTCGGCGACAGCGTGGCGGCCGGCGAAGCGCGCAGCCGCGGGCTGGACCTGCAGTTCAGCGGCCAGCTGAGCGACGCCCTGCGCCTGATCGGCGCCTACGCCTACATCGACGCCGAGGTGACCAAGGGCGACGCCGCCCTCCCGGCCGGCAGCGACCTGCTCGGCATCCCCCGCCACAGCGGCAGCCTGCTGGCCGTCTACGAGTTCCAGCACGGCGCGCTGCGCGGCTCGGACATCGGCGCCGCCGTCACCCACGTCGGCGAACGCTCCGGCCAGGCCGGCAGCGACTTCCGCCTGCCGGCCTACGAGACCCTCGACCTGCTGGCCCACTACAAGGCCAGCGAGCAGGTCACCCTGGGCGTCAACCTCAACAACGTGTTCGACCGCAAGTACTACGAACGCGCCTACAACAGCGTCTGGGTACTGCCCGGCGAACCCCGCAACCTCAGTTTCAGCCTGACCCTCGACCTCTGACCGAAAGGACTTCCCGATGCGTACTCCCCTCCCCCTGCTGCTCGCCGGCCTGATCCTCTGCGGACAGGCCTCCGCCCACGGCCTGTGGACCGAACAGCGCCGCGGCAACCACGAAGTGATCTACGGCCACGGCGCCGAGGACGACGCCTTCAAGGCGCACAAGGTCAGTGGCGCCTGGGCCTATGGCGCCAGCGGCCGGACCATCCCGGTCGGCGTCCAGCGCCTGGACGACCACGCCCGCCTGCAGCCCCTGCGCGCGCCCGCGGTGCTGGCGGTGGCCCTGGACAACGGCGCCTGGTCGCAGAAGCCGGACAAGAGCTGGGTCAACCAGGGCCGCAGCCAGGTGCCGGACTCCACCCATTCCCTGCACACCTACAAGTACAGCCTGGCGATCCTCCAGGCCGGCGCCAGGCTGCCGGCGCTGGACAAGCTGCGCCTGGCCATCGTGCCGCAGAGCGACCCGACCGCCGTCGGGCCGGGCAAGCCGCTGCGCGTCCGGGTGCTGGCCGAGGGCAAGCCGGCCAAGGGCGTGAAGCTGATCGGCGACTACCGCGGCATGCCCCACGAGGTCAGCGCCACCACCGACGCCGAGGGCTATGCCGAAGTGACGGTGCGCAACGAGGGCCTGAACGTGATCGCCACCCAGCTCTACCTGCCGGTGAAGGGCGACGCCGATATCGAGGAACTGGGCCTGTTCAGCTCGCTGACCTTCCTCGGCAGCGAGCACCACGAATAACCCCTCAGAACCGCTCCGCCCGCGGCAGCCAGTGCTGGCGGATACGCTCCAGGCTGCCGTCGCGGCGCATGGCCTCCAGCTCCCGCTGCCAGCGCATGACCCGGCCGGGCGCCGTGCGCGCGGAGAAGGCGATGTAGTAGTCGGACTGCATGAACGCCATGTGCCCCTGCACCTCGTCCGGCGTCAGCCCGCCGCCGGCCAGCTCCTCGCGCAGGGACAGGTCCTCGGTGGCGATCAGCTTGACCCGCCCGTGCTTGAGCATGCTCACCATCAGCCGGGGGCTCGCCACCCCGTGCAGGTTGGTGAAACCCATGCGCTCCAGGGTCTCGTAGGTGTACCACTGCTTGGGCAGCGCCAGGGTACCGGCACGCCGGGCGGCCTCCAGGCTCTCGATGCGCAGGCCGCTGTCCTTCAGCGAATAGAAGCGGGTGGTGCCCTGCAGGATCGGGCCGACCCACTGGAACACCGATTCGCGCTCGGGGGTGCGCACCACCATGAACAGCCCGACGTCCGGCTCGTGGCGGGCCAGGTAGTAGCCGCGCGTCCAGGGGATCAGCTCGATATGGGCATCGCTGCCGGTGCGCCGGGACAGCTCGCGAACCAGATCCACCGCGTAGCCGTCCGGCTCGCCGTCGCGCAGGAAGCTGGTGGGCGGCGCCTCCTCGGTGTACAGGCGCAGCTCGCCCACCGCCAGGCCAGGCAGCAGGGCCAGCATCAGCCAGGCGAACAACCGGGCAGGCATCGCATTCTCCGTCGGGTCCTGCGAGTCATCCTAGGACTTGCGTCGAAAGGCGTCGAGCACGACAGGCCGATCTGCGGCATGCAACTACCGGCGCACTGACATAGAATGCGCGGCCGTTTTTCCGGAGCGCATCATGAATTCCCGTCCCGCCAATGCCCTGGGCATCGACTTCGGCACCTCCAACTCCACCGTCGGCTGGTGGCGCCCGGGCGTGGAGCCGCTGCTGGAACTGGAGGACGGCAGAATCACCCTGCCCTCGGTGATCTTCTTCAACACCGAGGAGCGCCGCCCGGTCTACGGCCGCCAGGCGCTGGGCGAATACCTGGAGGGCTACGAGGGACGCCTGATGCGCGCCCTCAAGAGCCTGCTCGGCTCCAAGCTGCTGAAGAGCGAGACCACCGTGCTGGGCAGCGCCCTGCCGTTCCGCGACCTGCTCGGCTTCTTCATCGGCGAGCTGAAACGCCGTGCCGAGGCCCAGGCCGGTCGCGAATTCGAGCAGGTGGTGCTGGGCCGCCCGGTGTTCTTCGTCGACGACGACCCGCAGGCCGACGCCGAGGCCGCCAACACCCTGCTGGCGGTGGCGCACAAGCTGGGCTTCAAGGACGTCTCCTTCCAGTTCGAGCCGATCGCCGCGGCCTTCGACTACGAGCGCAGCGTGACCCGCGAGGAACTGGTGCTGATCGTCGACATCGGCGGCGGCACCTCGGACTTCTCCCTGGTGCGCCTGGCGCCGGAGCGCCGCGAGAAGGCCGAGCGCCAGGACGACATCCTGGCCACCGGCGGCGTGCACATCGGCGGCACCGACTTCGACAAGCAGCTCAGCCTGGACGGCGTCATGCCGCTGTTCGGCTACGGCAGCCGGATGAAGAGCGACGCGCTGATGCCCACCAGCCACCACCTCAACCTCGCCACCTGGCACACCATCAACGCGGTGTACGCGCAGAAGGCCCAGCTGGCGCTGAAGAACATGCGCTACGACATCGTCGATCCCACCGGCATCGACCGCCTGCTGCGCCTCACCGAGCAGCGCGCCGGCCACTGGCTGGCGATGCAGGTGGAAGAATCGAAGATCGCCCTGACCGAGCGAGACGCCCACCGCATCGACCTGGCGCGGATCGAGGATGGCTTAGAAGCGAACCTCGACCGGCCGCTGTTCGAGCAGGCCATCGACGAGCTGCTGGAGCGCATCCGCGCCGGTGTCGACGAACTGCTGGTCCGCGCCGGCGTGAACCACGAGCAGGTCGACACCCTGTTCTTCACCGGCGGCTCCAGCGGCGTGCCGGCCCTGCGCCGCTGCGTCTCCGAACGGCTGCCCAACGCCCGCGTCGCCGAGGGCGACACCTTCGGCAGCATCGGCAGCGGCCTGGCCATCGAGGCCGCGCGCCGCTACGGCTGACCATCACCCCTTCACCAGCCCTAGGCCATTGGTGACGGCGGTCGCTGCAAGGCGGCCGCCACCTCGGTAAGGTGGGCCTTTCTTCCGCCGGAGACCGTCATGCGCAACGCCCTGCTTCTCGCCAGCCTGCTCGCCCTCGCCGCCTGCGACGGCGGCGCGGCCACCGCCACAACCGCCAAGCTGCAGGCCGACAAGGCGCAGCAGGCCCAGCAGCAGATGGAGCAGCTCAAGCAGCAGATCGATCAAGTCAACGCGCAGAGCCAGCAGCGCCTGCAGCAGATGGAACAGCAGAGCGAGCCGTGAAAAGAAAAAAGCCGGCAATGCCCTAATGCTGCTCACTTATGGCTGCCCTCGTGGGAGCGGCCTTGGCCGCGAAGCTTTGCTGCCTGCCCCGTTCGCGGACAAGTCCGCTCCTACAGGGTTGGCCCAACAACTGGTCGCGTCTGATTAAACAGCATTAGGGCATTACCCGGCCTTTCCATAGGGGTGCGCGGGGCCTCCCAGGCCACGCGCACGCGACCAGCCCTAGGCAGCCCGGCGCAGCAGGAACACCCCGGCCAGGGCGCAGATCGCCGCCGGCACGGCCACCGCCAGCAGCGGCGAGAAGCCGAACACCAGGCTGGATGGTCCCAGCAGGTCCTGGGCGATGCGGAACACGAAGCCCACCAGCACGCCGGTGAATACCCGCTGGCCGAGGGTCACCGAGCGCAGCGGGCCGAAGATGAAGGAAATCGCCATCAGCACCAGCGCCGCGGTCACCAGCGGCTGCAGCACCTTGGTCCAGAACGCCAGCCAGTAGGTGCCGTTGTTCAGGCCCTGCTCCGCCAGGTAGTGGATGTAGCGCCACAGGCCGGTCACCGACAGCGCCTCCGGCTCCAGCACCACGGTGCCGAGCAGCTGCGGGTTGAGTTCGATGTCCCAGCGCTCGGCGGGCGCTTCCACCACCTCGGTGCTGTTCTCGTGGAAGCGGGTGGTCTGCACGCCCTCCAGTTGCCAGTGATCGCCCTGGTATTCGGCGCGACGGGCGAAGCTGGCGGACTGCAGCCGGCGCTCGCCGTCGAACTGGTAGCGGGTCACACCGACCAGCCTGCCGTTGGGCTGCACGGCGTTGATGTGCACGTACTCCTGGCCCTGGCGATGCCACAGGCCGTGCTTGGAACTCTGCGCCTCGCCGCCGCCCTGGGCCAGCGCGCGGTGGGCCTGGGCCTGGTTCTCGCTCCATGGCGCCAGGTACTCGCCGATCAGCACGCCGGCCAGCATCAGCACCAGCATCGGCTTCATCACCGCCCAGACGATGCGCCCGACCGACACGCCGGCGGCGCGCATGATGGTCAGCTCACTGTTGCTGGCCAGGCTGCCGAGGCCGATCAGGCAGCCGATCAGCGCCGCCATGGGGAGCATCTCGTAGGCCCGTCGCGGCAAGGTCATGATCACGTAGGTCAGGGCCTGGAGGGTGCCGTAGCTGTCGCTGAGGTCGCCCAGCTCGTCGATGAAGGCGAACAGCAGGGCCAGTCCGACGATGATGCCGAGCACCGAGACGATGGCGAAGAAGACGCTGGTGCCGATGTAGCGATCGAGCTTATGCATGGGCCACCTCCTGCGTCGCGCGGCGGCTGGCCAGCCTGAGCTTCAGCGGTTGCCAGAGGAACAGGCCGGCGCCGATCAGCAGGAACAGCACGTGCACCCACCACAGCCCCAGCTGCATGGGGATCTTGCCCTTGTCCAGCTGGCCACGCGCGCCGATCAGCAGCGCCAGGTAGGCCATGTACAGGAGGATCGCCGGCAGCAGCTTGAGGAAACGACCCTGGCGCGGGTTGACCTTGGCCAGCGGCACCGCCAGCAGGGTGACGACGAACACCAGCAGCGGGATCGACAGCCGCCACTGCAGCTCGGCCTGGTGCCGGGGCTGGTCGCTGCCGATCAGCTCGCGGGTGGGAATCGCCTCGCGCTCGCCGATCTCAGCGCTGACGCTGGGCTTGGGCAGCAGCACGCCGTGGGTCTCGTACTGGGTGGCGCGGTAGTCGGCCTCGCCGGGGTTGCCGTCGTAGCGATAGCCGTTCTCCAGGATCAGGTAGCGGCTGCCGTCGGACTGGATCACCTGGCTGCCCTTCTCGGCCACCAGCACGGTGATGCCGCGCTGGCTGCCGTCCTTGGCGCTCGGCCGCTTCTCGGTGATGAACACGCCTTCCAGCTGGCCGCGGTCCTCGGACAGGCCCTCGGTGTAGGTCATCCGCGAGCCGTCCTTCATGGCCTGGAAGCGGCCCGGCACCAGGGTGTCGAACTCGGTCAGGGCGTCCTGCTGGTTGAAGATGCGGGCCACCTCGGCCACGCCCTGGGGCGCCAGGCCCAGGCTCAGCCAGGCGACGATCGCGGCGACGATGGCGGCCGGCGCCATGGTGTAGCCGAGCAGGCGGCGGTTGCTCATGCCGGTGGCGGACAGCACGGTCATCTCGCTGTCCAGGTACAGCCGGCCGTAGGCCAGCAGGATGCCGAGGAACAGTCCCAGCGGCAGGATCAGCTGGAGGAAGCCGGGCATGCGGTAGCCCATGATCATGAACAGCACGCCCGGGTCCAGCACGCCCTGTGCGGCCTGGGCCAGGTACTTGATGAAACGCCCGCTCATGATGATCACCAGCAGCACGGCACTCACCGCGCCCAGGGTGACCAGCACCTCGCGGGACAGATAACGGAAGACGATCAAACCGGACGCTCCAGGGTTGTCAGGCTCAGGCGGCAACGCTCACACTAGCCGCTCTCGATGGCACGGCCCGCCTCGGCGGGCCTCGAAAAAATAGCGGGCATTATCCGCCGATTGGTTTGGCGTGTCACGGCGTAGAAAGGCCGAATTTATCGGGGCTGCATACGCAGAATCGCGCCGAATTACGCCTAGTTGCGCCTGCGGTGGTACAGAAAATGGTACAAGCCATGCTGCGCTGGTATGGCTCTGACCGGCCCACTCCCATTTCATTCCCGTGCGTCCGGCCAGCGGGCCACACAAACGAAAAACGCCGCCCTCCTGGGCGGCGTTTTCGTAGCTGCGGGTCAGGCAGGCAGGCCGCGCGCGATGTCGGCCAGGTTGACCGCGCCCTCGGCAATCGCCTGCAGCTCGGCATCCGGCAGGACCGACAGCAGGCTGCTCGCCCGGCGATCCAGTTCCAGCTGAGCCATCGTCTGCCAGTTCGAGTAGCTGATGAGGTGGTCTCGGCCGGCGGGGTTGTTGCGGGTATAGCCGGTCAGGTAGTCGGCCAGGCTCTGTTCGATGGTGGTTTTCACAGGTTTCTCCTTTGCTATCACCGGGGTTCCTGCCCTGCACGGTAGGCAGCCTCTAGCGCCGCCTTGACCGACCAGACCGCCAGATCGTGAAAATCCAGGCTGTCCGAGTGGCGGGTGTCCAGGGTCTCTACGCCCAGCAACTTTTCGGCGATATCCCGTAGCTGTTCTTGGGCGGCAGGGGTCAGTGCAGGCAGGGTCATGCGGGCTTCCTCAGTTTGTTTGGCTGGCACCAGTAACGCTCTGGTGTCGCCGCATAGCAAGCAGTTCAGAGCCCAGCGAACAGCCCGCCGAGAGCGGCTGGCGACCAGTTCATGATCACCAGTTCACCGGTCACCTCGGCCGGGCCTTGGCGCTGGTTCGTGTTGCTGTAGCGGATATCCAGGCGCTCCATGTGGAAGCCCTCGAACGCCTCCCGGATATCGGGATGATCGTTGATGCTCACCATCACCCGGCCCTTGCACCGGCGCATGAAATCGGCCATCGCCAGGTACTGGTCGAAGGGGAAAGCCACGCCGTAGCCCTCGGTCTGCCAGTACGGCGGGTCCATGTAGAGGAAGGTGTGCGCCCTGTCGTAGCGCTCGGCGCACTCCAGCCACGGCAGGTTCTCGACGTACACTCCGGCCAGCCGCGCCCAAGCCGAGGAGAGATTCTCCTCGATGCGCATGATGTTCGGCGCCGGGCCGGTGGTGGCCGTCCCGAAAGTCTGGCCCGCCACTTTCCCACCGAAGGCGTGGTGCTGGAGATAGAAGAAGCGTGCCGCTCGCTGGATATCCGTCAGCGTCTCGGGGCGGGTGATCTTCTGCCACTCGAACAGCTGGCGGCTGGAGAGCGCCCACTTGAATTGCCGCACGAATTCCTCGACGTGGTTCTGCACCACGCGATAGAGGCTCACCAGGTCGCCGTTGATATCGTTCAACACCTCTACGGGCGCCGGCTGCGGCCGCAGGAAGAAAAGCGCGGCACCACCAGCGAACACCTCGACGTAACACTCGTGCGGCGGAAACAGGGGGATCAAACGGTCAGCAAGACGGCGCTTGCCGCCCATCCAGGGGATGATCGGGTTTGTCATTTGCAGGCCTTTTACTGGATAAATAAACAGTGCTAGGCTCCGCTCGCTTTGTGCACGAAGCGGGGGCCTTGGCTGGGCTTGCAGGTGTGGTCTGCGGGTTCGGCGGGCGGCACGGGTGTTGGCGCACCCGGAACCGCCCGCCCCTTTACGATTGAAACCGGAGGGTTCGTGGACCTACGTGGCCTGGAGCACAAGCGCCTAAGCGTCAGCCGCTGGCTGGTCGCCTTCCGCGACGAGCATGCCTGGCGCTGGGCCGCCGAGGAGCACTACCCGTACCTCCGCGACAGGGCCAACGAGTTGCTGCAGCTGGGCGATATATCAACTGACGTGCGCAATCAGGTTGTGCTGCAGGCGTTCGACCGCTATCAGTTCTACCTCCGCCACCGAGAGGAGGCCGAGCGGACATTCTGCTGGCACTATGAATACGAGGTACTGGAAGGTGATCAGCTAGTTGCCACTACAGGCGGCGGGGGCCACCTGTTCGCTACGGGTAGCCGCCAGCTGCTGGGATGCATCGGACACCACGGCCCCGAGGCTGATCTGCGGGTCACACGCTGGGTCGACTTCACCGAAACCCATGTTGGGTTCCTGCGGGGCCTCGATATCGTGAGACCTGCCGGGCCGGCGTGGCGGCTGAGACTGTCCCGGCGAAGCCCGCCACCGAAGCGGTGGGCAGGAACGCCGAGCGAGGGAGTCATCTGATTGCCCCCTACCTACGCACTTAGCGGTCGGACTCGTATCGAGCTACGCCGCCGCCCTGCGGCTTCCAGTCTTCTTCTGACGCAGCCGGAGAATGAATCAGTACCACCTCTACCTCCTGACCCTCTTTGGGCTCTGCCGGGCGGAGGCGAGCCAGTCGGTATGCGGTTCGCCCGCGGTCAGTATGGTATGTACTTTCTGCGCGGTGAAATTCCCACAGCCCCCAGCCGCCCGCCTCGCTCAGCTTGCGCTCGAGCTTCAGCGTCCACCCCTTGCCCAACCTGATCACCAGCACGGCGTTACCCTCGTTGCGAAACGGGGCATTCTACCGGCGCAAGCATGGACTGGGATGTTCCTCTACAGCCCTTCCTCAACCGCGCACCAACGCGCCCCCCATCGCCCACTCTCTCGCCGCCACCACCCACCAGGCTCCAGCCGGCCAACGCGGACCTGGCCGAACAGGGGCTCAGCCCAGGCATGGGGGTAGTTGTCGCGCACATTGGGCTTGAGGCTGGGCGCTTCCAGATAGCCATAACCAACCATGCTCAGGAGGTGGGACGGGTCGCTCTGATACCAGCGGCGCTGGACCCACTCCCCATCACCGGCATAGAGCCGGAGCGCGGTGTCCAGCGTGTCTTCGCTTTCGGCCGACGCCTGCAATGCTGCGTGCATGTACTCGGCCGCCGGCGCTCGCGCGTTGCGCCGGATCTCGATCCCCACATCGCGCAGGGCACCGCCGCCCAGCCTGGTGATGCTTGAGACAGCCTTGGCGATGGCGGCCAGGCGTCCGTCGTGTTCCTGATTGCGCAGCAGCAGGACAATCTCGCCATTGCCATGGACTTCCTCGGCGCTGAATGCCGGCCGGGGGACCAGCGGCCCGTAGGCCATGCCTGCGCGCTCCGTTCGGCCTGCCGGGGTGGGGTTGCCGCCAGGGCTGGCGAACTTTGGCACACCCTCCACCCGCTGCATGGTGCGCTGGCCATAGGCGAACTCAAGCTCAAAACCCAGCTGCCGCTCCAGGGCATGAACCAGGCCGCCCACCGCCGTCAGCGCCGGCCAGCCGACACACACCAGGCCGGACGATATGTTCATGCGCTCAACCCGGGCCGTCACCTGCACGAAGCTGAGCTTTTCGGCGCCGCGCCGCTGATTGTCCAGGCTGCGGCAGCCCCGGGTCATCAGGCGTACAGCACCACTTTGCTGCAGCAGCATTTCGCCGTGGTTGGCCATGGCCGCCGGGGTCGGCTGAATGATCCACTGGCGCGCGAGCAGCTTGCGCTCGAACAGCCGCTGGCTCAGCTCGTGGAGCACGCCGCAACTGTATACCGGCGAGACGCTGACGTAATGCCCCTGGTGCCAGCCGGGCAACGGCAGCAGCACCTGCTTCACGTTGGGGTCCTGAACTGGCGGGAGGACCGGTGCGGTGTCGAAGCCACCCTCGGCGATGAGGTCCTTTTCCAGCTTCATGTTGGCGGCGTTGCGGGGCAGAGCCCAATATTCGCGCCGCATTTCAACCGTCTGCGAGCAGACCAATTCGGGCGGCACGGTGCCCAGCAGCTTCGCCCGGATGGCGTTCTGCTTGAGCTTGGCGTTGGCGAGCTTGGGGGTGTGGGTGCCGATCATTCAGGCGCCCTCATGCTGGCCGCTATGGGGCATTCATCGTCGAAGTCCTGTTCACCGGAAAAGACGACCAGGCCGTCGTCGGCCTGGTCCAGGGCGACGATGTTAAGGCCATCGTCTCCCGACCAGCCGAGGGCGGCCGCCATGTCCGCGTAGTCGACGTAGCCAAATTCATGAGCGGCCTGGTCCAGCGCGCCGTTCATGTTGATCCCGGCGACGATCAGCGCGTCAGCCTCCTCGCCATCCTTCCAGACCCTGAAGCGCTCCAGCGAACTCCGGGCGCGCAAGATGGCCCAGGACAATGCTTTCTTCTTGCTGCCGTCGAACTGCCTGACCAGATATTCCCAGGCATCGAATAGCTCGGGCTCCGTCTCCGGGTTGATCAGGGCCTGAATCTGAGTCTGCTTTGCCCGGTAGCGGGCCGCTGCTTTCTTCTGTGCGTCGCTCATTGCTTCACCAGCTCCTGTTCCTTGCCGTGCATGTCGATCAGATAGGCAGTGCCCTGCTCATCAGTGACAGCCACACCGCGATAGCCGAGCAGTTGGGCAGCACGGGCCGAGAAGCGCTGAACATCCCAGGAGGCATCTGCGAGGTCTTCGGGATCGATGTGATCGAGGTCGTAGACCTGGCGCGACTCTTCGATCAGCGCTTCGGCGGTTTCGGGGTCGACCGACAGACGCTCGGCCAGCTCGGCCACCAACTCGTCCAGCTTCGCCGCGTCATCGTGATAGAAGAGGCGGTCAGCCTTGATGATCGCCTCTTCGTCTACCTCCACGCTGTAGGTGACGTGGCTACCGGCGGTCATCACATACTCGCAGGCCGAGAAGAACAGGAAGCTGCCGAAGCGGCCGGAGGTGGTGATGGCGGTGATTTCGGTAGGGCTGGTGTGGAAGAGTTGCATGGCGTCTTCTCCGTCGTGTTAGGGCAATCATACATATATCATAGGATATAGATCAACCCTTCAACAGCGGATGCCGACAGAGCCTGAACTGGCCGTCCTGACGCCTCTACGGCGGACCCTCACCGGCCTTCCGGTAGAACCGTCGACCGAACGCGCGAACACCAAGCCACATCACCGAGGCCACAGCGACCGAGGCAATCCCGATCAACGAACCATCGCCCGAGCCGGCAACGCACTGCCACAGGCGCTCGTCAGCCAGGGCCTGGCCGATCTGCCGGGCGTAGTCATTGTCGTGTATCTGGCAGCAGTGCGCCCACCAGCCCTCCGGGAACAGCGTGCAGTAGTCCATCACGGAGCCCCCGCACATTGAATGCTGATCCGGTTCGGCGCCACCGCCAGGGCGACCGCCTCCCTGTTGACCACTCGCACCTCGCCAGGGAGGGCGCAGTAGCGCGCCGTCGCATATTGCGCGGCCTGCATCACGGTGCAGCCCTGGAGCACGACCAGGGCGCTGAGCAGCACGACCGATCTCATCGCACCACCTCCAGCGACGCGGCGTAGTTGACGGCGAATTTCTGCCGCAGCTCCCGGCGCTTCCCGGGCGTGCCGGTGGTATGCGCCCCGGGGCGCCAGGTGCGGAGGTAGAGCTGCCACGCCCCCTCCACATCGCCTCGCTCCGGCAACTGGTGAGGGTCGGTGAACATCAGCAGGCGCGCGCAGCAGGCAGCCAGCACATCGTCGTGCTGCAGGCGCTTGTAGATCGCCTCCGGCTCGAATGGCACGCCGCGAGCAGCAGCAACGGCGCGCAGATGCTCGCGGCTGGCGGGGTGCATGTAGATGCCCCACACGCCACCCCGGGTTTGCTCGCTGCCCAGCTCAAACTGCCAGAGGCCACGGGCCGGGCCGGTGGGCCACTGCCGGCGCCGCTGCTGCGGGTCCTCCTGCAGGGTGAATGCAACAAGGTGCAGCTCGGCCAGCTGGCTTTCCATCCGCGCAGGCAGCAGCCGGAACGCCTCGGCCAGGGCGCCGAAGCGAAGCTCTCTCAGTGTCATCGTGTTCTCCAATAAAAAGCCCGGCGCTGGGCCGGGCTTGCGGGTGTAGGTGAGGTCAGATCGTGGGAGGCGGGATGCAGTCTTCCGCGTAGAAGATCGGGCGCGGTGGCTCGCTTGCGATATGCAGTACGAGAGTTCCGCCGATAACGGCGCCGCCGAGAGCGGCGGCAAACAGCATGAGGAAATTGCGCAGACGAGTGGGCATGATCACGCTCCTTGTGATTCGGAGCGTGGAGCATAGCCCAGATCAGGAAGCGGCCGGCCAGCCCTCCTCGAGCATGCCGGCCTGGAACGTGCCGGCATCCAGAGCAGAAAGCAGCTCTGCCTCTCTGTCGAAGCACGCCTGGACATGCGCCCTGCTGGCCTGCGCGACAGCGAGAATCTGCTGGGCGCTCAGCTGAACGAACCCGGCCGGCGTCTTCCACTGCAGCTGGTAGCCAGGATCGAGCATCGCCTGCACGGCCGCCCCGGTCATCAGCGCCTGGCTGTCGCGCTCAGTGTTGATCGCCACGCCACCCACCGTCGTGCCCGCAGTCTCTGCTTGATAGCGCCGCGCCGCAATCACGGACGGCCAATCATCCGGCGGAGCACCAGTGCTGACCCATGCACCACCGCTGACCTCGCCGGTCTCGGCGTTGTGCTGGCCGCCCTGGTACACCGGGTCGTAGACAGGGCCGCTCCAGCCCGCGGCGACCCAGCGCTGTCCAGGCTCGGGATAGATGGCGTTCCCGAGGTACATGCCATCCTCGGCAATCAGATACTTGATCATGGATCACCCCAGGGGAATAAAGACGTCCAGCCCGAAACGGAGAGTCGTTCCCCCCACTGCCGGCCCCAGCTTCGCGTCTCCGTTTGTGTCGATCAGCCCGGCGACGCCGGCGCTCCACTGGCCGGCCGTCGCCGACACGTCACCGCGGCCGTTGAACGGGTAGATCGCTGGCGGGCGGTACAGGAACGGGAGATTCCAGAAAACAGTTCCGGCGTTCTTCGTCCCCATCGTTGCATAGAGCTGCAGCTGCAGAGAGCCACCGAGGATGCGGAATCGGCTGTTGAACCCGGGGAGGATCGTCCAGCCGTTGAGCAGCGATGTGATCGGGGTCCATGAGTCCACGGTAACGTAGGTCTGCCACTGCGCCCAGAAAGGCGCCGCATCCCAGGTGATCAACATCCGGAACAGCGTGATGTTGTGATAGATCACCGCCAGTTTCTGCTCGATGCGCCCACCATCAACGCGGCGAACCTCAACGATTGCACCCGGCGTCGGATACTGAGCCGGGCCGTTCGCCATCGCCTGGTCGACTATCCAGATTCCCTCCTGTGTCATTGCGTCGAAGTCGGCGGCCCCCGTCCACGGGCGCGCCCCGGCCTGCTCCAGCGTGACGATGCTCCCATCCGCCTTCTTGAAGAACAGCTTGCCGTCGGCGACGTTGAGCGCCAGCTCACCCAGCGCCAGCTGCCCCGCGGTTGGAGCGGCAGCTGCGACGGAAGAGCGTTTGAGCTTGATCACATCGGCCATGGATCACCTCAGTACGTACCGCCATCGATGCCGTCGACGAACTCCAGGGCATTGGCCGCCGCGTTGACCTTCACGAAACGGCCTGCGGCGCCGGTGAATGCTGCCGGAGTGTCGGTCAGCGCAATGAACGTGGTCACGCCGCTCGGGATGGCCTCCATCTCGAACACGCCGTCGCGGTAGATCAGCACCTGGCCATTGGCGGCGCCGGTGAGGTCCACGTCGTTCAGCGCGCCGATGCTCGCGGCGGCGATGACGGTGCCGACAGCGGCCGCGAAGTCGCTCAGGTCCGCAGAGCTGAGACCATCCAGCTTGTCCTTCAGCGCCTTGCCGCCGATGATCACAGGGGTGCCGTCGCTGATGCGGCCGTAGTACAGGTAGCCGGAGACCTCGGAGTACGCCAGTTCGCCCGCGGCGAGAGAAGGCGGCGCCGAGGTGGCGTCGGAGCGTTTGATGCGAATTACGTCTGCCATGTGAGGCTCCTCAGAAATGGCCGCCGTCAGGCGACACAGGCTCGAATGCGCCGAGGTGGAATACCTTCAGCTGCAGGGTCAGGGGGTTCCACCAGGTGTCGCTCTCGGCGGCGCCGACTGGTTCGTGGTCTTGGATGTAGGTGATGCCGCCAGCGCCAACACCGTCCCGGCCGGGCGGGCCTTGCTCGCCTGCCGTCACGGCAGTGACCTGCTCATGCTCGAGCACCGCCAGATATTCGGTTTCCAGTTCGCTATCCACAGCCGCAGCCCCCTTTATCCGGGCCGCCCTCGAAGAAGCGGGTCACGGTGCCGTCTGAAAACGTGACATCGAAGCTGTAGCTCCAGTCCTGGCCCAGGGCTGCGGTCTGCTCGGCAGTGAGCGTGCGCGTGATCGTGCCAGGCGCAGTCAGTTCCAGGCCGGCGCCAAGGGTCAGCACGAGGGGCGCGCCACCGGTGATCGTCATCACAGGTACCGAGCCGACAAGATCCAGCGGCACCCGGTACGCCAGTTCACCGCCGCGAGCGTTCGTGCCAGCCGCGGACAGCTCGTTGATCTCCAGCGTGTCGGCGTCGATCACGGCAGCGCGAAGGGGGCGGGCCTGGGGTGGCTCACGATTGAGCGTCGGCATTCCGGACACGCCTCGCACCCACACCGACCAGTGATCTGTGAGGCCGTGCCCTGGAACCGTCAGGCGGGCCGGCGCCTCGGCGATTAAGGTGATCGGCTTGTACACCCACCTCGGCTGCATGAGCCGCAGAGTGTCGCGATAGGTCGTACCCGGGACGACCGCGAGGTTTTGCACTGCTGGTTTCATCATTTCTCCGGGCAACAAAAAGCCCGCGCGGGGCGGGCTGGGATTGCGCTTGTGGGCGGCTACGGGTCAACCGTTTCTTCATACGCAGCGAGGGGTGTGGCGATCAGCACCATCCCTGGTCCGCTGTCCATCAGCTGCGTGCGCAGGTGAGTGAGTCCGGAGGACTGGTACACGCGCGGCACGCCAGCCAGCTCGACGTTGGAATAGATCACGTCCTGGAAGCCGAACTCGGCCGTCACTCCGTCGGCCAGCAGCCACTCGCCGCTGCCGGGCTCGCTGAACCCGAGGCCGCCGCTTGTGATGTGACCGACGAAGGTCCTGTGCTGCAGCTCAACCCAGTCCGAGGCCTCGCCGTCGGACCAGACGCAGACCCACACGCTCCCGTCCAGCTCGCTGACACACAGCGTGCAGGCTGGCGCGATCACGCCGTCCACCCCTGGATAGCCAGGGATCGACAGGCCCGACATGTGCGTGATCTGCTCTGCGGTCAGCGTCAGGTAGATGAAGCTGCCGGCCGGCCAATCCTGCTGATCTGTGCCCTCGCAGCCGCGACCCAGCGCCGCCGCTCCGCTCTCGACGACCGCCTCCACGATCTCATACCGGGTCCGGCCGGCGTCACGCAGCGCGAGACGATAGCGGCCGTCCGGCAGGTCCAGGCTGGCAGCCTCGGCATATTCAGAGAGCGCGATCTCGCGCTCCCAGTAGTTCTCGAATCGGTACATGCTCATGCTCACACCCAGTTGTATCGGTAGTTCAGGTCAGCCCTGCGCACTTCCCCGGTGACCGGGTTCCATGCACCACTCGCCCAGCACCGGAGCTGGTCCGGGGTATGCGCGGTGGCGTTCGGGATGACGTGATCGCCGCCATGTAGCCCCGCGGGGCTGACGGCCCCGCTCTGGAATCGTCGCTGCTCTGGCAGCTGAGCGCGGTACGCCATGGCGACCAAGGCATTGGAGAGATACGAGACGTTGAGGCTCATTGCGATGATGGGCGGTCCGCTCCCCACAGGCCCCTCGCCGGCGTAGTCGATGAAGCGCGCTCCTGTTGGGGTGTACCGCTGCAGATGCACAACCGGGTCTCGCCCGTTGAGGTTCCGGCCTGGGGCGTCGGAATAAATCTGCGAGCCGTTCATTGAGACTTTCGACGACGGTTCTTGCCAGCCTCGGGTAAATACCGTATCGACGTCATTCACATACGTCAGAACCTCATGGCCCTGGATGCTGAAAGTCCGCGTCTCAAGAACATGGTCATGGCTGTTTACGTTAAGCCCCGACCCGAAACTCCTGTCGACCTCATATCTAACCCTGAGCTTCACAAGTTCGACGGTAGTTGCATCCGATTTGTACCACGCCCAAAACGTCCACTCCTCATCGGTGCTGTAGCTGTAACTTCCCACGCTGTATGTCATCGAATCGGTCCACCCCGAGTTGCTCGGAGGAGTCCCATACGGCATAACCACCGGCTCGCCGAACGAGTACCAATAGATAACGTATGTAGGGGATGACTCGCTGGTAGGGCTCACCGAAAGCAACTGGTACATGCCCGGATAAGTTGCGTGATATATCACGCTGATATTGTTGTTCTCCGGCTCCAGTATCACTTCGAAGATACAGGCGCGCTCATAACCACCCGTTCGTCTCAGTTCTAGCAAATAGAGAGCTCTGTCTCCCGATCCGCCCCGCATCATTAATGTAATGCGCGTATCGGTATACCCCCAATCCGACGGGACATTGGCCGGATTGAAGCCGGACGTGTATTGAAGAACAACCCTCTCGCCGCTTACCGACTCGACCTCCGCATGTACGGTCAATATCTTTTCAATTGGCGTATAGCCGGCGAAGTTATAAATCATCCTCCAGGGCTGACCACCCCGAACAACGGGGGGCGATGGGTAGTATCGATCCCACGACCACTGTCCGTCGTCAGCCCTCCTGATCCCCCGCGTCCAATACGCTTGGTCTTCCTCCACCGGGATGTCGGGCGCCGACAGGCCAGGCACGACGAACGGGTGGCTGTTCGTGAATACGCTGCCGGACACCTGATTGCCTGACGGCATCGGCCGCGTCGCGCCGCTCGGCAGCACGATCTCGCAGCCGTGGGGCGGGTCTGTGATCTGATTGCCCGCGGGGCGCCGGATCAGGCCGTGCCAGGGCCAGCCGAACGCCGCCGGGTACGGATCAGCCGGCGAGTTAGGGAGTGACATTCAGGTACTCCATTTCCACGAGTTCGTCGTTCGCGTCGCGCATCGTGATCTTCTTCACCGAGTGCCATTTGATCCACGCCATACCGTCTGTTGACGGGAGTACAACGGCCTCGTGGTAGGTGCGCGTGTCGGGCTGCTCGATCAGCGGGCTCGCGATGCCGCCCCCACCGCCGAGTGACCGCGGCGGGTTGTAGTCCGCACGGCCGCGCTGTGCGCCGATGCCTCCAACTGCCGGGCTTGCCGGCAGGGTTCGGCGCGGCGCCGGCGGCGGAGTGAGCCGCGCAATGTCCTCAACTACAGTTTCTCCGCGCCTCGCTGCCTCCATCTGCCGCCCGAGCATCCGCCGGGCATTCTCGTTGTCGATCCCGAGCTGGCGGCGCGCGGCCTCCATGCGGCGCCCGCTCTCGCGGCGTTCGTCGCCCAGTGCCATAGCCGGTCCTCACATCACAAGAAGATCGTCGGGAATGCCGACGTGGTAAGTGAACGTGCCTTCGTAGACTCGCTCGTCGGTGTCCGCCGCGGGGATCTCGTCAGCTTCAACAGTCATCCGACGCGGGAACTGCTCAAGGGACGGGTCCTGCGGAATCGAGTAGTTGCCGGCGAAGCCCAGCAGGTCGTCGTCGTATGGCTCGGACGTGAACTTGCCGCCGAGCTGGGTTGGCAGGTCATTACTCGGTGCCGCACCGCCACCACCGCCGCCTCCGTCTGCCGCCCCCAGCCGCGGCGGAATCGTCAGCGGCTGGTTGCTGCCGGCGCCCATGCGACGCACAGCGATGCTGAGCGTCGTGTTCGCATTACCGCTGTCGAGGTCGAGCACATGCCGGATGCGCCGGCACTTGCCCTGGGCCTGGACGCCCTGGTCCTTCAGCAACAGCGTATGCACAAGGTCAACGCCCATTGCCTCCGGAGTCGGCACATCCCAGGACACGGCTGTGCGGCGGTGCGCCGAAATAAGCTCGGTGCGAGCGGTTTCCAGTTGGCAACGGATGCCAGCTATCCGGCGAGGCTCGTTGTGGCGGTCTCCGGGAGGGCCGAAGCCAGGCGATCCCGGCGAGGTGGCAATGCTGTCTTGGTTGATGTTGATCGGCAGCAAGCTGTCGGCCCATCCATCGGCCTCTGCCGCCTCGATGTCGAACGAACTGCCGCGGCGCTGTGTGACGCGCCGCACCTCGTCTTCTCCGCCATCGGTATGCAGGCGGAAGGCGTATCGCTCGGTCACCGTTTGCACCCACCTGCGCTTGCCAGTCCAGCCGGCACCGAGCAGCAGGTCCGAGAAATTGTTGATCCACGGCATGCCGTTGCCACAGGGGTCAGGGTGAGTCGGAGGCAGGCGATACCAGTTCGCGCTGGTGATCACCTGCCCTGCTCCCGATCCCGAGCCCAAGATCATCTCGATGTTCGGCAGTTCAGAATCGTCGTTACGCCAGGCACAGAGCCCGGCCAGCCCGATCAGGCCGCCAGTGCCTGGATGCGTCCAGCCGTAGGTCTGTGAGAACTCGCGCAGCCTCGAATAGCGGTAGCTGATCTCGATCTCGATGAAATTTGTGATTGCCTCTTGCTCCGCCAGCTCAACGCGCACGGACTGATAGAACGTGGTCCCTTCGCCGAACTCGAAAGCCGGGGCAGTCGGCGTCCAGCTGGTCAGCCGGAGGGCGCCGTGGGCAGAACAGTCGAGCGAAGCAGGCAGACTGCCGAGCAGTTCCTGCGCGTAGTCCCAATGGCTGCGCCCATCTGTTGGCTCGTAGACATCGGCGGACCAGTACCCTGGAATCAGCGCCTGGATCTGCTCGACGCCCATAGCCTCTACGCGCAGCTGCAGGTTGTCGCTCGCGGCGCACGCCATCAGCCGGGTCACCGGGTCCCAGTCAGGCTGAGACAAGACGCCAGTGAACAGCCTGGCCTCGGATGTGGAACCCGCGCGGGTGCTGATGAAGTCGATGGAAAGCGCTACTCCGGTCCAGTCGGTCGGAACAACCGCGACGCCCTCCTCGAAGTACATCACCACCCCGGCAACGCCGGCGCCGCCCTCCTCGCGGTCGACTTCCAGCTGGCCAGTGATCAGATTGGTCAGATCATTGCCGCCGAACCGAACGCGCACCGTCCAGTCGTAGGTACTGCTCGGGTCGGACGGTTGCGGCGGATTCACCGAGCCGCCATCGCCGCCGGCCAGCGCAAGGATTGGCCCGCCGATGATGGGTTCTGCACCGATCATTCACGCCTCCTCCCAGCTCAGCGACCAGTTGTAGTTCGCACCCGAACGCCCCTCGGTAGGCCGAGTGCATTTCACCTGGTACACAGGCAGGAACCACGCCTGGTACGTCACCGCGCCCGGCACTGGCGTGGCGGTCACGACGCGGCCTGCAGTGACGCTGGCGGTTGCAACCCACTCGCCGTTCGGGAAGTAGGCCCAGCACCAGGGCGCTTTGTCCGGCCGAGGATCTGCAGGCAGATTGAACAAGGTGCCGGACGACTGGACCGAACGTGGCTTCGTCGAGCGCAACTCGTGGTGTACAGCGAAGTCCAGGCCATCGAGGCCGGGCGGCGTGAAGCCGGCACCACTGATCGTGCCGGCCATGCGCTCCCAATGCCGCATGGTCACCAGGCGCCCGCGAGAAAGCCGCCGGTTCGTTTCGCCGCCCAGCACCTGCTCGCTCAGCTCTACCGAGCCGGCATGCAGTTGCAGCGGGATACCTCCCAGCATCAGGGGTGGTAGCGAGCCCATGGGTACTCCAGAAATAAGAAGCCCCGCGAGTGCGGGGCTATTGTCGTTGCGTTGTCGCTAGCGGCGCCCTGGCCGACCGAACTTCCGGGCGGCGAGCTTCAGCTCATTGGCTTGTTCAGCCGTGGCGTAGACCGTGTAGTCGCCGCCACCAAGCTCAAGGACCATCCGGCCGAGGTTGGGCAACTGCTCGGCATTGATCTGAGCCTGCAGGGCCGGGGCCAGCGGCGGGATAGGTGGCGGAGAGAACCCGCCGCCGATCACTCCGCCCGTTGCATAGCCCGGCAACTGCAGCCGGTTGATCCGGTGAACCAGGTCCGCGCCGTAATGCCGCACAGCCCTTGCCGTGAGAATGCCCTCACCGTTGCTGCCGTACATGAGGATGCTGTCGCTCGTTCCGGTTCCTGCGCCACGCAGGATGCCACCGCGCGCAAACTTCGGCGCGGGCGGGTTGGGCGGCACGAAGACATAGCCGTCGGCATCCGCCTCGCCGGCCTTCGGCATTACCACCTTGACCGGAAGCGTGATCTCGGTCTGTCCAAGCTGCTGGATCAGAGCCTGGATCTGCGTCCGAACAGCCTCGATGGACCCCTCGTCAGTTTTCACCGACACCGGCATGTCCTTCAGCTTCTTGGCTTGCTCCTCAAGAGACTTGATCTCCTCGCGGACTGCCTTCAGCTTGTCCTCGGCATTCGTCTGCTCGATGTCGTTGGCAGCCAGCTCGATGGCCTGCAGCTCCTGAATGAAGCCCGCGAACCCATAAGTGTTCTGACCAGCCGCCGCCAGGTCCTGCAGCATCTTCAGCGCCGCCTGCGCCTGGCGCTGGGCGCCCTCCACGTCATTGGCCGCCAGAGCCTGCCGCGCGCCCACCTTCAACGCCTGAGCCGCACCGTAGGAGGCCTCGCCACCGCCATTTAGGCCGGCCAGCGCTTCCTGATAGCGCTGCTCGATCTTCAAGCGGTCTGCTCGAACCTTTTCAATGTCGCTGAGCGCCTTCTTCTCTGCAGCGGCGAGCTTCTTGGCTGCCGCTTCAGCGGCCTTGACCTGACTATTGCGAAGGGCATCAAGCTCGGAGATATATCGCCTGAAATCAGCGACATCTCGCACCCTTGCAGCCGAGGCAGCCTCTGCAGCAACGTCAGCCAGGAACTGCATTTCAGCATTCATGCCGGTCTGCTGCTCGATCACGCTGGCCCGCAGCGCAACCAAGGCATCCCGCTTGGCCTGCAGTTCCTCCGTCGAGAAAAACAGATCGGTGAATAGGTCGCCCGGCGACCATGATCCATCCAGCGACTTGTCGATGGCCGCGATCTCGTTGTCGATGGCATCGAGTTCGGTGACAAGCCCCTGCGACTTCGCCACGGTGAAAGCAATCTGCTTGCCCAGGTCGACAAAATCGCTGCTTGCCCCAATAGCGCCCCCGGCTAGAGACGTGAGAGCAGAGGCCAGGCGCACCAAGTTGTCGATCACCACCGGATCGCTGAGCGTTTCCCCCAGGCTGTTGATGCTGTCGATCAACGGCTGCACGTCCGCCTGACCAAGTGCCGCGCGCCAGGTGTCGCCGAGCTTGGTCAATGCTCCGCCGACGGTTTCCGGCAGCGACTCGGCCTCCTGTCGCAGCGTATCCAGCTGCCCGGTCAAGGCATCCGTCACCACCTCGGCCGTCAACTTGCCCTGCGCCGCCATTTCCTTCAGCGCTGTTACCGGCACTCCGATGCCATCCGCGAGAGCCTTCATCAGACGCGGCGCCTGCTCATTAACACTATTGAACTCGTCGCCACGCAGGGCGCCGCTACCCAGCGCCTGGGCGAATTGAATAACGCCCTGCTCAGCTTCAACAGCAGTAGCACCGGACACCCGGAAGGATGTGGCTACAGCCTCGGTGACCTTGAGAATATCCTCTTGGCTCCGGCCGGCCTCGCGCAACGGCTGACTGATCCGCCCATACAGAGTGACGAGCGCCTGCACAGGAGACTCGGTTTCCCGGGCAATGCGAGTCAGCCCAGCTTGTGCAGTGTTGAACTCCTCCTGACTCTCGGTGGCCAGCCTGAGCCGTGCGTTCATCAGGCTGTAAGAATCGGCCGCTCGAGTGACGGTGGAAATAGCCGAAACCGCAGCATACCCCCCGCCGATCACACCTATGGCACCGCCAATGCCGCTGGCGAGGCCGGTCATGCTGCTCGGGCGCCGCTGCTCAGCGTTCATGTCGCGCAGAGCACGTTGCGTCTCCCGCACTCGCTCAGTCATAGCCCGCTGAGCAATCGCCAGTTCTCGGCCCGTGAGATTGCCTGTAGCGCGCAGCAACTGGTATTGGCCGCGCACCCGCACTAGCTCAGCCTGCAGCTGGCGATAACGGTTGACCCCGAGATCCTGCCGGGCCGCCTCCAAGTTGGCTGCGCGCTGCTGGCGGGTCATCTGTGCCAGGGCAGCGGACCGAGCCTTGATTCCTGCAGCGGCTTGCTCACCGCGGCCAGCAGTCAACGCACCATTCAACTCCCGGCTGAGTCGTTGCTGTTCTGCGACCAGATTCCGCGTATCCACGCCAGCCGCTGTGAGTTCACGGCGGCGTGCCGCCAGCCGCTGCTGGGCGGTACTCTCGGCCCTCTCCAGTCGCTTCAACTCGCTGACGGCATCCCGATACTCGGCCGTCAGCTGCTTACTGGGCTCAGCCGTGCGTGCCAGCTCATTGCCGAGTTCGCGCACACGGTCCCGCGCACGGCTCGTCTGCCGCTCGGCATCTTCCAAGCCACTCTCCAGCTCGCGGAAGACGCCAATCGACTTCAGCGGCTTGGCCAGTTCGTTGACCAGTGACTGGTATACCTTGCTCAGGTAGCCGATGCCCTGCACGGCCCCGTCGACATCTGCAACTAGCCGTAGCTGAACATCAGACATACATCACCCCTTCAACGCCTGCAGAAACAACGACCACGGGTAGCTCCACACGGCGTGGTGGCCGAGCCGGATCAGCTGGCAGGCCACATCATCCAGCGCCTTTACTGCTTCTCCGGGCTGCCGGCCACCTTGGCCAGCATGCGAAAAAAACTGGGGTTGGCCTCTTTGCAGCCTTCCACCAGCAACTCCAAGTCGCTAGGCAACATTTCCTCCAGATCCTCCCGCTTGAGGCAGGTGAAGAACGGCAGATCAACCAGCCGAACCTCCTCCAGCAGTAGTTCGTCCACTAGGTCCCCGGTGGTCACGTTCTGCAGCAGGCCGCGCACCTGGCCCACGGTCAGCTCGTTGCAGGCGATACCGCCCCTGCTGGTCTGCTTGATCACCGACCTACCAATCACGCCTTCGCCCATGCTGTTCTCCAGGCATAAAAAAACCCGCCGTAGCGGGTTATTCATTGAACTTTGTGAGCCTATCCAAAAGAGGGGGGCTCACCAACGAGTCTCTATCAACACCTTTTAGCCCATCGCCGGCTAGCTGAAGCTCTTTCGCAGAAGTAGCTAGATCAGTCCGAATCTTCTTCATTTCACCAAGCGTCTCGATCTGATCGTCTAGTGCTTTCCTGATAGCCTCATAACCACTGTCTCGCACATACTGGTTTGAAGACTCTGTTCTGATTTTTGCATTCTTTTCGCGATCCTTTGCGCTGGACAAGTTCAGGATTGCACGCATCGAATTAGCAGTGCCCCTTATGACCTCCTGAGACTTCTTCGCGTAATGAATACCTGCCGCTGTAGTTTCATTTTGAGGCTCGATCACTGACAGCCGTACAGCAATTGAATCAATTTCAGTGACTGCCTTATTGGCCTTGGCGAAGAACTCAGAGAACGTCATCGAACCTGAGTCATCAACAGCAGTGAGAACTTGTGAAACATAAGCGGAGGCCAGCTTTACTTCTTTATCAACCTGCTCCGCTACCAATCTCTCTGTATATATAGAGAAGCCGAAATAACCAACGCCAATAACAGCAGCAAGCGCAAAGACTGACAGCAGTAGCACTCTACCCTTAACTTTCCTACCCGCCCCGCCAGGCGGCGCCGCGGCGGATGCAGACTCAGCAGAGCCATATTCTTCACCACAACTTACACAGCCGTTCGGGCTCCGCTGCACTTCAGCCAAGGTCGGCTCATATCTACACTTCGGGCACTGCATCAGGCTTCCCTCCCTATTGATGGCAGGGACTGTAGCCGATCAACGCCAACGCCGAAACCCAACCAAGCCGGGTTTCGACGTAGCGCAGACTAGGCCTACCGGGCAACACCCTATTCCACGTCCTTGATGAGCAGGTACTGCGATACGCCGGTCCCAATCTTGGTCGGGTCCTTCTCGACCTTCGCGGTGAACTCCATGCCCTGGAACTCGTCACCGATGAAGCTCAGGTTGGCAGGCGAGTGGTTGATGCGGAAGGCTTCGATCACCACCGGCTTGCCAGAGCGGGCTTCGTTGAGGCCGACGAATACGTGACGATAGCGCTTGCCGCTGCTCACCAGCGCCTGGATGGTGGCGTGCTTGGAGAAGCTGTAGTCCACCTCGATATCCATGCCGGCATCGGTGACCGCACCGTCCTCGGTGATCACCGGGAAGCCGGCCGGGTCCAGGGTGTAGTCGGTGTCCAGCACCAGGGGCGAGCCGCCGGCCTGGGGTGTCACCACGACGTTGGTGGCGCCCGGATTGCGGAGCAGGATCAGCGCCCCCGGATACGCCTTGTGCGGCTCGCCGGTCGCGGTACCTGCTGCCACATTGGTGGCGCTGCCGGCCAGCGCTCGGGCCATGTTCGCGGCCTTGAAGTGGCGGGCGTTGTAGATCAGGTTCACCGCGCTGATGCGTTGCACGGATGCGTCGAGGCCGCCGCCCGGGGTGGTGTAGTCGGGCTCTTCGATAGACTGCGGAGTGGCTTCGTATTCAAGCCTGTTGCAGTTGCCGATGAAGATGAGGCCCTTGGAGTCGTCGAGGTCCTCAACGTACTGTTTGCCTGCGCCCAGGAAGGCGCCGCGCAGATCTGCTGCCATGTCATTCTCCGTGGATTGTTCAATCCGGGGAGGCATGGCGATGCGCGAGGCCTTGCGGCGTGGCGGATCAGCGAGCCCGGCGAGCGGGTGTCAGTTGGTGGGGCTGTTCTCTTTCAGCCAGTTTTCCCAGGCGCTGATCGCGCCCTTGGCGAGGCGGATCAGCGCCTCATGCAGTTTTCGGGTTGCGGGGGTCATCGGTATGTTTCCTGTCTTCGTTCAGACGGCTCTGCCTGATCCCCGGCTGGGCAGGCTCTACCGTCACGTCCACGACTTGTGCGCGGCCGAGGATGTGGCCGCCCTCCAAGTCGCGGACGGTCATGGTTCCGCCCGCAAGGTGGCGCGCTAGGTCAATCACCCCCGACCACCTCGCGCTTTTTCAGCCATTCCTTTTGCTGGGCAGTTACCTTGATCTTTTCGCCCTTGGCGTACTCCTTGCCCTTGTGGGTGTGGGGCTTGGCGAGGATGACCTCGATCAGTTCAGGCGCCGCCTCGGCGGCCTCAGTCTTCGGCTTGCTCATGTGTCTTTACCTCGAATCACGACATGGAGTTGGATGGGGAATAGCACCGTGCCGGCGCGTAGGCCCTCGGCTGGCGCGAACAGCTGGCTCGGCTCGATGCTCACCCTGCGGGGGCCGAACTGGCCCCAGGGGTTGGGCATGCCCGGCTGGACCTGCAGGCAGGCGGCCAGGTCGAAGAACAGTTCGTCGAGCAGTTGCCGGTAGTCGTCGCCAGCACCTGGGTCCACCGCACCGACCACCCGCCGCCCAATGCGCCACAGGTCAGCACCAGGGCCATCGGCGCCAGGCAGGTACACCGCCGGTTGCACGGCGATCAGCGGGAAGGTCACGTCGTCCTGGGCCAGGATGTCCTGCAGCCACCCTTCCCTGATGCGGGTGCCCGCGTCCGTGCAGTAGCCGTTCGCGGGCACGATCTGGCCGAGGCGAGCCAGCAGAGCCTGGTGCGCCTGTTCGATGGGGTTGGTCATAGGTCGATCCGTTGGAGTTGCCGGCGCACCTCGGCCTCGAGCTTGCGCTCGGCGTCGGCGCCGAGGTCTTCCAGCTTGGTATTGAGGACCTGCGACGGCGAAGGGCCGTGCAAGACTTCGAGCGGCAGGCGCGGGCGCCCGAAGCGCTCGGCGATCAGGCCGCCGGCCGGGCCGATGGGCGCGATGAATGCGCCCTCGACCAGCTCCGTCCAGCCCTTGCCCACGCTGACGCTGACGCCCGCCTTGACCCGCTTGCCGTCCTTGCCACGGCGCCACAGCTGCTTGTGGGGGAACTGGCTCAGCGTCACCCCGCGCTTGCGCGCGTAGATGATCACCCGCAGTTCCTCCAGCGTGGCCGGGATGAAGTTCACCTCGTTGCTGATGTAGCTCGGCCGGAGGTTGATTTCCTCGCGTATCTCGCGCCAGCTCTGCGTGCGGGTGCTGCGACCCACGGTGTTCAAGGCCAGCTGGATGGCACGCCGGAGTTTGTCCGGCGCTTCGCCCAGCCGCTGCAGCTGTTGCTCGAAACCACGCGCATCGATACGGATGCTGTCATAGCCGGCCATGCGTCACCCCAACTTGATCAGGGACCACTTCTCGACCAGTCCGTCGCTGTCCAGCTGATCGTCGAGCTTGAAGCGCCCTGCCTCGACCGTGAGCAGACCGCCGCGGCGACCGCGCACTTGGTGCATTCGCAGCTCGGCAAGGAACTGCACGGGCCGGAAGATCCCGTCGGCGCCGGCCACAGTCACGTCACGGCTGATCATGACCTCGACGCAGACTTGCCCGCCCCCGTCCGGGGGCTGGTAGGTGGGCGCCTTGCCCGCGCAGCAGTGCTCGCCGAACACGCGGTACAGGTCGTCGTCCGCCTGGCGCATGATGGCGTCGAAGTCGCTGGACACGATCAGTCGCCGGAGCTGTCGTCGCCGGAGCCGGGCGCCGTGTCATCGCCGTCGGTGCCGATGGGCGCCGTCGCACCCTTCGCTTTGGCGCCGCCTTCGACTTCCTCGATCACGCCACGCTCGAGCAACTCCTTGACCAGCGCGTCCGGTACTTCCTGCGGTTCAGGTGAGGACTTGATGACGACTTTCTTGCCACCCTTCTTGACGATGCCGTGAATGGTGGATTTGACGATGTATTGCTTTGCCATGGTGGGTCTCCTGCAGGCGCGCGGATGCGCGCCTCAGTTGGGGCAGCCGTCAGGCCACAAGGACGAAGGTGAACTCGTCAGCGTCGAACAGGGCCGGCACCGGGGCGGCCTGGGTCTGCAGCCACTCAACGCTGGGGTTGTCGGTGAACCAGTTGCTCGGGTAGCGAGTGGCCTCGGCGATGCCGTTGGCGTTGGCTTTGGCGTCCTGAATGCCGCCGTAGGCCATCACGTTGTCGGCGGAGGACGGGGCTACCAGCACGCCGTACTCCGGCATGAAGTTGACCTTCTGACCGGCGTCGTCGGTGTACTTGCCGGTGTATACGAGGATCTCGTACTCACCGAAGAAGCCCTTACGCATGACCTCCTTTTCCAGCTGCGGACCCAGCTCCAACTGGGAGGTGCTGCCGCGGCGGGTTTCCAGCTTGTCCTTCACCGCCTTGAAGCGCGAGAACAGGCGCCAGGCGCCCTTACCCATCACGACCAGTCCCGCGGGGCCGGTGGTGACGCCGGCCCAGTCCTCGAAGTCGTCGGTGGGGTCGTAGGTTTCCGGGTCTACGGTGTCCCACTTGGCGGCGCCGGCCAGGGCGATCTGGTTCTCCGGGCTGCGGCCGTAGTCCACCTCGACCGGCGGATGATCAGGCCCTTCCATGGTGACCTTGCCATACAGCACGGCCTGCACCGCCATCCACTCTTCGCGGGCGACAATGTTCTCTTCCTGCTCGACCAAGATGTCGGCGACCACTGCGTCGTGGCGCTCGGCGGCGTTCATCTCGCCGTTGAGCGCTTCGCCCAAGCGGCGCTTGAGCAGACGGGTCGGGCGCACCACATCGGTTTCCTTGATGTAGGCGGGCTTGATGGTGCTCAGGAAGCCACCACGCTCGCGGCGGGGGCGGCCAGAAACCAGCGGCGAGACGAAGGGCGCCAAGCGGCGGTCCTTCTTGATCTTGTCGAAGGCCACTTCTTCGGTGCCGAAGGTGGCAGCAGTGGGGAAGAACATCTGCAGGAACAGCGGGGTGAACTTGGGAAGGATTTCCTTCACACCCAGCAGGGTGGTCGTATCGTAGCCAGCGGCCATTGTTCGGTCTCCTGAAATGAAGAAGGCCGCGGAGGCGGCCTTGAAAATGCGGTGTTGCTGCGTCTACACGGGCAGCTGCAGGCTGATCGGCGTGCCCACGAAAGCCGCCAGTTTCTGCGCGGCAGTGGCGCCGACCGGCCAGGCGACCTGCTCGGGGTTGAAGGTGCCGGACTTGATGACCTGGGCCTGCTTGTCACCGCCCGTGGCGTCCACCGCATAGGCAGTGAGATACACAGCCTTCTCGCGGCCATCGCTCGCGGCAGGGTCCCAGGCGACGACCTTGCCGGAGGCAGTCACGACGCCCAGCGGCTTTTTCTCGGGCAGGTTCTGGCCGGAGAGGATGGTGGCCAGGGTGGTTTGGTAGGAGTCGGAACCGGTCACCCAGTTGTCGACAGGCTGCTGTACGGTGGCCATTAGACTTTCGCTCCCGTGGCTTTTGCCCAGCTGCCGACGATGGCCTGGGCCTGGTTGGGTTTGCCGCCACCGTCACCGCTGGTGAGGTTGGGCTGTTCTTCGGCGGCCATCATCTTGTCCAGCGCGGTGCTGGCATCGAGGTTGGCGGCCTGTTCCTTCGGGGCCGCGGCCAGCAGTGCGCCGGCCTGCTCCACGCTCATGTCGGTGGAGAAGGCCAGGTGCTCGGCCATCTTGCCGCGGCCTTCGGCCTCGGCGTGCTGCAGGATGCCCTGTACGCGAGTGCGTTCAGCGCTGGCAGCGGCGGCGGTGTCGACAGTGGCCGGCGCCGCGCTGGCCACCGGGGCGGGCGGCGCAGCTTCGGCAGTCGGCGCGGTAGTAGTACCGGTCATGCGATTAACTCCTAGGGTTGTGATCCTGCCCTGGGTGGACAGGTACTCAGAGAACTCGGCCACCGCCTCATGCCCGTTCACCAGGGCATCCGCGAAGCCGATGTCGATTGCCGCCTGGCCGCGGAATACCGCAGCTTCGGTGGCCAGCACGGCGTCACTGGTCATGCCCATGTTGCGGGCTACCAGGGCGGCGAACTGTTGGCGTAGCGCGTCGGTGTCGGCCTGGAAGCGACTCAGCACCTCGTCGGGCAGGTCCTCGTAGGGGTTGCCGTCGACCTTGCGCGCACCGGAGTGGATGAGGGTCACCTTGATGCCCTCCTGCTCCAGATAGTCTTCGTAGCTGGCGTGGGCCATCACCACGCCGACCGAGCCCATGTAGCCGGTCTGTGTGATCAGGCGCCGGTCCGCTCCGCTCGCCAAGGCCATGCCGGCGGAGCACGCCGAGTCGCAGGCCATGGCCCATATCGGCTTGCCGGCTTGCTGCGACATCTGCCGCAGCCGGTCGGCAGTATCGAAGCACCCCGCCACCTCGCCGCCCGGCGTGTGCATGTCCATCAGCACGCCCTTGACGTCGCTCTCCGCGAACATCATGGCCGCCCGGTTGATGATGCCGTCATAGCCGGTCATGCCGCTGTAGGGCTTGAGATAGCCGGACTTGTGCGCCAGGGTGCCTTTCACGTCGAGCAGCGCAATTCCATCTACCACCTGAAACAGCACTTCCTCCATGCCCCACGCATTGACGCGGGTCTTGTTGTAGGTGCGGGCATCGACACGCAGTTTCTGGCCCATGTCGATGGCGCCCTGCTCGTCCTTCAGTTCGGCGATGTTGAGCCGGCTGCCCAGTGCGCTGAAGAAAACGCGCGCGTAGGCTGGCTCCAGCAGCAAGGGTGTGTTCAGCACCCGGCTGGCGATGTGCGGATAGTGGTTCATGCTGTGTCCTACTCGGTGGGCTCGGCCTGATCCGGGGCCAGTTCCTGGGCTTGCATCCAGCTCGGGGGCGGCAGGCCGGCTTCGCGGCGCTCGTTCATCTCGCGCACCTGCTGCGCGAAGGTCTCCTGATAGTCCTCACCCAGCAGAGCAAGCTCCTTCTCGTAGGTGCTCAAGCCAGACTCGATTCGCAATACCGCTTCCTTCACTTCCTTCAGGCCGTCAATGGCCAGCCGGCCGGCGCCGATCCAGTCGCAGTTGCACCATGAGGCGCGCGCTTCGTAGAAGCCGCGCTTTGCTGTGCGCGGCAAGGTGAGCAATCGGCGCTGCAGTGCTTCTTCAAACGCCAGGACGAACAAGTGCGTGGCGAAGCGCGATGCGATGACCTTGCGGCGCCCCATGTAGTAGCGCCAGCCCTCCATCATCGAGGCCCGGGCGCTGCTATAGGTGCTCTGCCGGTAGTCGCGGGCGAAGGGCTCATAGGGCAGATTCAGACCCGCGGCCATCCAGCGGAGGATGCTCGACTCGAAGTCGGCATAGCCGTTGTCGACGTTGCCGCTGGTCTGCAGGTGCAGCTTCTCGCCTGGCCACAGATGCGGGATCTTCACGCCGTTCAGCGACAGTTTGCTGCCACTGTTGAAGCTGTTCACCGCCATCATGTACTGGGCGATCTTGGTGACGCTCTCCTCGCCCGCGCCGATCAGCTCCAGCGCCGCTTCGTTACCCAGTTCGCTCTCGATAGTCGCCGCATACATGGCGTTGACAATCGCGTTCTGCAGCTTGGTGTGCTGCAGCTTCGGCAGCATGTGGCTCTGCTCCAGCACCGTGAGGAACTGGTTTGCGCCACGGGTCTGGCCGTCCTCGGTGGGCTCGAACACATGGATGAACTTCATGCGGCCGTTGGCGGCCTCTCGGCCGACGCGGCGCCACTCGTTGCTGTAGCCGGTGCCGATCCCCATGCCGGCGGTGTTGAGTTGGCGGATGTAGTACGCGACCGCGACGCCGTTCCGGTCGAACTCCACTCCCGCCCGGCGGGTCGGCGTGTCGGAAAGATCGCCAGGGTTGCCAATACGCTTGGGGCTTACCATGCGCACGGCGGTGCGCATCGGCGTGCCGCGGCGCTCCACCCACTCGGCGGCGGCGGCCACCTCGCCCAGGCGGGTATGGGTGCCGATGGCCTCGCGCACCATCATGGTGGCGGTGCGCTTGCGCTCCACGTCCAGCCAGCAGCCCACCGGGTCTTCGGCATACTCGAACCACCAGGCTTCCACGTCCTGGGCGAATGCCCGGGCGTCAGCGTCGGTGATGCCCAGCAGCCGCCAGCGGGGCTTGTAGCTCAGCCGGAACAGGTGTCCGACAATGTTGTCGATGTGCAGCTGCACGCCGTTGGCGGCAAAGGCGTTGTTGCGGGTGACATCCTCGGCGCGGGCGTTGCCCAGTTTGAGGTTGGGCAGCAGCGCAGCGTCGAGGCTTTTCATTTGAGGCGTCCAGCGCTCCAGCTGGCCGCCGAAGCCGCTACCGGTGCCCTGCCAGCTGCTGAGTTGCTGCCGGGCCGGGAGCCCGTTGGGCGCCAGTATCTGCACCGTGCTCATGCGATCACGCTTGCCGGCCGGCGCCGCGTATGACCACCGCCGCCCAGCTGGCCCTCCAGTTGGTTGATGTAGGCTTCGAGGTCCCGGCGATTGGCTTGCTGGAACCACACGATCTTCCCGTCCCGCTGCACGCTGACCGTGCTCTTGCCGGTGATCAGCAAGTGCAGCGCGGCCCGGGCCTCTTTCAGGTTCTGTTCCGTCGACATCAGTCGTCTCCGTTCATCATTCGGCCCAGTTCAGCCAGGCTGACGCCAGCCGATGGCGGCTTCGCGTTGCTGGTGGTCGTGCCGGGAGGCGCCACGGGCTGGTCGTCAGCGTCGGCCAGTAGGTCGGCCTGCATCAGGCCCGCTTCGATGGCATCCCAGTCAGCCGGAGTTTTCAGGTGTAGGCGCTGGAAGCGCGCCAGGTGGATCTGGTAGGTCTCGCAATCGAGCGCTTCGTTCGAGGCGCCAGCCTTCTTCTGATAGACCTTCTTGCCACCGTGCTTCCGGCTGGGTGCCTTGATCTCGGCGAGCACCTGGGCGAAGTAGTCGCTGCGCACGCCCTTATAGAAGTGCATGCGCCCAGGACCGTGGCCCGTCAGCTTCAGCCGCTCATGCAACAAGTCCTTCGCCTTGGTCACGCCGACTTGGTAGACCTGCAGGCCGTACTTCGCTGCCTTGGTGCTCTGGCTATTCAGCTCGACCTTGCGAGGCGCGGTCAGAATTTCCGCGTCCAGATTCGAGCTACCCTTGAGCGCCAGCAGCTTCGCCAAACGCTTTTTCCGGCTGCGCACGTAGTGGTAAACGGCGTCGTTGGTCTGCCCGTCCGACGAGTCGATGCTCGCGGCGCTGACCCGCAGCCGGTATCCCTTGGCGTGCGTGTAGGTGCCGAACAGGATGCGGTCGAGTTCCGCCCACACCGGGTCGGTCTTGTCGGAGCAGCCGGTCTGGGCCGCGATCTCTGTCCAGAGAACCAGCCAGTTCTCCTCGCCACGGCCGAAGGCGCGGAGGATCAAGGCCAGGCGGTCGTGCTGGACGTCGACGGTGAGCTGCAGGATCAGGCCGCCGGACGGCACCACCAGTTCTTGGTACTCCTCGGCGCGCTCGGCCAACTTGTCGGCATCGGGCAGGTCGCTGGCGTACTCGTAGGGGCGCCCTTTCTTCTGGTTGACGAACTTGATCAGCTGCTTCACATCGCCGGCGTCGGCCAACTGCTCGGCGGCCAGCTGCTCGCGCACGAGCCCAGCCAGGGTCGTGCCGGGCAAACAGGCATACAGTTCGTTCAATTCCTTGAAGCCGGCCTTGCCGTAGAAGGGGGCAGTGGGTTTCCAGCCGCAGTACTTGTCGCCCGCGGCAACCGCCGCGAACACGGTGTTGCGGATGTTCTCCTGCCTCTGGTAGTCGTCCCACACGCTGCCGCAATGCGGGCAGGCGTAGTAGGCGGTTTCGGGCAGCGCGTAGCCGTATACCTCGTGAGGAGCCGCGCCGGCGTCCGGGTCGGCGAAGTCGAACTTGATGTGATCGAAGTCGAGGACATGGGCCTCGCTGCAGTCGTGGCAGATGATCGGCAGCACGCGCTGGTCGGTCTGCTGCAGGCGCTGCTCGGTCTTCGATAGCCCCTTGAGAGAGGGCGTGCCGCCCACCAGCTTCTTTGAGCCGGGGTAGCGCTTGACACGCTCTTCAAGAAGGCCGATGGCATCGCCCTGCCCTTTCACGTCGTCGCTGGTATCGTCCGGCTCCTCGACGATGGCAAGGCCAACGCTCGAGGTGGACTTCACGTTGCCCGGCGAGTTTGAGGCGACCAGCTTCAAGAAGCCGCCCGGGAAGGATTTGTGATCCCAGCGGTTGCCAGATTTCTTCGCCGTGGTCACGTCCATCAGCTTGGCGACGGCGCCATTGGCCTTGGTGGCGGGGACCAGCTTCTCATCGTGAAACGCCTTGCCGTCGCCCTCCTTGGCGAACAGCACCATGATGGGCATCGGGCGGCCGGTGACGCGCTTGAAGATCAGCGCGATCATGAAGTACGTCCAGCCGATCTGAGCCGCCTTCATCAGGTCGACCTCTTCCACCTCCGGGTCATCAATCGCGGCGGCCACGCCCAGGAAGTACGGCGTGTAGTAGAACTCGTAGAGGCCATGCAGGACGCCAGCCTCGGCCGGCAGGTAGTACTCGTTCTCGATGTATTCAGCTGTCGATATCTCCTTCGGCGGGTTGAACTGCGACCCCGCCTCCAGCAATGCGACGGCCAAGTTTGTCCGCATAGCCGCCAATTCGGCTGACTGTAGCTCCAACAATGCGGTTCACCCCATCGCGGTCGACGCTGATCTTGTGCGTCGCCTCCATGGACTGGATGACCTTCTCCACCCCACCGAGATACTCCCGGTTGGCGTAGCCGGCCCAGTCGCTCAGAGCCATCGCGGCATCAGCGGCAGGAACGAGCGTTCCCAATTTCTCGTGGTAGGCAAGGCGGCCATTCGCGGCCTTCACCGTGGATTCCTTGATGCGGGCGGTGTTGAGCGCCTCGGCCTGGCTGCTACCGCGCCCCGCCGCCTTCTCGCGCAGGTCGCGGATGTAGGCGATGCGAATTTCGTCGAGGGTCGATTCGGTCCAGTCGATGTCCAGCGCCTTCAGCACGTCGCGGCAGTTGCGCTCGCTCATGTCTAGGTGCAGGGCGATCTCTTTCTGAGAGGGCATCGCAACTCCAAGTCAGGCACCGGGCCGGAAGCGGAACCCCCTATGCGCCCGTCTATCTGGAAAGAAACCGCGGTCTACGTCGCCGCAAGGGGCGAGGCGCCAGGAAGGACCCGTGCCCATCAGGCGGTCACCGGGGGCGGCGGCGCTCATCGCCTGACCAAACTTCAGGCTCAGGACGAAGAAGGCCCGCGACGTTGCCGCCGGTGCGCAGCACCCCGCAGGCAAACACGGCGAGCAGCAGGACAAGCGGCCAGCATTGCGCAGGGACGACCAGCCCGCCCGTCAGCGTCTCGATGATCAACCGGCCTGCTGCCACCATCACCGCCACGGCAGTCACCGACATGCCGAGGCGATATCGGGCGCCGTTGCGGCGGTAGGTGAACAGGCGGACGAAGATCACCGCGCTGAACAAGAACGTCAGCTGGGTCAGCAGCAAGCTAGCCATCGGCCTCACCTCCATCGTCGACCCTGGCCCGCTTGCGTAGCGCAGCCCGGGAAATGGTCACAACCATGAGCGATGCACCGAACGCTGCCGGGCCGGAGTAGACGAAGGGGCGAATGCCGCCGATCTGCACCTCGGCCAGCCCAGGGCTGAGCAGATACCCCATCACCAGGCTGATCAGGAAGTACGCCGCCCTCTCGGCCAAGGGGAACTCACGGCGGGTCATGAAGAAGATCATTGCCCCGCACAGAGCCCCGGTCGCCGCATTGCCATCGATGCCGGAAAGCAGGCCGGCGGCGCCGACGCCCAACGCCCCTGCTACCACCACGCCACTCGGCTCGCTCATCACTACCTCCCGGGCGGCCAAGGGCCAGAAGAAAAAGCCCCGCCGTTGAGGGGCAAGGGCCTGCCGCACTGTCCAGACGGCAGGCCGGAAAAGACAAAGCCCTGCAGAGCAGGGCTTCGTGGTGGACGGCCAAGTCCGTCCGGGGTGCACAGCACAAGTGCGCGGTGGCTTGCTTCACTGCGGGCGCAGCTTTCAAGCCTTGGCGCCTTTGTACCGACGACATGCAACACCAGCAATGCCCTATTCCGGCGTGGTCGCCAAATGCGCGCATTTGGTATGCAGATGGTCGGCATTTGGTTTTTCGTCCCGACGAACGGTAAGCCCCGCATCGACCGCCTGGCGCTTCCCGGCGGCCTTCTCGATGCGCGCCGACACCCGCCGCACCCGCCGTCCTTCCCGCTCGGCATCCTTCCGCCGCTGAGCGATAGCACGTGCAGCCGGCGTCGATGCCTCGGCTTGCGCCTGAGCCTGGACAGCCCCTGGCCACGCGGCGGCCACCTCGGCGTGCAGTTCATCCACTCGGCAGCGGTATGTGCGCTCCGCAATGCCCAGGCGCCGCGCCTGCTCATCCACCCGCAGGCGGGGCGCCTGGCAGTATCGCGCCACCGCCAGCTGATACAGCACCCGCCCCCTGGAGCCAGACTCGGCCAGGTCATTGAGCACCCGGTCGACCGCTTCCACGGCGCGACTCATCGCCACCCAGCACTCCACGCCCGACAAGCACCGCGGGCCTGGCCCGGCGGCCGGTGCATCATCGTCCACCCGCCCCAACGGCGAAGGCATGCTCACCTCCAGGCGCGGACTGATCCGCTCCTGTCCCCACCCCTTCAGCAACACCTCAATCCGCTCAATCATGGCTGTACTCCCCGCCGCAGACCCAAACCCTACACAGAACACCCCAACCCAACACACACCCAACACACAAAAAAGCCTTTGAAAACAAAGCATTAATGCTGTCTGTGCAAGGTGTGTAGGGTTTGTAAGGCTTTTCGTTCCTCGCGTAGTGAAAAAACATCACCATCAATCCGGTGAGTGGAGTTGGTGAAAATATTCCCGCGCACGCGCACCCGCGCGCGAAAACCTTACACACCCAACACACCACCCGCGCCCGCCCCGAACCACGCGGCTTGCAGCTGTGTAGGGTTCGAGGATCGCCCCTACACACAGCCGACACACCCAACACACATGCAGGCGCACTCATGGCGTGGTCCCCTTCACATGGTCCCAGCCGTCCACGTTCCAGCCAGCCAGGCGAGCGCGGGTTCGCCATTCCTCGACGTGCTTGCCGAGATCGGCCGCCTTGGTGGATGGTGGCAGGAAGGACTGGTCATCCTTGGGGAAGAGCCACGCGCTGAATCGCCGGGTCGTTCGCTCCGTCCAGGGGATCGCACGCGTCTTCTCCACCCCCATCGTCTCGATGAACAGACTGAACTTCGTCTGACTCATCGAGTGCTCCTTGTTCCGGTGGCACCACTCCAGAAACAGCGCGTACAGGTCCGACGACAAGCATCCACCCCACAACCCGTCGCCGAGCTGGGCGGTGCGCCACAAGTGGATGAACGTCTGCCAGGGCGCCCTGCTGAGCGCCACCAGCCGCTCCCGGGCGGGCGTGCTGGGCGGCTTGGTCTGCTGGTCGAAGTCGGCCAGGTCCTGGGCGAGCAGCCAGGCGTACAGCGCCTCGACGCCGCCATGCTCCAGCTCATGCTTGATCGCCTTCTGGCGCTCCGGCGGCAGCTTCTCCTCCGGCCACATCACCAGAAAGCGCCTGTCGCTGTCGCTGATCGGCCATGGCACGATCTCATTCGACAGGAACACCGCATTCATGTGGCTGGCTTCCTCCCAGCCGTTCACGAACTTGCTCTCGATGCGCACCGTCTGGCCGGTGATCAACTGCTTGATCTTGCCGACCTGGTTGTACTTCTGATCGCGCGACACCACCTCCTCGAACACGGCCCACAACTTGCCGCTCTGCCAGGCGTTGAAGCTGCCCTCCAGCTGGGTCTGCCCCACCGTCGCGCTGTACTGGCCATACAGCCGGCCGAGGGCAACGGAGAACAGCAGACTCTTGCCCGAGCCCTCCTGCGTCGAGTGCATCAGCACCGCCGTGTCCATCTTTGCCCCGGAGTGCTGCAGCGGGTACGCCAGCCAGCGGATCAGCCAGGTGGCGGCGGCCGTATCGTGGTTGCACAGAAACTCGATCAACCAGCGCAGATTCTCGCAGGCGGCATCATCCCGCTTCGGCAGCAGCGGCAGGCCCTCATAGGTGTTGATGTACACCTCCGGGTCGAGCGTCGACGTGGGGTCGAACACGATGTGATTCATGTCCACCACCCGCCGATCCGGGCTGTTCAGCCAGAGGCTGTACGCATCGCCCAGGGCCATCTTCACCGCGCCCTCGGGGATGCGCCGCTTCTTCGCGTAGTCCCAGGCGTCCTTCGTGCCGTCGATGTACACATAGCGGATCATCATCGGCATCGCGGCATCCCCCACCGCCTTGCCGGCCATCAGCTGGGCGCGTTCGATATCGCGCACCCATTCCTCGCTCACCCGCTTCTTGCGCTTCGGATCGATGACGGCCGACCACGCCTTGAACGATTCCTTGCCCACGTGCGCCACGAAGGCGCTCTGCTTCATCTTCTTCGCCTGGTCGTAGTCCCACACGTGAGTGGTTCCCTCGACCAGCGCATAGCGCCGCAGCAAGCTGTTCAGGCTAGGCCCACCCCCCGCTCCCCCGCTTTCGGTGGTGCCGGGCTTTGCCGCGGAGTCGCCGTCAGATGGGGGTGCCGGGGGAAGATCGCCAGCGCCAGCGCCAGCTGCCTCAGCGCCCTCGCTCATCAAGGCATCGAACTGCTCCAAGGCCTCCCGAACGCTGGACCCGCCAACGGGCGGCGGCTCCGGGGACCGTGGGCCGGAGCGCTTGTGCTCCAGCCCCATCGCCCTGGCCGCCGCCTTGATGGCCGCAGATGTGTCGCCGTTGTGCTCGAGGATGCAGAACACATCGAACGGATCGTTCATGTGCCCGTTGGCCAGCGGGTCCGAGCCGTGGTGCGAAAAGACCCGGGACGGCTCCCCCGGCTGCTCCACCACGGACACACCCGGCAGGCCGGTCGAACTCTGCGGCGCCAACCACTTCCTCCCCCGCTTGATGTAGCCGTGGCGCTGCAGCAGCGCCTCCACATCGTGCCCACGGTTGAAGGCGTCGATCACCGAGGGCTGGTCGCCAGCCTCCTTCCGGGGCGCCGCCTTCTTCGCCTTCGCCCGGGGCTTCGCGGCACTCGGCGCCCATGCACAGGCCGCCAGCGCGTCGCGCTTGAAAATGTCCCAGTTGGTCCAGATGTTCACCAGATCCCGCGGCAACTCCAGCAGCCCCTCGGCCGGAGGCGGGTTGCGCCAGATGTACGGCTTGCCGGTGTCCGGGTGGATCGACGGCGGCAACACATCCTGCACCGTCCCGGCGCGCAGCTCGAACACCGTCACCGGCGAGAACTCCCTCTGCCGCGCCTGCATGGCCTCGATCTGCTGCTGGTCCTGCTCCTCGCGCGCCTGCTTCAGGGCCTTGGTCGCCAGTCGGTGCTTGCTGCCATCCGGGTCCTTCGGATTGGGCCAGCTCAGCGAATGGCGGCTCAACTCCAGGCCGTCCGGCACCCGGAACAGCAAGCGGAAGCGCTCGGGGTTGCCCACCACCGTCGGGTAGGCCACCGCGAGCGCATCCAGATCGACGCCCAGCAGGTCCATCAGCACCTGGCGGGTGTACCCCACATGGTCAACGTCCAGCGAGCACACCCGGCTCGGGCCGTGGACCACCCCCATGTTGTGCTTCGGGTGCTTCGTCCAGAACGCCTCGGCCGCGTCCGGGTCCGTCAGGTAGCCCCCCGGCTTGTTCCAGCCATTGCCCTTCGGGGCCTTCTGCCCCGGCTCGATGGCCACCAGGGCCAGGCCGAACACTTCGATATAGCGCCGCGCCCAGGCGGCCATGTTGGCGTGTACTGCTGCCTTCGTCATTCGGCAGCCTCCGGCTTCTCTGCGACTGCCTTGCACTTATTACCACTGCCCGGGCGCATTTCCTCCCACCAGCCGCCCGCCCGGAAGCCTCTGGCCTCCCAGGCCCAGCTACTGCAGTGGTGGTCTTCTTGCCGGCCGCAATTCTGGCAGGTGCGGGTGTATGGGTTCCGGTAGACCCAGCGATGCCCGCTATGGTCTGCCGCAACCCAATGCAGCGCGAACAGGATCAGCAGGATGATGCAGAACACGGTCATGTCCGCTCTCCTTCGCCCTGCTGCCCGCGGTAGGCGGCCAGCGCCGCCTTGGCAATCGAACCGTCTTCGACGCTCGCCGTACCGGCCTCGTCGTGCAGGAAGTTCAGGGGCTCACCACTGCAGGTATCCCAAGCATCAGGGTCAGCAAGCAGCAGGTGGTTGCCTTGCGCGTAGAACTCCAGAGCCTCGACCAATTCGGTGACTCCGCCGGAATGGTGCGGCGATGGTGGTGATGGTTGAGGGGGGGGCGGTAGCTTGGCAGCAGCCCGTGAGGCGAGCAGGGCTCGCAAACGCCGCTCGACAGCAGAGCCGCTGCGCAGGTCGTGGAGTAGATCAACTGCCATGCCCAGCAACTCCACCGGCACAGGCTGGTAGTCATCTGGACAGTCCGCCGGCTGCACCGGCGCGGCGAGAACAGCCATGCGGACGGCCAGACTCATATCGCCGAACGGCATGTGGGCCTCCTCGGCGGCCGCCACCATCTCCGGCGTCGGGTCGTATGGCACCAGGGCATAGTCACCATCCTGTCCGGCTACCACCATCGGGCAATCAGCCGTCGAGTGATCGGTGCGGCCGGGGCAGTTCACGCATTCAAGAATCGCCATGGCCTACCTCCCCTGCCGCAGATCGGCGAGCGCGCGCGTCAGGTCCATGCTCGCGCGGCGGGCCGCGCCGGACTCGACGGGGTGGCGCAGGGGCAGGCCCACATCGCGGTCGCGCTTGCGGGCGGCCCGCAAGCGCTTGGCCTGCACGATGAAGCGCGCCGCCTCGGTGATGGCGCGGTCCAGAGTCTGGTCAATCATGCCCTGCCCCTCCGTTCGAGGAGCGCCTGACATTCAACGCAGGTCTGGCAGCCCGGAATGGCCTCACGGCGGGCCAGCGGAATGGCGGTATCGCATTCCTCGCAGTACAGCGCGCTGGTGGCGGGCGCCGCCAGTACGGCGCGCTGGTGGCGGGCGAGGGCATCCTCCAGCAGCTGGTCGGTGCGCTCAGTGGCCAGGTCGCAGAAGTCAGCCATGTTGGCGGCCCTCCATCGCCAGGCGTGCGCCGGCCACGATGCCGAGCAACTGCCGCATCAGCTCGGTGGCATGACGCTCCAGTTCCTCGACCTCATGCCGCTCCCAGCGGCCATCGGCCGCGCCCTCGGCGACGCTGGAGACGAACCCCGCCTCCTGCTGCAGGTAGCGGCCGAGCGACAACAGCGCGTCTCGGCTGGCCTCGACCGGCTGCGCCTGGTAGCTGGTGACGCCGTAGACCTCCTCGAACCAGCGCCGCACATGGGCACCGCGCACGAGTTCGATCACCCGCGCCGCGTCATCGGCGTGCAGGTGGTTATCGGGGTAGGCGCCGGAGAGGCGTTTCTGGAACGGGCCGTAGGGCTCGTCGAGGATGGCGCAAACGGCCTTGTGGCCGCCGCGGTATTCGCGGCAATCGGCGTCGATAGCCGCCTCCAGGGGCTGACTCGGCCCCTGGTCCAACGGTGAGTGTGCTGTGCTCATTGGTAGTAAAACCCGATCACTACCATAGGCGGCCGCAGGGCAATGCCCGTACTATTCGCCTACAGCAGCCGCACCGCCCCTATGTACTTGCTGTGCCTCGGGGCATCCGCGGTTGTTGAGGAGCCGACTGGTAATCGGCTCCGACCCCGCAGGGGCCAGGGTTTCATTGGTAAGTGGGTCCCGGCCCCTGCACCTACCTGCCGCCGAGGCGACAGGCAAAATTCCGACTGTCCCGTCCGGCACCGTTCTGCTGGTAAGGCTCCCGGTGCCGGACACCCCGCCCGTTTTTCCATTGCTGTGCCTGGCGGGGCTGGATTGAAATGTAAAGGACTGCTCTATGCCTACTCGTACCCCTCAACTGATCACTGTCGGGATGCTCAAGCAGATGCTCGAAGGCATCCCCGACAACCATGAACTCGACTTCAGTGGCCTGGAGTTCTACCGCGTCAAGCAGCGAGCCCCCGAACTGCACCAGATCGAGTTCAACGAACTGGTGTATCGCGACAAAGAAACAGGGCTCGTGGTGGTTGAGAACCTCGAATGAGGTAGCCGGCTGCCGCCAAGGCAGTTTCAACGTCGCGTGGTGCGTAGCTCTCGAACACGGCACCGTCCATGCGGGCCTGGAGCAGTAAGCCGGCCTCGGTGTGGCGGATCAGCACTTCCAAGCCAGGGCCGGGGGTGCCGGCCTGCTCAATGCTATCGGTGACAATCACGCGGCAGCCTCCTGGCCGCCGTCCATCCGGGCAGTCCCGCGGAGGTAACCCCAATTCACGTCCGGGCGCAGCTGTTCGCAGGTAACCCTGCCGCCGCTCGCTATCTCGATCTTAATGGCGAGTTCCGCGCTTGGGCGGCGGCCATAGGCGACTTGCTTGATCTGCCCGGAGGTCGTGTCGCAACGAGCCGAAAAGGCCTCGAGATCCTCTTTCGAGAGGGGCTTTATGTATGAGTGGAGATTCATGGGCGTCCTCTGCACTTGCCAAAGCGGCCGAGCAACTTCGAGGCGGAGTATTTACCTATCGGTAAAAGCAGTCAACACCAAACGGTAATTTACTTTTTAGTAACAATGGCGCGACCATCCAACCCATGAACATTCACGACATCAGACGCAACAACCTTCGTGCCCTTGTCGACTCCCGATTCGAAGGCAAGATCAGCGCGCTTGCCACTGCCGTGGAGCGCCAATCGAGCTACCTAAGCCGCTGTCTTGCTACTACCGGACCGCACGCCAAAACCATAGGCGAAAAGTTCGCTCGCTATATCGAAGATACGCTTGGCCTCGCTCCCGGCGCCCTGGACTCGGAGCCCGGCAACGACACCCACGAGCGGCGCAGCCTCTTAGAAGACGGCGCGATGTCCCGCATGCTGATGCCCATTGAGACCTGGGATGACGACACCCCTCTAGGCGTGGACGAGGTTGAACTTCCGTTCTACAAGGAAGTAGAGATATCCGCCGGCAAGGGATCGGAAGTCATGCTGGAGACTGGAGGACGGAAGCTACGGTTTGGGCTGCGGACGCTGAAGCGGAAGAATATTGATCCGACAATGGCGGCATGCGCTACGGTCACCGGAAACAGCATGGAGCCGGTGTTACCCGAGGGCAGCACAATTGGAATCGATACAGCTTCCACCGCCGTGAAGGACGGTCAGATGTATGCGATTGACCACGAAGGCCAACTACGGGTGAAGGTCCTTTATAGATTGCCAGGCGGCGGGCTGAGGCTCAGGAGCTACAACCAAGACGAGCATCCTGACGAGCGCTACGAACCGGACTACGTCGCTCAGCGGATTCGCATCATTGGTAAAGTTTTTTGGTACTCAGTACTGATGTAAGAATATTTTTACCAAAAGGTATTGACCCAGAGATTTACCATTAGGTAACTTGCTCGCGTACCCACTTACCAAGGGAACGCGACATGGCACAGCACACCACCACACCCAGTAGCCGCCAGGTACTCATCCACCCGGCCTGCATCACCAACCCTGACGCCGTCAAAGCCGTCCAGCAGGCCACCGGCCGCCTGATCGTGCTCGCTGGCGGCCGCCCCCGGCTCGCATCCACCCCGCTGCCGATCACCCTGCCCGCCTTCGAGGACTTCTCTGGCTTCGACGGAGGTGCGGCATGACTCCGGCCGTCCAGCTGCTGCTGATCCAGATCATGCAGATCAGCGCCCTGCTGTCCGTCGATCCGCGCTACATGGTGTTCGTCGAGACCGCAGGCCACATCCGCCAGATTCAAGTGCGCATCTACCCCGCCACCAGCACCTGGCGGCAGGGATTCCCCGCGCCCAAGGAAATCGCCACCGCCAGCGCGTACTGGGAGCCCTACCGCAGTCCATGGGACGACGACGAGATGTACGCCGCCGAACTGCAGGCCGCCGAGCGCAAGCTGTCCTTCATGCGGGCCGCCCTGCACGGCTACCTGCCGCAGCCCGCACCGGAAGCCCAGGCGCCGGCCGAGCAGGAAGCCCAGGAACCCGAGCTGTACAGCACGCTGGACGATGCCAGCCTCTCGGCTGTGCAGCGCCTGGTGCTGGACGGAGGCGATGCCGAGCTGCAGCTCTTCACCGGGCCGCTCTCGCACACCGCCACGCTGACGGTGGATCGCATCGACCACCCGGCCGGCCACGGCCTGGAGGCTGAGCTGCGCATCTACAAGCAGCGCCACGCCCTGGCGCTCAAGCCGGGTGATGGCCTCTACCTGGCCCGGCTGTGCGAGTGGATCGAAGCCGCCGCCCTCGGGCGCCTCGCTGCAGCCGCTTGAGGGTCAGACCATGCGCCAACAGACCCTGCTGTTGCCGGCGGTGACGCTGGATATCCGCTTCGCCGACCTGCTCGGCGACAAGATGCTGACCATTTCCACCCCGGAGCGCCGCGCCCGCTGGGCCGAGTGGCTGCGCCTGGCGCGCGCCGCCGGCTCCGCCGCAGTTGCCCGCGCCTGGAGCGACAACCGCGATTGCCAGGGGTGCAAGCACCTGCGCGGTGCCTGGTGCCGCCTGCAGGAACTGCCCTGCACCGTCAATCCGGCGCTCTCCTACCGCACGGGCCTGCCTGGCCTCGCCTGCTGCGGCGCCGGGCGGGAGGAGCACCCATGAATCGCCCCCTCAAGGCAGCTGCCCAGGCCCTGGGCATGAGCGAGAACGCGCTGCGCGCGTGGCTGCGCGAGCACAAGCACCTCAACCGCGACGGCAGCCTGGCGGCACAGCACGTCGGTGGCGGCCACCTGTTCGAGGAGCCGCGCACCACCCAGCCCCGCCAGCTCGGCTTTCGCAAGCACTACGCCGTGATCAAGGTCACCGAGAAGGGCCTCGCCTGGCTTGCCGCCCAGCTGCGCGTCGAGATCAAGAAGGACCACGTCGCATGAGCAAGCCCAACCCCATCACCGACGCCATCGGCGTGGTCAAGCTGGCCGACATGCACTACCGCAACCCCACGGCGGTCGCCGCCGAAGTGGTGCGCGACGCCGCCCGCGAGTGCATCGAGCGCCTGGAGAGCATCCCGGCCGAGGCTATCGCCCTGGTGACGCTCTACACCGCCCTGCTGGCCATCACCCCGGCGCGCTGGCTGCCGCACGTCACCATCACCCACGACCCGGTGCGCCCGCTCGGGGCAGTGATCACCGACGAGGCCGGCAACATCGCCGCCAGCGGCGCCGCAGGCACCGCCGAAGGGCTGGTGGAACTGCTGCAGGCCCGCCTCTCCGCCCGCCGCGGGGAGGTGTGGCCTTGAACACCCTCGAGCAACTGCGGCGCCGCTACCCGGCGAACTACATCACCGCCGAGCAGCTGCTGCAGGACCACCTCACCGACATCCCGAGCGTCCGCGCGCTGCTGCGTCAGCACCGGACCAAGAAGATCGACGTGCCCCTCACCCGTCAGCGCGGCGACCGCGGCCCCTGGGTCGTGTTCCTGCCGCAGCTGGCCGAGTGGCTCGACGCGCAAGCCGCGAAAGCGGCGTAACCGGGCCTTACCAGCCCACCACCAAGAGGCACAGCACCATGAAAGCCACTGATACCGGCGAGTTCATCAACTCCCTCAACGCAGGCGTGTTCAGCCAGCAGGTCGGCCGCGCCCTCTCCGACGTCGCCGCTGGCGTGGTCGAGTTCGGCAAGAAGGGCAAGGTCGTCATCACCCTGGAACTCAGCCAGATCGGCGAGAGCAACCAGGTGAAGATCAACCACAAGCTCGACTTCGCCCAGCCCACCAAGCGCGGCAGCAAGCGCGAGGACACCGCGCTGGATACCCCGATGTACGTCACCGCCAACGGCCTGGAGCTGTTCCAGAGCGACCCGACGGCCCAGCTGTTCAAGCAGTCGGAAGCGCCGGTGATCCCGCGCGACTGAGTACCACCCCGAAAACCCACTTACCAGAAGGAACTACAGCATGTCGCTGTCCAAAGACGCCCTCGACACCATCACCGCCAACGCCATTGTGGCCGCCGGCATCAACATCGCCACCTCGACGCCCGCCGCCCTGGTGCCGGACAACTTCAAGCTCCAGAGCCTGGAGCACCTGCAGGACGGCCGCAGCCGCTTCCGCGCAGCCATGAGCACCCAATCCATCGCCGACTTCAGCGCCTACGTGCAACGCCAGGTCGGCGAGGGTCCCGGTGCCGCCGGCTTCGTCGATCAGGACGCCATGAGCGCCCGCGTGATCTTCAACCTCGGCACGCCGGACAACCCGGGCCACGGCGATGACACCGCCACGCTCGACCTCAAGCCCACCGCCGCCTACTCGGCCCTGAACTCCATCATCGGCAAGCCCCTGAGCCAGCAGGCCCTGGCCGAATGGCTGGAGGACTGGGCACCGCATCTGGAAGCCCAAGAGGGCGACAAGTCCCTGGTGCTCTCGACCGCCATCAACGGCATCCGCCGCATGAGCATCAAGGCCGTCAGTCAGCGTGACAGCTCGGTCGGCGACTTCTCGGCCGCGCGCAGCTCGATGGATGAGATCGAGGCCAAGAGCCTGGAGACCCTGCCGACCGGCTTCATCTTCACCGCCATCCCGTTCGAGGGCCTGCAGTCGGCCGCCATCACCCTGCGCCTGTCCGTCATCACCGGCGCCGATGTCCCGGTGCTGAAGCTGCGCTGGGTCGGCGAGGAAGCCCAGCGCGAGGAGTTCGCCCGCCAGTTCAAGGCAGCACTGGAGGCGGAAGTGGGCGGCTTCGTGCCGCTGACCCTGGGCGCCCTGACCCTCAACAAGTAACCACCCTGCCGGCGGCCGTACCAGCCACCGGCCCTACCCCGAGGCACAGCACATGCAACCCATCACCATCCTGTCCCTGCTCGGCGCCGCCCTGGTGCTGAGCCTGATCTGCCTGGGCCTGTACGCCCGCCGGAGCGCGGCCAATGCGTTCTCCGCGGGCTACGACCACGGCCACAGTGACGCCCGCCAGCAGCTGGTCGAGCGCATCCGCATGATCGAGGGCGACCTCGAAGCGCAGCGCGCCACCGAGACCAACCTGCGCGCCGCCCACCGCCTGGACCGCGACGCGATCATGCGTGACTGCGACGAGCGCGTCGCCGCATACGCCCGCCGCTCCCTGACCCGGGACGACCTCACCACGCTGCGCATCATCGACAAGCAGCTGGCCGTGGCCGCGAAAACCTACCTCAGCCTCAACCTCACCGAGCAGGCCCAGCACCTCGCCACGGCCTCGCTCAAGCTGGCACAGCTGATCCAGCAGCTGGACGCAGCGCTGCCGCCGGCCGACGACATTCTCGCCTTCGCTGCCGGCGTCCAGCCCAACGGCAAAAGCTGGCTGGTCTACGGCCCGCAGCGCTGCGGCAAGACGACCAACGCCAAGGCCATCGCCCAGGCGCTGGGCCTGACCGAGATCGTGGACGACTGGCAGCCCGGCATGCCGGCGCCCACGACCAAGGCCCTGGTGCTGACCAACCACGACGGCCCCACTACGCCCTTCTACCGCCGAGTGCTGAGCTACGAGCAGGCCATGAGCCTGGTCGCCTCCAAGGCCAAGCAGCCGGAGGCAGCATGATCAACCAGACCCACTTCATTCTCGACCTCGAGACCATGGGCAACCGCCCGACCTCCGCCATCGTCGCTATCGGCTGCGTCCGCATCGAGAACCTGCAGATCACCGACACGTTCTATCGCCACGTCGACCTGCAGAGTTCCCTGAGCGCCGGTCTGACGGTAGACGCCGGCACGATCAACTGGTGGCTTCGGCAAAGCCGCGAGGCACAAGAGGCGATCACCAGCCCTGAGCCTGTGCAGGTATTCGAGGCACTGCTGGACTTGTGCGAGTTCATGGGCGCCGTGCGCACCGGCGAGCCCAACCGGCAGGCGCTGCTGTGGGGCAACGGCAGCAGCTTCGACAACGTAATCATCGGCAGCGCCTTTGACGCCCACAACATCGAACGCCCCTGGATGTTCTGGAATGACCGCGACCTGCGCACCCTGCTGGCCCTCTATCCCGAGGCCGAGACGCTGCCGTTCGAGGGTATCAAGCACCACGCCCTGGACGATGCCAAGCACGAAGCCCGCCAGCTGATCATGGCCTTGCAGCTGCACCAGAAAGCGCAGCAGGGGGTGCCGGCATGAGCTGGATACTCACCAACAACGCAGTGCCGTTCAGCCTGCTGAACCCCGCCGCCGCCATGATCGTGGCAGCCGACCTGGCGCATGCGCTCAGCAACGTGTGCCGCTTCAACGGGCACAGCGCCTGGCACTACTCGGTCGCCCAGCACAGCCTGCTGGTGGCCGACCTGATCGCCCTGGAGGGCGGCAGCGCGGAGGAGCAGCTGGCCGGGCTGCTGCACGACAGCACCGAGGCATACATCAGTGACCTGACGCGCCCGCTCAAGCTGTTGCTGGCGGAGGCCACAGAAGCCAGCACCGAAGCCTGGCTGACGATCATCGCGGAGGCCGGCCTTGACCGGAACAAAGCAATGATCAGCGCCGCCAGCGCCCGCCTGCTGCCCGCGGACAACGGCGACGCGCTGACGCTGCTGCTGGACGCGTATCACCAGATCGAGCAGCGCATCTGGACGGCCATCTGCGAGCGCTTCGACCTCAACCCCGTGCTGCCCGCCAGCGTGAAGCGCGCAGACATGGTCGCGCTCGCCACCGAGCGCCGCGACCTGCTGCCGGACCACCCGACCGAGTGGGAATGCCTGCGCGGCGTCGATCCCATCCGCGAGCGGATACCGAAGCTCCCGCAAGAGATCGTCCGCCAGCACTTCCATGACCGCCTGCTGCAGCTGCTCACCACCACCCACCGCCAGCGCTGCGCCTGACCCCATCCAGATTCGAGGTAACGACAAATGAGCATCATCACCACCATCAACGCCGCCCAGGTTCCCGCCCTCCGTTCGCCGCTGGGTGGCGGGTTCTTCATGGGCCTGTTCGGACTGCAGGGCAAGACCTTCGCCCTGGTGCGCGCACCCAAGGCCCAGGGCTTCCACGCGGAAACGCGCTGGGGCGAGGCCGGCATCGTGATCCCCGGCGCCGCCAGCTGCGTCGACGGCTTGGCGAACACCCGCGCCATGGCCGAGGCCGGCTACGCGCTGGGCGCCTGGGCGCTGGGCCTGTCGATTGACGGCAGCGAGGACTGGTATCTCGGCGCCCGCGACGAGATCGAACTGGTCTACCGCGCCTGCAAGCCGACCGCCGAGGAGAACTGGTGCAGCTTCCGCGACGGCGACAACCCCAGCAGCCTGCCGCCGGGCTACCTCTACACCCCGAGCGAGCCGGCGCAGAGCCCCGATGCCGCTTTTCAGGAGGGCGGGGAGGAGGCGCTGGAAGCGTGCGGCTACTGGAGCAGCACGCAGGGCGGCCCGTTCCTCGCGTGGGTTCAGGCCTTCGTCGGTGGCCTCCAGACCACCTGCCACAAGGGCTACGCCAGGCCGGCCTTCGCCGTCCGCAGAATCGAAGTCACCCCTTGACCACTTCGCTCTCCCAGCCGCGCGCGCAGCGCGCGGTCGGCTCCAAATTTGAGGACATGACCATGCAACACGAAATCACCCTGTCGGTCGGCACCACCACGCTGCTCACCAACAACGCCCTGCTCGCTCGCCACACCCTGGAACAGGAAACCGGCCTGGCCCCAGTGGAGGGCATCGTCGGCGTACTGCTCACCGCCAGCGAGTACCTGATCCCGCCCGCCATCGGCCAGCACTGGGAGGGCCAGGGCGGCACCTACGTCGGCGTGATCCGCGGCGAGAACGGCGCACCGGACTACCACCTGATCGCACCGAAGCACGCGCAGATCGACTCCATCGTCTACGGCTCCGCCGGCCACCGCATCGAGGGCGCCAACCACCGCCGCGACGGCCTGGCCAACACCCGTGCCCTACTCGCCTCCGGTGTCGAGCACCCGGCCGCGAAGTGGGCCAGCGAGCAGCAGGCGGAAGGGCACGCCGATCTCTACCTGCCCTCGCAGGCCGAGGCGTTTCTCTGCTGGGCCAACATCCCCGAGCAGTTCGAGAACAAGGGCTGGTGGCTCACCAGCACGCAGGACGGCCCGGGCTACGCGTGGATTCAGGGCTTCGGCGATGGCAACCAGGACGGCGGCCGCAAGGCCTGCGCCAGGCCGGCCTTCGCCGTCCGCAGAATCGCAGTCACCCCTTCAACACTTAACGCCCTTGAACCGCGCGCGTAGCGCGCGGTAGCGAGTTTTACAGCATGGCCATCGCCCAACACCTGCCGATCTACAAGCGCCTCGCTGAACTGGCTCTGCTCGTTGCCGAGCTGAGCGCAGGGTGGCGCCGCCCCTTCGGGCGGACCCTCGGCGAGCGGGTGCTCAACGAGTGCTTCGACCTGAGCCTACTGGTTTTCCGCGCCAACAGCGCCACCGGCGCGGCGCGGGTCGCCTACATCCAGCAGGCGCTGGAGGGCATTCAGGTTGTCGAGCTTGCACTGCGGCTGGCGGTCGACCTCCGACTGCTGAGCCCCAAGCAGCACGGCCGCACCGTTGAACTGACCGATGACATAGGCCGGCAGGCCACAGGGTGGAAACGCAATGCCGCATCGCCAGAGGCATGAGGGTCACGGCCTTCATGACAGCGCGATTTTGATTCTGGTCGTGCCGCTGGCCCACAAGGCCACCGACATGCGCACCAGGGGAACCACCCGGCTTCGCCCGGGCAGGCCCCGCGCAGTTTCGCCGCTGATCGGCCTCGGCCTTCGGCAGCGCGACGTAGATAGCACGACCTGGCGCAGAACGGCCCGAACAACGCGTGGATTCAGAACTTCGACGATGGCAACCAGAACAACGACCACAAGGACTACGCCAGGCCGGCCTTCGCCGTCCGCAGCATCACCCGGTGCAGCCCCTGGCCATGCTGGATTTTCTATTGAGGCACTCATGCAGGCCTACCACGACTGCCGCCGCACCAAGCGCGGCAGCGCCTCGGCCCTTGCATTCGAGTTCAACTTGGAGCGCAACATCATGCAGCTTCACACCGAGCTGAACAGCGGCACCTGGCGCCCCGGCCCCTCCATCTGCTTCGTGGTCACCCACCCGAAGCCGCGCGAGGTGTGGGCCGCCGCCTTCCCTGATCGCATCGTCCACCACCTGCTGTACAACCACGTCGGCGCGCGCATCGAGCGCACCTTCATCGCCGACTCCTGCGCCTGCATCGAAGGGCGCGGCACCCTCTACGCCGCCGAACGCCTCGAGCGCAAGGCGCGCAGCATCACCGAGAACTGGCGCCGGCCGGCGCATTACCTCAAGTGCGACCTGGCGAATTTCTTCGTCAGCATCGATAAGCGCGTGCTGGCCGAGCAGCTGCGTGCCGCGATCCCGGAGCAGCCCTGGCAGCGCCTGGCGCTTGAAATTCTCTGGCATGACCCGCGCGCGAACTACCAGCTGCGCAGCCCGGCTCGGCTGCTCAACCGCGTGCCACAGCACAAGCGGCTGATCGCGCAGCCGGCCCACCTGGGCCTGCCCATCGGCAACCTCTCCAGCCAGTTCTTCGCCAACGTCTACCTCAACGCGCTGGACCAGTTCATTAAGCACCGCCTACGCGTGCGGCACTATATCCGCTACGTCGACGACTTCGTGCTGCTCCACCGCAGCCCGCAGCAGCTCAACGCCTGGCACGACCAGATCGAGGCCTTCCTCGGCGAGCGCCTGCACGCCCGCCTCAACCCCAGCAAGACCATCCGCCAGCCCCTGGCTCGCGGCGTCGACTTCGTGGGCCAGGTCATCCTTCCCCACCGCCGCATCACCCGGCGCCGCACGGTCGCCAACGCCCTGCGCCGGGTGGCCACAACGCCCGCGAGCGACCTGCGCGACACCGCCAACAGCTACTTCGGCCAGCTGCGCCAGGCCACCCACAGCCAGACCGACCGCCGGCACCTGACCAAGGCCCTGCTGCTGCGCGGGCGCACCGTCGACCTGGCCATGACCAAGACATTCAAGGGGGCTGCATGAACCGCCTACTGGACTTCCTGCTACCCCGCTTCATAACCGAGGACGTGGCGCTGGTAGATGCCGGAGACCATCTGGAGATCATCGGCCGTCTGGCTGATGCGCCGCCCGGGTTCGTGCCCGCAGCCGTAGCCACCATCCGCAGCTTCAATTTGTTCGGCTGGGCCATCTGCCCCCGGATGATCGGCGAGCCGCGCGAGTGGCCCGAAAGCACGGAGGGTGACCAGGCATGACCACCATCCACGACCCGATGAAATCCATCATCAGCCTACACGGCCTCGGCTTCGTTCAGGTCCTGCTTCAGGGCGGCCAGCGGCTGCACGTCTGGCACCCGGATCTTCCGCGCCGCCGCTGCTTCGAGCACTCCGCCATCCACAGCCACCGCTTCAGCTTCGAGTCTCAAGTGCTCGTTGGCGAGCAGATCAACATCAGCTATCGAGCCATCGCCGCTGCCGATGAACAGGGCGCCACCCACCGGCTGTACCTGCACGAGGGGCCGCGCAGCGCATGTGGCGGGCGGCCTTGGACACCGAATGCACCCGTGATCATGCGCGAGGAGGGCCGCTCTGCTATTCGTGCCGGCGATAGCTATCGCATGTACGCCTACGACTTTCACCGCACCGAGCCCGGCGGAGACGGACGGGTAGCCACCCTCATGACCAAGACGGGCGAGGGCTCGGCCGGCGCCATGTCCAGTTGTCTGATCGGCATCGAACCGGATACGGACTTCGACCGCTTCCAACTGAGCGCGCCCGATCTGTGGGCATACGTGCTCGATGTACTGGGCCACGGCGAAGTCAGCGCCACACTTCGCTGCTTGGGCAGGCAGCCCCCTGAACTAGAGGGGGTGGCGGATCAGTTACAGGAAGGCAATGGCTTTTGGCGGAGCTGCACAGGCTGCTACGAAACCGAGGACGGCCACCCGGTCGGCCAGTACCTCTACAGCAAGTCCTTGCACTGCATGCTCGGCGCGGGCTGCAGCGAGTGCGGCGGCATCGGGGCGGTGTGGGACTCGACCGACTATGCCGCACAGTTCGACGAGGAGGAAACCCAGCACACTGCGGCCTGCAACCACCAGTTGGCCCCCTGCCCCTGCTGTGGCATGCCGGGCGCCTATGTCGAGGTGGAGCCCAGCGGCTACGTAGTCACTTGCACCGCTACGCGCCCATGCGTCACCACCGGCGAGATTCGCTATGCGCTCGGCGGTGACGTGAAGCAGGAGCTAGCCGAGGTTTGGAACTGCCGCTGCCCAGCCGACAAGGAGCCCGCGACATGACGCCCAGCAAGCAGAAGGCCGCCCTCCAGGGCTGCAGCGCCATCGCGTGCAAGGTCTACGAGGCCGTCCCGATCCAAGAGGCCTGGCAACCAAGCCAGATCAAGCTGGCACTCGCCGCCAGCACCCGCAGCAGCGCCGATCTGCACGTGATCCGCGGCTGCCTGAAAGCACTGGTGGAAGCCGGCCTTGTGCGGGAACACCCGCGCAGCCACTTCCGACGCGTCGAAGTCCGCGAGCCACTCACCACCGCCGCCAACACCCCGGAGCAACCCATGCGCGAATCGACCAGCAAGCCCGCCACCGCCCCGGCCAAATCCTCCGTCGAACTGCTGGCCGACCTGGCCAGCCAGCTTTCAGCGACCGGCAAACAGATGCAGCACCTGGCCCGGCAGATCGAGGAGGCGGCCCTGGTGGTGGCCCAGGAACAGGAGTCAGCCGCGACCAAGCTGCAGGGGCTCAGCCAGCTGCAGACGCTGCTGAAAACCTTGTCGCAGGAAGTGCCGGCGTGAGTCTCACCATCTGCCCGCTCAGCCTGGCAGAGGCGAACGAGTTTGTTCGCCTGCATCATCGTCACCATGGGCCGGTTCAGGGGCACAAGTTCAGCCTTGGCCTAGTGCAGGGCGACAGCGTGGTCGGAGTGGCCATCATCGGCCGGCCGGTAGCGCGGCACCTCGACGACGGACTGACGCTGGAGGTGACTCGCTGCTGCACCTCTGGCGCCCGCAACGGCTGCTCGAAGCTCTACGGCTCCGCCTGGCAGGCGGCCCGCGGCATGGGCTATCGGCGACTGATCACTTACGTGCTGTCCAGCGAGTCCGGCACAAGCCTGCGCGCCAGCGGCTGGAAACTGGTCGGCGTGCGGGGCGGCGGCAGCTGGAGCAGGTCTAGCCGGCCTCGAGTGGAAACGCCGAACCAGGGCCAGAAGCTGCTTTGGGAGGCAACATGAAACGGCCGACCAGTATCTGCAGATCAGCCGCCGCCGACACCTGTAGAGCCGCCGTTGCTCTTTGCAACAGCGATGTTGCCGGCGCGCACTCGGTCGGCCAGCGCAGTGAGCCTATCTGCGGTCGCCTGAATGGAAATGGCCACCTGCAACAGCGGCAAGGCCTGAGCATCAGGCAGCGCCTGGGCGATTCGCCACAAGTCAACGCAAGCATTCTCACTCTGAAATGCCATGTCACGCAGTTCGCTCCTGAGCTGCTGGGTCGGTCGGTTCAGTCCCATAGCCACCCCTCCATATCGAACCACCAGAATAGCCGCACAGAGGAGGCGCCCCATTCATGAGCCGCCGCAAACCCTACAACCACCGCGCGAGACTGGAACGCTACTACGGCTCCATGCTGCGCAACCACCATGTGGCCGTCATCGACTCTGAAGCGGCCCAGCTGCAGACGATGATCAACTGGAAGCACGCCTCGCTGATCACATCCAACAGCCGCCAGGCCATCGCCGAAGCGCTGTGCGATATCCCGCACCGGTGGTGCATCTACCTCGCCGCGCTGTGCTGCGACCAGCGGGGTGAGCGATACATGAAAAGCACCGAGGTGGCCCCGCACGGCGTACACCTCGCAAAGGCCCTGAGCGAGATCATCGAGACCTACGGCGTCCAGCTGCGCGATGGCTGCAATCCGAAGCACCGCCCCGCCCTGGCATGGATCGCGATCCCGGATGACGTGACCCTCGACGAGGCGCAGGCCGCTCTCATCTTCGACGCCTTCGGCGCGTGGCCCACTGCGGCGGCAGCTTGAGGAGGAGCGACTGACGATGAGCACAGCCGAAGCCCTGCCGCCAATCGACCACGACAAACTCAGCGAGCCGGAGATGGCCGAGCACCTCGGCATCACGTTCCGGGCGCTGCAGACCCGCCGCCTGAAAAAGAAAATCCCCTACGGCGTGTGGAACAAGATCAACGGGGACGTGATTTACAGCGTAAAAAGGTACGAAGCATGGCTGGAAAGCACCTGGGACTGCCCCCCGGAGTTGAATTCGTTGGTGACTCGATCCGCATCCGCTTCACCTGGCGCGGAGCAACCCCTCCCCGGCGATGCGAAACCCTCCCGTTCCCGCAAACGGCCAAGGGTGTCCAGGCCGCAGCCAGTCTACGTGCTCAAGTAACGCAGCTCATCAAGCACGGTGCCCTCGACGACACCAAGTATCTGGAGCTGTTCCCGAACACCAGCTATGCCTTGGATCGCGTCGAGCCGACCTTCGGTGAGTACGCCCAGGTCTGGCTGAATGGCCGCGACATTGTCGAGGGCACGCGCAAGAACTACCGCGCCACCCTGAACCGGCACTGGATGCCGTTTCTCGCCATCAAGCCCGTCTCTACGATCACCGCGTATCAGCTGCGCCGCATCGTCACGGACACGCCCTGGGTGTCGGCCACGGCGAAGCGCACCGCCCTGGTCCGGCTGCGCACCCTGCTCAACTCCGCGGTCAAGGACGGCTGGCTCGCGAAGAACCCGGCCGACGCCATTGATCTGCCGCCCAAGCACAGAAAGGAGATCGACCCCTACACCCGGGAGGAGGCGGATCGCATCATCGACTATTTGTACGAGAAGTACGCCGGCAAACGCACTGAGATTTACGCCTGCGCGATTGAGTTCGCCTTCTACACCGGCATGCGTCCGGGCGAGCAGCGCGCGCTGATGATATCGGAGGTGGACGAACAGGCCAGGACCGCGTCAGTCCACCGGACCATGACCGACGACGAAGGCCTGGTGGAGCGCGTGAAGAATCGCAAGCCCCGCCAGGTGCTGCTGAACGACCGCGCCCTTCACGCCCTGGAACGAGCCCGGGTCGCGCGCGGGCGGATCAGGCGCAAGACCGCGTTCGTGTTCCCGCCAGCCCAGGGCGGCGACCTGATGCTGGACCCGCAGGGACCCACCGGCTACCTGTTCGAAGCGCTCGAGGCGCTGGGCATCCGCCGGCGGCGGCAGTACGATACCCGCCACACTTACGCGACGATGTGCCTGATGTCGGATATGAAGATCGCCTTCATCGCAAATCAGATGGGGCACACCGTCGAGGTTCTGCTCACCACCTACGCCAAGTGGATCAACTCGGCGGGCGACTGGTCGGAACTGGCTAAGCTCCCGATGCCTGAAAATGGTACTAAATCGGTACAAACAGAATCAGAAAAGACATAAAGTCCTTATGATTCAAGCGGATACGAACTAACCTCTAAATTATCCGCCAAACCCGACTCTTTGTCTTGGGGACAGCACATGGAATTCCTCGTCAAAAGCACCCGTCCGGAAACCCTGAAGACCGCGACCCTGGTGGTCGCGCTCGGAGAAGGCCGCAAGCTCGGCGCCGCGGCCAAGGCCGTGGACGACGCCAGCGGCGGCGCGATTTCCAGCCTGCTCAAGCGCGGCGACATCACCGGCAAGCAGGGCCAGACCCTGCTGCTGCACAGCCTGCCGGGCCTCAAGGCCGAGCGCGTGCTGCTGGTGGGCAGCGGCAAGGGCGAACTATCCGACCGCCAGTTCCGCAAATTGGTTGCAGGCGCCCATGGCGTGCTGAAGAACCTCGGCGGCGGCGACGCCGTGCTGGCCCTCGGCGAACTCGCGGTCAAGGGCCGCGACGCCTACGCCAAGGCCCGCCTGCTGGTGGAGACCCTGGCCGACGGCGGCTACGTGTTCGACCGCTTCAAGAGCAAGAAGGCCGAGCCCCGAGCCCTGAAGAAGATCACCCTGATCGCCGACAAGGCCGAGCTGGCCGAGGTCGAGCGCGGCAGCCTGCACGCCCGCGCCATCGCCACCGGCATGGCCTTCACCCGCGACCTCGGCAACCTGCCGCCGAACCTCTGCCACCCCAGCTTCCTGGCGGACGAGGCCAAGACCCTGGCCAAGGCGCACAAGAACCTCAAGGTCGACATCCTCGACGAGAAGAAACTCAAGGAGCTGGGCGCCGGCGCCTTCCTCGCCGTGGCCCAGGGCAGCGAGCAGCCGCCGCGGATGATCGTGATGCAGTACAACGGCGGGCGGAAGGACGACAAGCCCTTCGCCCTGGTCGGCAAGGGCATCACCTTCGACACCGGCGGCATCAGCATCAAGCCGGCCGCCAACATGGACGAAATGAAATACGACATGTGCGGCGCCGCCAGCGTGTTCGGCACCCTGCGCGCCGTGCTGGAACTGCAGCTGCCGATCAACCTGGTGTGCCTGCTGGCCTGCGCCGAGAACATGCCGAGCGGGCGCGCCACCCGCCCGGGCGACATCGTCACCACCATGAGCGGGCAGACCGTCGAAATCCTCAACACCGACGCCGAAGGCCGCCTGGTGCTGTGCGACACCCTCACCTACGCGGAGCGCTTCAAGCCGCAGGCGGTGATCGACATCGCCACCCTCACCGGCGCCTGCATCGTCGCCCTGGGCAGCAACGTCTCGGGCCTGATGGGCAACGACGACACCCTGGTGAAGCAGATTCTCGCGGCCGGCGAGTACGCCGACGACCGCGCCTGGCAGCTGCCGCTGTACGACGAGTATCAGGAGCAGCTGGACAGCCCCTTCGCCGACATCGCCAACATCGGCGGGCCGAAGGCCGGCACCATTACCGCCGGCTGCTTCCTCTCGCGCTTCGCCAAGAGCTACCAGTGGGCACATCTGGACATCGCCGGCACCGCCTGGATCAGCGGCGGCAAGGACAAGGGCGCCACCGGCCGGCCGGTACCGCTGCTCACCCAGTACCTGCTGGACCGCGCCAAGGCCTGACGCCAGCCCCGTAGCCCGGATGCCAGTCCGGGGGCGCTGCTGCCCCGGATTGCATCCGGGCTACGACTGATCCCCCTGTAGGAGCGAGCTCTGCTCGCGAACACAGGCAACCCGAAAGCTTCGCGAGCAGAACTCGCTCCTACAATGACCATTCCTCCAGCGCCGACAGCCCCATGATCCGCATCGAGTTCTACGTGCTCTCCTCTGCCACCCCGGAAGGCCGCCTGCGCGCGGCCTGCCAGCTGGCGGCCAAGGCCTGGAAGGCCGGCCTGCCGGTGTTCCTGCGCGGCAGCGACGAGGCCCAGTGCGAGGAGCTGGACCGGCTGCTGTGGAGCTTCCGTCAGGAAGCCTTCGTGCCGCACGACCTCCACCAGGCCGACCCGCAGGCGCCGGTGGTGATCGGCCTCGACCAGGAGCCGGCGCTGGCCGGCGGCGTGCTGCTCAACCTGCACCCGCAGTTGTCGCCCCATCTCCCCCGCTTCAGCCGGGTGATCGAGATCGTCAACCAGGAGCCGGCGCTGCTGGCCCAGTGCCGCGAGAACTTCCGCCAGTACCGCAAGCTCGGCCACGACCCGCAGCGCGTGGAACTCTGAAGGAAAGCAAGGTCGAAATAGGCCTGTACTGCGCGTAGAATCCCACGCCTCGTCCCCATTCCACCGCCGCAACGCCACGCCCATGGACAGCTCCAAACCACCGAAGCGCGATCTCCTGCTGGATGATCTGGAAGCCATCCGCCAGCTGCTGGAGAAGGACCAGCTGGAACCGCCGCTGCTGACCGAAAGCCTGGATGACGACCTGCAGATTCCCCTGCTCTCGGACATCATCCAGCCCGGGCCGGGCAGTTCGCCGACCACCACCATCCCGGCCAGCCCGCCGGTGACGAGCATGCCGCTGTCCTACCCGGCGCAGCCCGCCGTCGCGCCACCCGCTGCCGGCGCCGCACCCGCCAAACCAGCCGCACCCGCCGCCCCGTCCATCGGCACCGCCGTGCAGCAGAGCCTGCTGACCTCCGGCAAGCTGGACGCCGAGCTGCGCGCCGCCGCCCAGCTGATCCTGCAGGACGTGATCGACGACTTCGTGCCGCAGATCGAGGCCGAGCTCAAGCGCCGCCTCGACGCCCGCCTGGACCGCCTGCTCAAGTCGCCGCGCGGCTGATCGCGCAAATGAAAACGCCGTTTCCCCTCGGCGGGGAAACGGCGTTCTTCCATCCGCGAATGGCGAACGATCAGGCTGCACCCATCTTGGCGCGCATCTTCTCGCACATCTTGGTCATCTCGTCGTAGATCAGCTGCGGGTTCTGCCGCTTGACCGCCCAGGCCATGCGGCCCTGCTCGTGGGGCAGGATCATGAACTCGCCCTTGGCCACTTCCTGATACACGTAGTCGGCGATGTCGGCCGCGCTGATCGGGCTGCCCTCGAGCAGCTTGCCGACCTGCTGCTTCATCTCCGGGGTCGGGCCGCGGAAGGAATCCAGCAGGTTGGTCTGGAAGAACGACGGGCAGACCACGTGGACGCCCACGCCGACCGGCTTCAGCTCGATCAGCAGGCTTTCCGACAGCGCCACCACGCCGGCCTTGGCCACGTTGTAGTTGCTCATGGCCGGACCCTGCATCAGGGCCGCCATGGAGGCGATGTTGATGATCCGCCCGCCGCTGGCTTCCAGCATCGGCAGGAAGGCCTTGCAGCCCTTGATCACGCCCATCAGGTTGATCGACAGCTGCCAGTCCCAGTCTTCCAGGCTGAGGTCGGCGAACATGCCGCCGGCCGCCACGCCGGCGTTGTTGACCAGCACGTCCAGGCCGCCGAAGCGCTCGTCGCAGGCCTGGGCCACGGCGGTGAGCTGGCTGTAGTCGCGCACGTCGCAGCGCAGGGTGAAGCCGTCACCCCCCGCCTCGTGCACCAGCTTCAGGGTTTCCGCCAGGCCCTGTTCGTTCACGTCGCACAGCGCCAGGCGCCAGCCCTCGCGGGCCCAGCGCAGGGCGATCTCGCGTCCCAGGCCCGAGCCGGCGCCGGTAATCATCATGCGTTTTTGCATACTGCTGCCTTTGTTCTGTGGTGAGGTTGGAGCGAGTGTAGCCAAGGCGCCCCGCGCCGCGACGCAGCATCAGGCGGCTGAATGACCACTCACAAGCGCATCAGCGGCCGGCACGCAGGCGCCACAGCAGCCAGATGTAGATAGGCAGGTTGATCGCCAGCACCACGGCGCCCAGCCAGAGCTGGATCTGCGGCGTCAGCCCGGCCGGGTAGATCAGCGGGATCAGGTAGTGCTCGACGAACCCGCCGTCATAGCCGGCCTGTCCCGCCGCCAGGCGCAGCCGGTTCTCCAGTGGCGTGAGCGGGCACTGCAGGTGCAGCCACTCCACGGTCACGCCCCAGATCGCCGCCGGCAGGTGCAGCAGGGCCAGGCGCGGCCAGCGCAGCAAAGCGAGTGCGCCGCAGACCACGAACAGGATGAACGAAAAGTGCAGCAGCACGACCGCGTCGGCCGCCAATCGAAGAATCATTTTCATTCACTCCGCAGTTCATCGCGAATATATCTATCGGCGCTGTTTGCCGGAAATGGCGACATCAATCCGCCGCCCCGACAATTACTTCAATATATCAATTACTTAGCGCCAAACGCAGAAGCTAAACATTCTTATTTATATTAATTTTTATATATAATTCAATAACTTATATTTGACCAACTGCAACTTGGAGCGCAAACTTCGCCATCATCACTCACAACTCCGGGCGGACTCTCTCATGAAAGGCGACAAGAAGGTCATTCAGCATCTCAACAAGATCCTTGGCAACGAGCTGGTGGCGATCAACCAGTACTTCCTGCATGCCCGCATGTATGAGGACTGGGGCCTGAACCGGCTCGGCGAGCACGAGTACAAGGAATCCATCGACGAGATGAAGCACGCCGACAAACTGGTCAAGCGCATCCTGTTCCTCGAAGGCATTCCCAACCTGCAGGACCTCGGCAAGCTGATGATCGGCGAAAACACCAAGGAAATGCTGGCCAGCGACCTGCGCCTGGAAATGCAGGCCGTACCGGACCTGAAGGACGCCATCGCCTACTGCGAGGCCGTCGGCGACTATGGCAGCCGCGAACTGCTGGAAGACATCCTCGAATCCGAGGAAGAGCACATCGACTGGCTGGAGACCCAGCTGGGCCTGATCGACAAGGTCGGCCTGGAGAACTACCTGCAGTCGCAGATGGACGAATAAGGCCGCGAACCTCCGCCCTCGCGCCAGACGAAACGCCGCGATCCCCACCCGGGGGTCGCGGCGTTTTTCATGGCTCTGTCCACGCTGGTTGTTGCACACCTTGTGGGAGCGGATTTATCCGCGAATGTCGCGGCCTATGGGATGCCGCCCAGCCGCTCCCACTAACGCAGAATTGCGCCGCCAACATCTAACGAGACATAGCCTTTTTCATGGCTATGTCCCCGTTAGAGCTTGTCGTGCCCTGAGTTTTTCTGGATCCACGCCTGCGCGGGGATGACGAGGTAGGGGTGGAGTTTCTTCTGAAACCGTCATTCCCGCAAAGGCGGGACAGCAGCCGTATCGCTGAACAGCGCTTGCGCTGGCCCGAAGGGGAGTAATCCAGGGGCAGGCAGCTGTAGCGTCTGCAACACGTAACGGGGACACAACCTTTTCACGTCGTGGCCCTTCACTCCAGCAGGGATTGCAGCAGCGCTCGCCCTTCGGGCCAGTCGCCCAGGCCGCTGTCGCTGTTGATGTGCCCGCGGGCACCGATGTTGTGCCAGCGGCTGCCCCAGCGCGTGGCGGCGCCATGGGCGTGTTCCAGGCTGCCGTAGGGATCATCGCTGCTCGCCACTACCAGGCTGGGGAAGGCCAGCGGCAGGTCGGGCACGGGCACGAAGCCCTGGATGTTCAGCTCGGCCGCCGGGCCTTCCGGGTCGGGCGGCGCCACCAGCATGGCGGCGCGGATGCGCTGGCGGGTCTGCGCGGCCCAGTGGGCGACCAGCCCGCAGCCAAGGCTGTGCGCCACCAGCACGGTGTGCGGCCCGCTGGCGGCCACCGCCTGCTCCAGGGTCGCCACCCACTCCTCGCACACCGGATTCCACCAGTCGCGCTGCTCGACCCGGCGGAAACGCGGGTCCTGGTGCTGCCACAGGCTCTGCCAGTGGTCGGGACCGGAGTCGCCATAGCCGGGGATGATCAGGAAGGTGCAGTCCATGGTGCGTTCGCTCGTGCGGGAAGCCGATGCTCAACCATGCCCGAGGACGGCGGGCGCCTCAAGCCTCAGCCCGCCGTGGACTGGAAGTAATGGACACGCCAGCGTCCTGCCCCGTCGCGACGCAGTTCGATGCTGATCAGGCAGGCGCCCTCGAAGCGGGCGACGAGGCTGGGCATGTCCAGCTCGCGGTCATGCAGCCAGCGGCGCAGGCGGTTGCCGTTGGACTGCGGCGGGTGCATCCAGACCCGCGCCAACGGCTCGCGAGAGCACAGCTGGCGCCCGACCAGATCGCCGAAGTCGCTCAGGTTGCGGCCCGTCAAACCGTCCTCCTTCAGGGTCAGGTCGTAGGCCTGCTCCATCCGGTCGTCGCGCAGCAGTTGCAGGAATTCCTCCGCCACCGCCCAGGCCGCCGCGTTGTCGTACGGCGCCTTGAGCCAGGCGTAGGTGGCCGCGCCGCCCGCCAGCAGCACGCAGAGCCCGAGGGCCGCGAGCGTGCGCCGACTCACAGGTCCACCCCGTCGACGTCACGGAACAGCCGGCCGAACTGGCGCAGCAGCCAGAGCACGGCATTCACCGGCAACTCGACCAGCAGTTCCAGCACATCGAGCCAGGGGCTCTGCGCGTCCCGTCCGCGGGGCCACAGCCAGTACGCCAGCAGGAAGCACAGCGCCATGCCGACCAGCCACGGCAGCAACGAATCGCCGGTCAGCCCGTATACCAGGCAGGCGATGCCGGCCGTGAAGGCCAGCGACGACGACAGCATGCGAAGCAGTTCCATGCTCAGTTCACTCGCGGATCACGAACAGCTTCACCACCACCCACTCCACACCCTTGTACAGGTAGCCCAGCGGGCCGTAGATGGTCGGTGGCTGTGGTGGCGTCTGCTGGAGCAGCGTCAGGCGGATGACGGACATGTGGATCTGGTCGTTGAGGATGCGCATGCGGGCTTCCATCGCGTCGATTTCCGTCTGGACGCGGTTCAGCTCCGTTTCGATCTGCAGGATGTCCTTGACGTCCCTGGCCTTGCCCAGCAGATCGCGGAAGCGGTCGCGCAGGGCCAGGTTGGTCTTGAGCCGGGTATCCAGATCGACGTACTGCTCGGTGACGTCCTTGCCCTTGACGCTGCGCGACAACACCTTGCCGCTCTGTTCTATCTCGCTCACGGTACCGTCGAAGAGCTTGTCGGGCACGCGGTAGACGAGGTTGTAATTCAGTCCCCGATAGTCGCTCTTCTCCTCGACGTATCCGCCAAGAGCGACGATGCGGGCGTTGAGTTCCGCGACAGTCTTGTCGACATCGGCCACTTCCACGGAAAGATCGGCGCTCCATGCCAGCAGGCGTCCCTCGGGCCGGCCAACGGGCGACACCTGCTCCACGGGGGCGGATGCGGGCTCAGCGGCCGCACTCGGCGATTCGAAGCTCTTGTTGGAGCAGCCGCCCAGCAGGGTCAGGCACAGCGCCAGGACAACGGCGCCCCAGCGGGTAACGGGGGTATTCATCCTTGAGAGTTCCTCGGTTCGTCCATGTGTATGGCCGGCGATCATACCGCCGCCCACAAAAAAGGCTATGTACCCGTTAGTTGTTGCACGCCTTGTGGGAGCGGATTTATCCGAATTTCGCGGCCAAGGCCGCTCCCACAAGAGCAGAATTACGCCACCAACATATAACGGGTACATAGCCACAAAAAAGGGCAGCCCGAAGGCTGCCCCAGTCACGCATGGGAAACCGCTGTCAGTGAGCCGAAGCACCGCTGGCGCCGAGGCCGGTCTGCGAACGGACGAACTGCGGGTAGAAGCGTGCGCGCTCCTCGTCGGCGGCGCTGGACTTGTCGGTGATCGAGAAGAACCAGATGCCGATGAAGGCCACCGCGATGGAGAACAGCGCCGGGTACTCGTAGGGGTAGACCGGGGTGGCGTTGCCGAGGATCTGCACCCAGATGGTCGGGCCGAGCACCATCAGTACCACCGCAGTGATCAGGCCCAGCCAGCCGCCGATCATGGCGCCACGGGTGGTCAGCTTCTTCCAGTACATGGAGAGGATCAGCACCGGGAAGTTGCAGCTGGCGGCGATGGAGAAGGCCAGGCCGACCATAAAGGCGATGTTCTGCTTCTCGAACAGGATGCCCAGGCCGATCGCCAGCACACCGAGGATCACGGTGGTGATCTTCGATACGCGCAGCTCGTCCTTCTCGTTGGCCTTGCCCTTCTTGATCACGCTGGCGTACAGGTCGTGGGACACCGCCGAGGCGCCGGACAGGGTCAGGCCGGCGACCACCGCCAGGATGGTGGCGAAGGCCACGGCCGAGATGAAGCCGAGGAACAGGCTGCCGCCCACGGCATCGGCCAGGTGCACCGCCGCCATGTTGTTGCCGCCGATCAGGGCGCCGGCGGCGTCCTTGAAGTCCGGGTTGGTGCCGACCAGCAGGATCGCGCCGAAGCCGATGATGAAGGTCAGGATGTAGAAGTAGCCGATGAAGCCGGTGGCGTAGAACACCGATTTGCGAGCTTCCTTGGCGTCGGAGACGGTGAAGAAGCGCATCAGGATGTGCGGCAGGCCGGCGGTGCCGAACATCAGCGCCAGGCCCAGGGAGATGGCCGAGATCGGGTCCTTCACCAGGCCGCCGGGGCTCATGATCGCCTCGCCTTTCGGGTGCGCCTTGACCGCTTCGCTGAACAGGGTGCCGAAGTCGAAGCCGACGTGCTTCATCACCATCAGCGCCATGAAGGAGGCGCCGGACAGCAGCAGCACGGCCTTGATGATCTGCACCCAGGTGGTGGCCAGCATGCCGCCGAACAGCACGTAGCAGACCATCAGGATGCCGACCAGCACCACCGCGACGTGGTAGTCGAGGCCGAACAGCAGCTCGATCAGCTTGCCGGCGCCGACCATCTGCGCGATCAGGTAGAAGGCCACCACCACCAGCGAGCCGCAGGCGGACAGGGTGCGGATTTCCTTCTGCTTGAGGCGGAACGAGGCCACGTCGGCGAAGGTGTACTTGCCGAGGTTGCGCAGGCGTTCGGCGATCAGGAACAGGATCACCGGCCAGCCGACGAGGAAGCCGATCGAGTAGATCAGGCCGTCGTAGCCGGAGGCGAACACCAGGGCGGAAATGCCCAGGAAGGAAGCCGCCGACATGTAGTCGCCGGCGATCGCCAGGCCGTTCTGGAAGCCGGTGATGCCGCCGCCGGCGGTGTAGAAGTCGGCAGCCGACTTACTGCGCTTGGAAGCCCAGTAGGTGATGTAGAGGGTGAAGCCGACGAAGGCGACGAACATGACGATGGCCGCCATGTTCAGCGGCTGACGCTGCACGTCGCCTTCGAGAGCACCGGCAGCCCAGAGTGCCGGGGCAGCGACCATCAGGCCGATGGCAGTGAGCAGACGCGCGATCATTTCTGCACCTCGTCCAGGACTTCCTGGGTCATGCGGTCGAATTCGCCGTTGGCGCGCTTGACGTAGATGCCGGTCAGCACGAAGGCCGAGAGGATCAGGCCGACGCCCAGCGGAATGCCCAAGGTCATCGGCGAGTCGTCGCTGATGCGGGTGCCGAGCAGTTGCGGGTCGAAGGCGATCAGCAGGATGAAGGCCACGTAGAGGCCGAGCATGATGGCAGATAGGGTCCAGGCGAAGCGGTCGCGCTTGGCGACCAGTTCCTGGAAGCGCGGATTCTGCTCAATCCGCTTGTAGACGCTGTCGTTCATTGTTGTTGTCCTCCACAGCACGAGTTACGGTGAGGTCACTCTGCGAGCGGCGGACGTGGTGAGACAGACGACCTTAGTCGTAACACCCCGCCTCTCTCGACCAAAGTCTTAGCGGGTCGCTCGACGCCACAAAGAAAATCGATTCCTGGCAATCAATAAAGCGAACCTATCGACACCATCGGCAAGGGCGATTTCACGCCTGCCCGGCCGACGCCTTAAGGTGCACCCAAGAGAACAATTCTCATTAACCGAGGTGTGCCATGCTCAAGACCGTAACCTTCACCCTCATGCACTTCTGCATTGCCTTCGGCGTCGCCTACGCCCTGACCGGCAGCATCGCGGTGGGCGGCCTGGTGGCGGCGGTCGAGCCGCTGTGCAACTCGGTGGGCTTCTACTTCCACGAGAAACTCTGGAAGCGCTTCGAGAAACCGGGCAAGGCCAGCAGCGAGATTCCCCGCCACGCCTGGCTGCACCACCACGCCTGAGCGCCCCTGGAACAGGGCGCCCAAGGGGCCTTCCCCGGCCACCAGAAAACCTCAACGGCCGCAATGCGCTTCCGCTAAGATGCGGGGCTTTGCCACCTCGCACTCGCAGCCGACATGACCTCCAGCCCGCGCGCCCTGCTCCTGCCGTACCTGTTCGCCCTTACCCTCGCCCTCTCGGCGCTCGCCGCCATCTGGTACGGCATCGGTCACCCGGTGATCCTCGACGATGTGGCCACGCCCACCCACAAGCTGCAGTGCGCCTCCTACACCCCGTTCGGCAAGGACCAGTCGCCCTTCGACAAGCCGCTACAGATCCGCCCCGAGCAGGTGGACATCGACTTCGCCCAGTTGGCCAAGCGCTTCGAATGCGTGCGCACCTACTCCCAGACCGGCCTCGAAGCACTGCCCGAGCTGGCCCGCAAGCACGGCCTGAAGCTGCTAGCCGGCGCCTGGGTGAGCAGCAACCCGGTGGACACCCAGCTGGAAATCGACGCGCTGATCGCCAATGCCAAGGCCAACCCGGACGTGATCGAAGCGGTGATCGTCGGCAACGAGGCCCTGCTGCGCAAGGAAGTCACCGCCGCCCGCCTGGTCGAGCTGATCGGGCAGGTCAAGGCGCAGGTCGAGCAGCCGGTGACCTACGCGGACGTCTGGGAATTCTGGCTGCAGTACCCGGAAGTGGCGCCAGCCGTGGACTTCCTCACCATCCACCTGCTGCCCTACTGGGAAGACGACCCCACCGGCATCGACGCCGCGCTGAACCAGGTCGCCAACGTGCGCCGCACCTTCGGCACCGCCTACGCGCCCAAGGACATCCTGATCGGCGAGACCGGCTGGCCCAGCGAGGGCCGCCAGCGCGAGACGGCCGTGCCGAGCCGGGTCAACGAGGCATTGTTCATCCGTGGCTTCGTCAAGATGGCCGAGGAGAACGGCTGGCGCTACAACCTGATCGAGGCCTTCGACCAGCCGTGGAAGCGCGAAAGTGAAGGCGCCGTGGGCGGCTACTGGGGGCTGTTCGACGCCGACCGCCAGGACAAGGGCATCCTCGCCGGCCCGGTCTCCAACCTGCCACACTGGCCGCTGTGGCTGGGCGCGAGCGGCCTGCTGCTGCTCGCCGCGCTGGTCCTCGCCGGCCGCCCGGCCTCGACCCGCGCCGCCCTGCTGCTGCCGCCGACCGCCGCGCTCGGCGCCGCCTGCGCCCTGGGCTGGAGCGAGCTGGCCCTGATCGGCAGCCGCTACTGGGGCGAATGGCTGTGGGCCGCCGCCCTGCTCGGCCTGAATCTGCTGGTGCTGGCGCACGCCGTGCTGGCCCTGTCGACACGCAGCGGCTGGCGCGAACGCGCCTTCGCCTGGCTGGAGGCCCGTGGTGGCTGGTGGCTGGCGGCGGCCGGCTTCGCCGGCGCGGTGCTGATGCTCGGCCTGGTGTTCGATTCGCGCTACCGCAGCTTCCCCAGCGTGGCGCTGCTGCTGCCGGCGCTGGTCTACCTGTGCCGTCCGGTGCGCGGGCCGCGCCGGGAACTGGCGTTGCTGACCATCATCATCGGCGCCGGCATCGCCCCGCAGCTGTACCAGGAAGGTCTCTACAACCTGCAGGCCATCGGCTGGGCGCTGACCAGCGCGCTGCTGGTCGCGGCCCTGTGGCGCAGCCTGCGCGCCGCCCGGGGCTGAGGCGGATCAGCCCGGGCGTGGCGCGCGCACCAGCCTGAGGCCGGCCAGCACCAGGGCGAACACGGCCATGCTGGCGCTGTACAGCACCAGGGCGGGAATGCCGAAGAACAGCGCCAGCCCGCCGAGGAGCTTGCCGGCCCTGCCCGGTACGACGAAGGCCACGATGGCCAGCACCAGCGCGATCCAGGCGATCACCCGGAAATGGATCAGGTAGCCCAGCCCGGCGCGCATCTGGCACTCCCAGCGCGCGGCCTGCTCCACGCAGGCGCCCACCCACTGACCATCCTCCATCAGGGCGAAGCGCACGCCGTAGCTGGCCGCCAGCCACAGCGGCACTACCAGCAACAGCAGCAGAACAGGAAAATGGCGGGACATCTTGGCGCTCCGGCGGTCCGAAAAGGCGCCCAGCTTAATCCGCCCATGCCCGAGCGCAATACCGGACACTAGAATTCACGCCATGAACGCCCGCCGCCTGTTACTCGCCCTGGTCCTGCTGACGCTGATCGCGCTCGGCTGGCAGTGGCTGCGCCCGCAGACGCCGATGCCCCAGGTGACCTCCACAGGCGGCGTCATCCGTCTCGACGGCCACACCATCACGCCGCTGCAGCCGTTCCAGCTGGAGGCTCTGGTGCTGGGCCGCGAGGACTACCGCTTCGACCGCGGCGCCAAGGTCTCGCCCACCGACCTGGCGCTGGGCTGGGGACCGATGGCCGACCCGCAGGTGCTGGCGCGCATCGACATCCGCCAGGGCAACCGCTGGTACTACTGGCGCACCGCCGACTTTCCCATCCCCCGCCGCGACATCGAGACCCACAGTGCCAACATGCACTTGATCCCGGCCAACCAGGCCGTGGCCCACACCCTCAAGCGCATCAGGCCCGGCCAGCGCATCGCCCTGTCCGGGCAACTGGTGCGGGTGGACGGCGACGACGGCTTCCACTGGCAAAGCTCCCTGACCCGCGACGACGTGGGCGAAGGCGCCTGCGAGCTGATCTGGCTGGAGAGCCTGAGTGCGCTGGACTAGCCGCGTCGGGGTCCGTATATAGGCTTGCAAAGCCAAACGGCACTCGCAACGCTTGCACTTGTCATAAGCCCGGTATTCACTTCAGCAGTCCTTCGCCAAGGAATCTGGCCATGTCCCGTCTCCCACTCCTCGCTGCCCTGCTCGGCGGCCTGCTCTCCGGTGCGCCGGCGCTGGCCGCCGACATCGATGCCGCGGCCTACGGCTACCCGCTGGCCAACCCCTTCGAGGCCACCATCGCCACCACGCCGCCGGAGCTGCGCTCGCAGCTGCCCACCGACGACGACATCGACCAGGCCGACTACGAGCTGAAGCTGCGCCCCGAGCGCGAGTTCGAGCTGCCGGACAACTTCTGGCCGGTGAAGAAGCTGCGCTACCGCCTGGCCCGCCAGGACGGCAACGCGCCGCTGATCTTCATCATCTCCGGTACCGGCGCCAGTTACGCCAGCGGCAAGACGGAAGACCTCAAGCGCCTGTTCTACGGCGCCGGCTACCACGTCGTGCAGCTGTCCTCGCCGACCAGCTACGACTTCATGAGCGCCGCCTCGCGCACCGCCACCCCCGGCCTGTCCAAGCAGGATGCCGAAGACCTGTACCGGGTGATGATGGCCGTGCGCGCGCAGCACCCGGACCTGGAAATCAGCGAGTACCACCTCACCGGCTACAGCCTGGGCGCGCTAAATGCGGCCTTCGTCAGCGAACTGGACGAGCGCCTGCGCAGCTTCAACTTCAAGCGCGTGCTGCTGCTCAATCCGCCGGTCAACCTGTACACCTCGGTGACCAACCTGGACCGCCTGGTGCAGACCCGGGTCGCCGGCGTCGACAACGGCACCACCTACTTCGAGCTGATCCTGACCAAGCTCACCCGCTACTTCGAGGAACAGGGCCACATCGACCTCAACGATGCCCTGCTCTACGACTTCCAGCAGTCCGGGCAGAAGCTCAGCGACGAACAGCTCGCCATGCTGATCGGCAGCTCGTTCCGCTTCTCGGTGTCGGACATGGCCTTCACCGCCGACCTGATCAACCGCCGCGGCCTGATCACCCCGCCGCGCTACCCGATCAGCGAGGGCACCAGCCTGACGCCGTTCTTCAAGCGCGCGCTGCAATGCGACTTCGACTGCTACATCGTCGAGCAGCTGATGCCCTACTGGCGCGAGAAATTCGACGGTGGCAGCCTGCCGCAACTGGTCGACGAGGTCAGCCTGTACGCCCTCGAGGACTACCTGAAGAAGAATCCCAAAGTGGCGGTGATGCACAACGCCGACGACCTGATCCTCGGCCCCGGCGACCTCGGCTTCCTGCGCCGCACCTTCGGCGAGCGCCTGACCCTCTACCCGCGCGGCGGGCACTGCGGCAATCTCAACTACCGCGTCAACGGCGACGCCATGCTGGAGTTCTTCCGTGGCTAGAAAATGGACCTTCACGCTCGCCCTGCTGCTCGCCACCGGCCTGGCCCGGGCCGAACCCGTCGTGGATGAGGACGGCTTCACTAACCCGCTGGACCAGCTGGAGTTCAACCCCTACCTGGACCAGCGCGAATTCGAGCGTTCCACCATGGGCGCGCTGGCCGTCTACGACCCCTGGGAGTCCTGGAACCGCCGGGTCTACCACTTCAACTACCGCTTCGACGAGTGGGTGTTCCTGCCGGTGGTGCGCGGCTACCGCTACGTCACCCCGAGCTTCGTGCGCACCGGGGTGAGCAACTTCTTCGGCAACCTGGGCGACGTGCCCAACCTGCTCAACAGCCTGCTGCAGTTCAAGGGCAAGCGTTCGATGCAGACCACCGGGCGCCTGCTGGTCAACACCACCATCGGCATCGCCGGCCTGTGGGACCCGGCCACGCGCATGGGCCTGCCCCGGCAGAGCGAGGATTTCGGCCAGACCCTGGGCTTCTACGGCGTGCCGGACGGTCCCTACGTCATGCTGCCGCTGCTGGGTCCCTCCAACCTGCGCGACACGGGTGGCCGAGTGTTCGACTTCGTGGCCGAGAACCAGATCAACTACCTCAACGTCGCCGAGATCAGCAGCGATCACCCGGAGATCACCCTGCTGCGGGCGGTGGACACGCGCTACAGCACCAACTTCCGCTACGGCCAGCTGAACAGCCCGTTCGAGTACGAGAAGGTGCGCTACGTCTACCGCGAGGCGCGCAAGCTGCAGGTCGCCGAGTGACTCCCCTCTCCCCTTGGAGAGAGGGCGGGAGTGAGGTTCTTGCAGGCACCTCAAACCCTATTGAGCCGCGCTAGCGCGACGACAGCACCGGCGCCTCGTCGATCGCCACCTCGCTATGGCCGAGGAAACGGCACAGGGCGCCCTTTTGCGCCATCGCATCCTGATAGCCGAGTTCGATCAGCTCCCGGCAGTAGCCGGGCTCGAACAGCAGGTAGCTGAGCACGCCGGCGCCGCTGGCGCGGGTCGCGCCGGGACCACGCAGGAAGAAGCGCATGGAGCGCGGCAGCTCGTGGCGGTGGCGCGCGGCAATCTGGTCCAGCGGCTGGCTGGGCGAGATCACCAGCACCTCCACCGGTTTCAGTCCCAGGCCGCGCGGGTGCAGGCCGGAAGGCACCAGGCGGCTCATGTGGTTGAGCCGTTCCAGGGTCTCGATGTCGCCTTCCAGGCTGTCGATGAAGGTGCTGTTGAGCATGTGTCCGCCGATCTGCGCCAGGGTCGGCGGCAGGCCACTGCGCGGGCGCACCACCTGCTGGTTGACGTCCTTGCCGACCGGGTTGCCACTCACCCCCACCACCAGCACGCGGTTGGCGCCCAGATGCAGCGCGGGGCTGATCGGCGCCGACTGGCGCACCGCGCCGTCGCCGAAGTATTCGCGGTGGACCTTCACCGGCGGGAAGATCAGCGGAATCGCCGCGCTGGCCAGCAGGTGCTCCAGCTTCAGGCGGGTCGGCACGCCGACCCGGCGATGGCGGAACCAGGGGTCGATGGTGGCGCGGCCCTGGTAGAAAGTCACCGCCTGGCCGCTCTCGTAGCCGAAGGCGGTCACCGCCACCGCGCGCAGCTGACGCATGCGTACCGCCGCGGCGATGCCTGAAAAGTCCAGCTCGCGGGCCAGCAGGCCGCCCAGCGGCGAGCTGTCGAGCAGCGCCACCGGCAGGTCCTTGCCCAGCCCCAGGAGGCTATGGCCGAGGAAGCGGCTGGCCTGGCGCAGCACGCCCGGCCAGTCGCTGCGATACACGTCGGCACAGTGGAAGGCCTGCCAGACCTCGTTCAGCCGGCGCACGGCGCTGGCAAAGTGCAACGCCCCGCAGGCCAGCCCTACGGCGTTGATGGCGCCGGCCGAGGTGCCGACGATGACCGGAAAGGGATTGCGGCACGACTCGCCGAGCAGATCGGCGATCGCCCCCAGCACGCCTACCTGATAGGCCGCCCGTGCTCCGCCACCGGAAAGGATCAGACCGGTGACGGGCCTGGCGACATCCACTACTTCGGTCATGGGCGCTTTCCACTCTTTATCGTGAGTCTAGGAGGCTATTTCCCGCGTTTGCGATACAGGCGCGGCTCGCCCACCGGCCGGGTCTTGAAGCGGCGGTGCGCCCAGAGATACTGCGCGGGGCACTGGCTGACCGCCTGTTCGATCCAGCGGTTGATGCGCAGGCAGTCGGCCTCCTCGCTTTCGCCGGGGAAGTCCGCCAGCGGTGGATGGATCACCAGCCGGTAGCCGGAGCCATCGGCCAGGCGCTCCTGGGTGAAGGGCACCACCCGCGCCTTGCCCAGGCGGGCGAACTTGGTGGTGGCGGTGACCGTGGCCGCCGGAATGCCGAACAGCGGCACGAAGATGCTCTGCTTGCGGCCGTAGTCTTGATCCGGCGCGTACCAGATGGCGCGGCCGGCGCGCAGTACCTTGAGCATGGCGCGGATGTCCTCGCGCTCGATGGCGGTGGCGTCGCGGTTGTGCCGCTCGCGGCCGCGGCGCTGGATATAGTCGAACAGCGGGTTCTTGTGCTCCCGGTACATGCCGTCGATGGTGTGTACCTGGCCGAGCAGCGCCGCGCCGATCTCCAGGGTGGTGAAGTGCAGCGCCATCAGGATCACGCCCTGCCCCTCCTGCTGGGCCTGCCGCAGGTGTTCCAGCCCCTCGATGTGGGCCAGCCGGGCCAAGCGCTTCTTCGGCCACCACCAGCTCATGGCCATCTCGAAGAAGGCGATGCCGGTGGACGCGAAGTTCTCCTTCAGCAGCCGCGCGCGCTCGGCCTCGCTCCTGTCGGGGAAGCACAACTCCAGGTTGCGCGCCGCGATGGCCGGACGAGAGCCCGCAGTGTGGTACATCAGCGCGCCGAGCCAGCGGCCGAACACAAGCAGCACCCGGTACGGCAACTGCACCAGCAACCACAGCAACCCCAGGCCCAGCCACAGCAGCCAGAAACGCGGGTGAAGGAAGTAGGCGCGAAATTGCGGGCGGTCCATTGTGATTCCGGGCAGGCGACAAAGCCCGCCATTCTACAGTAGCGCTCGCGGCTTGCGGCGCTGCGGCCTTCTCGTTATAAGTCGTGCCCATTCAATGCAGTGGGCAGACCATGAGCCAAGCCGACCTCCTCGACCAAGACCCCGTGTTCCAGCTCAAGGGCAGCATGCTCGCCATCACCATCCTGGAACTGGCGCACAACGACCCGGAGCGCCTGGACCGGCAGCTGGCCGAAAAGGTGGCCCAGGCCCCCAATTTCTTCCAGAACACGCCGCTGGTGCTGGCCCTGGACAAGCTGCCGGAAGGCGAAGGCGACCTCGACCTGGGCAAGCTGATGGAGGTCTGCCGGCAGCACGGCCTGCGCACCCTGGCCATCCGCGCCAGCCGCGAGACCGACATCGCCGCCGCCGAAACCCTGGACATCCCGGTCCTGCCGCCTTCCGGCGCCCGGGAGAAGCTGATCGAGCCGGTGGAAGCACGCAAGAAGGAAGCGAAACCGGCCGAACCGCAGTACAAACCGACCAGGATCATCACCACGCCGGTGCGCGGCGGCCAGCAGATCTACGCCCAGGGCGGCGACCTGGTGGTGATGGCGCCGGTCAGTGCCGGCGCGGAACTTCTCGCCGATGGCAACATCCATGTGTACGGTCCGTTGCGCGGACGTGCCCTGGCCGGCGTGAAGGGCGATGCCAGGGCGCGGATCTTCTGCCAGCAGATGGGCGCCGAGATGCTCTCCGTGGCCGGTCAATACAAGACCGCCGAGGACCTGCGCCGCGACCCTCTGTGGGGCCAATCGGTACAGGTCAGCCTGTCGGGAGACGTGTTGAACATCACCCGCCTTTAACGGATACTGCGGCCAATTTTCAAGGACCAAAAAAGCCTTCGGAAGCCCGTATTTCGGCTCAGAAAAGCTTTTATTTTCAAATATTTGGGGTAAATCACCTTGGCCAAGATCCTCGTAGTCACTTCCGGCAAGGGCGGCGTGGGTAAAACCACCACCAGCGCCGCCATCGGTACCGGCCTCGCCCTGCGTGGCCACAAGACCGTCATCGTCGACTTCGACGTGGGCCTGCGTAACCTGGACCTGATCATGGGTTGCGAGCGCCGCGTGGTGTACGACTTCGTCAACGTGATCAACGGCGAGGCGACCCTGACCCAGGCCCTGATCAAGGACAAGCGCCTGGAGAACCTCTACGTGCTGGCTGCCAGCCAGACCCGCGACAAGGACGCCCTGACCAAGGAAGGCGTCGGCCGCGTGATCGACGAACTGGCGCAGAACTTCGAATACGTGATCTGCGACTCCCCGGCCGGCATCGAGACCGGTGCCCACCTGGCCATGTACTACGCCGACGAGGCCATCGTCGTTACCAACCCGGAAGTTTCCTCGGTCCGCGACTCCGACCGCATGCTGGGCCTGCTGGCCAGCAAGTCGCGCCGTGCCGAGCAGGGCCAGGAGCCGATCAAGGAACGCCTGCTGCTGACCCGCTACAACCCGGAGCGCGTGACCAAGGGCGAGATGCTCGGCGTGGAAGACGTCGAGGAAATCCTCGCCATCAACCTGCTGGGCGTGATCCCGGAATCCCAGGCCGTGCTGAAGGCGTCCAACCAGGGCGTGCCGGTCATCCTCGACGAGCAGAGCGACGCCGGCCAGGCCTACGGCGACGCCGTCGACCGCCTGCTGGGCAAGGATGTGCCCCACCGCTTCCTCGATGTCCAGAAGAAAGGGCTCATGCAACGCCTGTTTGGAGCGCGCTAATGAACATTTTCGACTTCTTTCGTGAACGCAAGAAGGAAACCCCTGCGTCGATCGCGAAAGAGCGTCTGTCGATCATCGTCGCCCACGAGCGCGGCCAGCGCAGCCAGCCGGACTACCTGCCGGCGCTGCAGAAGGAACTGGTCGAGGTGATCCGCAAGTACGTCAAGATCGAGCAGGATCAGGTGCAGGTGGCGCTGGAGAACCAGGGCAGCTGTTCCATCCTCGAACTCAACATCACCCTGCCCGATCGCTGATCGGGTTGCGGTGAGCGACGGCGGCCACGGCCGCCGTTGTCATTTGTGGAAAAGCCATGCCGCTGTCGAACATCCACATCATCCACCAGGACGACGCCCTGCTGGTGATCAACAAGCCCACCCTGCTGCTCTCGGTGCCCGGCCGCGCCGAGGACAACCGCGACTGCCTGATCACCCGCCTGCAGGAGAACGGCTACCCCGAGGCGCGGATCGTCCACCGCCTGGACTGGGAGACCTCCGGCCTCATCGTCCTGGCCCGCGACCCGGACAGCCACCGCGAGCTGTCGCGCCAGTTCCACGACCGCGAGACCGAGAAGGCCTACACCGCCCTGTGCTGGGGCCAGCCGGAACTCGACAGCGGCAGCGTCGACCTGCCCCTGCGCTACGACCCGCCGACCAAGCCGCGCCACGTGGTGGACCACGAGCAGGGCAAGCACGCCCTGACCTTCTGGCGCGTGGTCGAGCGCTGCGGCCACTACTGCCGGGTGGAACTGACGCCCATCACCGGCCGCTCGCACCAGTTGCGCGTGCACATGCTCTCCATCGGCCACCCGCTGCTCGGCGACCGCCTCTACGCCCACGACGAAGCCCTGGCCGCCCACGAGCGCCTGTGCCTGCACGCCAGTATGCTCGCCCTGACCCACCCGCAGAGTGGCCAGCGCCTGCGCTTCGACTGCCCGGCGCCGTTCTGAGCGTGGCCGACTTCGACGTCGCCACTCGCGGCGCGCCCGCCCATCCCACGCTGCTGGAAGCCCTGCGCCACTGGAACGGCGCGCCGGGCCTGGCCCTGGACCTGGGCTGCGGCATGGGCCGCGACACACTCGAACTGCTGCGCCAGGGCTGGCGGGTGCAGGCCATCGACAGCCGCCAGGCCGCCCTCGACGGGCTGGGCGAGCAGGCGAGCGAATATGGCGAACGGCTCGAACTGCGCTGCGGCGCCTTCCAGGCGCTGGAGCTGCCCGCAGCCGAGCTGATCAACGCCAGCTTCGCCCTGCCCTTCTGCCCGCCGGCGGACTTTCCCGAGCTGTGGCGCGGCATCGGACAGGCGCTGGTGCCGGGAGGCCTGTTCGCCGGCCACTTCTTCGGCGAGCGCGACCAGTGGCAGACACGCGGCCTGACCCTGCACACCCGCGCTGAACTCGAACGGCTGCTCGACGACTGGGAGCCACTGCAGTTCGAGGAGCACGAGTGGGACGGCAAGACCGCCACCGGACACGCTAAGCACTGGCACCTGTTCGCCGTGGTCGCCCGCAGGCGCTGAGCCCTTTCACGACGACAGTGCGATAAACTCGGGGCCATCGCCGTCCGGAGTCCGTCATGCGAGCAGAACTGAACCAGGGCCTGATCGATTTTCTCAAGGCCTCGCCCACGCCCTTCCACGCCACCCGCAGCCTGGCGCAGCGCCTGCACAGCGCCGGCTTCCGTCCGCTGGACGAGCGCGAGCCCTGGCTCACCGAGCCCGGCCGCCGCTACTACGTGACCCGCAACGACTCCTCGATCATCGCCTTCCGCCTCGGCAACCGCCCGCCGCTGGAAGGTGGCCTGCGCCTGGTCGGCGCCCACACCGACAGCCCCTGCCTGCGAGTCAAGCCACAGCCGGAGCTGCAGCGCCAGGGCTTCTTCCAGTTGGGCGTGGAGGTCTACGGCGGTGCCCTGCTGGCGCCCTGGTTCGACCGCGACCTGTCCCTGGCCGGGCGAGTGACCTTCCGCGAGAGCGGCCGGGTCAAGAGCCAACTGATCGACTTCGAGCAGCCCATCGCCGTCATCCCCAACCTGGCCATCCACCTCAACCGCGAGGCCAACCAGGGCTGGCCGATCAACGCTCAGACCGAGCTGCCGCCGATCCTCGCCCAGATCAGCGGCGACGAGCGCGCCGACTTTCGCGCCCTGCTCGCCGACCGCCTGGCCAGCGAGCACGGCATCGCCGCCGATGCGGTGCTGGACTACGAACTGAGCTTCTACGACACCCAGGGCGCCGCCGTCATCGGCCTCAACCAGGACTTCATCGCCGGCGCCCGCCTGGACAACCTGCTGTCCTGCTACGCCGGCCTGCAGGCGCTGCTCGCGGCCGGGGGCGACGAGAGCTGCGTGCTGGTATGCACCGACCACGAGGAAATCGGCTCCTGCTCGGCCTGCGGCGCCGACGGCCCGTTCCTCGAACAGGTGCTGCGTCGCGTGCTGCCGGAGGGCGACACCTTCGTCCGGGTCATCCAGAAGTCGCTGCTGGTGTCCGCCGACAACGCCCACGGCGTGCATCCCAACTACGCCGACAAGCACGACGCCAACCACGGCCCGAAGCTCAACGCCGGCCCGGTGATCAAGGTCAACAGCAACCAGCGCTACGCCACCAACAGCGAGACCGCCGGTTTCTTCCGCCACCTGTGCCTGGCCGAAGAGGTGCCGGTGCAGAGCTTCGTGGTGCGCAGCGACATGGGCTGCGGCTCGACCATCGGCCCGATCACCGCCAGCCAGCTGGGCGTGAACACCGTGGACATCGGCCTGCCGACCTTCGCCATGCACTCCATCCGCGAACTGGCCGGCAGCCATGACCTGGCCCACCTGGTAAGGGTGCTGACTGCCTTCTACGCCAGCGCCGAACTGGCCTGAGCCCCTCTCCCACGAGGAATGAGAGAAGAATCGCCCTTCAATCCGGCACTTCGACGCTGACCCGCACGGCGTCGTGGCGCCAGAACTCCACGTCGCAATCGATGATCCGCCCGTGCTGGTCGCGGTTGACCCGGGTGATGCGCAGCCCCGGGCTGCCCGGCGCGGCCTTGAGGTTGAGGGCCGCCTCGGCCGGCAGCACGGTGGGCAGGATGTCGAAGGCCACCCGGCCATAGCGGATGTCGTAGCGACTGGCATACAGCTCGGTCAGCGAAACCGTCAGGTCGTGGTCGAGGATGCCGGGGAAATAAGCCGGGTTCAGGTAGTGCTCGACGTAGAGCACCAGCCGCCCGTCGATGCGCCGCACCCGCCGGATCTGCAGCACCGCCGACAGCGCCGGCAGTTCCAGGCGCGCGCAGATATCCACCGGCGCCGGCATCGAGCGCGCACTCAGCAGCTCGGTCGCGGGCTGCCGCCCCTGCTCATGCGCCATCGCGTGGAAGTGGCTGCGCCCCAGCGGGTTGTAGGCCAGGCGCCGGGGCGAGACGAACCAGCCGCGGCGCTCCTCGCGATAGATACGGCCCTCGGCCTCCAGCTGGCCCAGCGCCTCGCGCAGGGTGATGCGGGTGGTCTCGAACAGCTCGCTGAGGCGGCGCTCGGCCGGCAGCTTGCCGCCCTCCGGCAGCAGGCCGTACTCGATCTGTTCGAGCAGCGCGCGGCCGATGGCGGTGACGGTACGGGGCGCTTCTTCGCGCATCAGGCTTCTCCCATCTGGACTAGACCAGCACCGGAACCCTGCCCGGATGTGGCCATGCTAGGCAGCCCAGATGACTGCCGGATGACAGCCGCGGCTTGTGGGCCTGGTGTCGGTAGACGGCGGACCAGCCGAACAGCTCCTGCACCTCGCACACCGGCCTGGCCGCCATGAAAACGTCACACAAGGCTTCTAGATTGAGCCGCAGCCGCACTGATCTAGACCAACCCGACAAGGAGCTCCACATGAAACGCCTGCTGCTGATTTCACTGCTGGGATCGGCCATCGTCCTGGGCAACCAGGCCATGGCCAGCGAAGACCTGAAGGCGCTGGAACAGGCCGCCCGCGCCGAGGGCGAAGTCAACAGCGTCGGCATGCCCGACAGCTGGGCCAACTGGAAGGACACCTGGGCCGACCTGAACAGGCTGTACGGCCTCAAGCACATGGACACCGACATGAGCTCGGCCCAGGAAATCGCCAAGTTCGAGGCCGAGAAGGACAACGCCAGCGCCGACATCGGCGACGTCGGCGCCGCCTTCGGCCCCATCGCCGTGCAGAAGGGCGTGACCCAGCCCTACAAGCCAAGCACCTGGGAGCAGATCCCGGCCTGGGCCAAGGACCAGGACGGCCACTGGATGCTGGCCTATACCGGCTCCATCGCCTTCATCGTCAACAAGCGGCTGGTCAAGGAGGCCCCCAGGTCCTGGGCCGACCTCAAGCAGGGCAGCTACCGGGTCGCCATCGGCGACGTCAGCGCCGCCGCCCAGGCCGTCAACGGCGTGCTGGCTGCGGCCATCGCCAACGGCGGCGACGAGAAGAACATCCAGCCGGGCCTGGACTTCTTCGCCGAGATCGCCAAGCAGGGCCGCCTGTCGCTGTCCAACCCGAACATCCAGACCCTGGAGAAGGGCGAGGTGGAAGTCGGCGTGGTGTGGGACTTCAACGGCCTGTCCTACCGAGCCCAGATCGACCCGAGCCGCTTCGAGGTTCTGATCCCGTCCGACGGCTCGGTGATCTCCGGCTACACCACCGTCATCAACAAGTACGCCCGGCATCCGAACGCCGCCAAGCTGGCGCGCGAGTACATCCTCAGCGACGCCGGCCAGATCAACCTGGCCAAGGGCAACGCCCGGCCGATCCGCGCCGAGCACCTGACCCTGCCGGCCGAGGTTCAGGCCCGGCTGCTACCCAACGAGCAGTACGCCAAGGTCCAGCCGATCAGGGACGCCGCCTGGGAGGCGACCTCCAAGGCCCTGCCGCAGCTGTGGCAGGAACACGTGATCATCGAAATGCAGTGAACGCGACGCGGAGCCCGCACGGGCTCCGCTTTCATCGCGGTCATGCGCTGACGCACACTGGCCCGGCGCCCCCCTCGACACCCCCTGTACAAGGAGCCGCTCACGTGAGAGTCGCACTGCGCGGCAAGTGGCTGGCGCTGCTCTGCCTGCTGCCCTTCGCCATCGTCTTCTTCGCCTTCCAGGTCGCCCCGCTGCTGTGGGTCACGGTGCACAGCCTGATCGTCGGCGACGCCTGGAGCCTGGCCAACTTCGAGAAGATCCTCGCCTCGCGCTTCTACCGGCAGGCCATCGGGCACAGCCTGGAGATCGCCTTCTGGTCGAGCCTGTTCGGCATCGCCATCGCCATCCTCGGCAGCTACTCCCTGCGCCAGGTGGACTCGAAACTGCGCGACTTCGTCATGGCCTTCTCCAACATGACCAGCAACTTCGCCGGGGTGCCGCTGGCCTTCGCCTTCATCATCCTGCTCGGCTTCAACGGCGCGCTGACCCTGCTGCTCAAGCAGGCCGGGCTGATCGAGGGCTTCAACCTCTACTCCAAGACCGGCCTGATCGTGCTCTACACCTATTTCCAGATTCCACTGGGCGTGCTGCTGCTCTACCCCGCCTTCGACGCCCTGCGCGAGGACTGGCGCGAATCGGCCCAGCTGCTCGGCGCCGGCCCCTGGCAGTTCTGGCGCCACATCGGCCTGCCGGTGCTGACCCCGGCGCTGCTCGGCACCTTCGTCATCCTGCTGGCCAACGCCCTGGGCGCCTATGCCACCGTGTACTACCTGACCACCGGCAACTTCAACGTGCTGCCGATCCGCATCGCCGGCCTGGTGGCCGGCGACATCAGCCTCGACCCGAACCTGGCCAGCGCCCTGGCGATGGTGCTGGTCGGCCTGATGGCGCTGATCACCGTGGTGCACCAGTGGCTGCTGCGCAGGAGCTACCACGATGCGCGCTGAAGCCAGGCCCGCCGCCCTCTACCACCGCGTGGTGGTCTGGCTGCTGTTCGCCATCCTGCTGCTGCCGCTGGCGGCCACCCTGCTCTATTCGCTGTCCACCAGCTGGTCGGCGACCATCCTGCCGGACGGCCTGACCCTCAAGTGGTACCTGGCGCTGTGGAGCGACGCGCGCTTCCTCGCCGCCTTCGGCCAGTCGCTGCTGGTGTGCGTCGGCGCACTGCTGCTGGCGGTGCTGCTGATCCTGCCGCTGCTGTTCGTGGTGCACTACCACTTCCCCAGGCTCGACCGGCTGATGAACATCCTCATCCTGCTGCCGTTCGCGGTGCCGCCGGTGGTGTCCTCGGTAGGCCTGCTGCAGCTCTACGGCTCCGGCCCGCTGGCGATGGTCGGCACGCCGTGGATCCTGATCGGCTGCTACTTCACCGTGGCCCTGCCGTTCATGTACCGTGCGATCACCAACAACCTGCAGGCGATCAACCTGCGCGACCTGGTGGATGCCGCCCACCTGCTCGGCGCCAGCACCTGGAAGGCCGCATTCCTGGTGGTGCTGCCCAACCTGCGCAACGGCCTGATGGTGTCGCTGTTCCTCTCGTTCAGCTTCCTGTTCGGCGAGTTCGTGTTCGCCAACCTGCTGGTCGGCACCCGCTACGAGACCCTGCAGGTGTACCTGAACAACATGCGCAACAGCAGCGGCCACTTCAACAGCGCCCTGGTGATCTCCTACTTCTTCTTCGTACTACTGTTCACCTGGGCGGCCACCCGCCTGAACAAGGACAAGACACAGGCATGAGCTACCTTTCCATCCGCAATCTGCACAAACGCTACGGCGCCACGCCGGTGTTCCAGGACATCCACTGCGAGATCGGGCGCGGCGAGTTCGTCACCCTGCTCGGCCCCTCCGGCTGCGGCAAGTCCACCCTGCTGCGCTGCATCGCCGGCCTGACCGGGGTCGATGGCGGGCAGATCCTCCTCGACGGCCAGGACCTGGTGCCGCTGTCGCCGCAGAAGCGCGGCGTCGGCATGGTGTTCCAGAGCTACGCCCTGTTTCCCAACATGACGGTGGCGCAGAACGTCGCCTTCGGCCTGCGCATGCAGAGGGTCGGCAAGGACGAGAGCGCCCGGCGGGTCGACGAGGTACTGCGCCTGGTGGAGCTGAACGACTACGCCACGCGCTACCCGCACCAGCTCTCCGGCGGCCAGTGCCAGCGCGTGGCCCTGGCCCGCTCGCTGGTCACCCGCCCGCGCCTGCTGCTGCTCGACGAGCCGCTGTCGGCCCTCGACGCGCGCATCCGCAAGCACCTGCGCGAGCAGATCCGCGCCATCCAGCAGGAGCTGGGGCTGACCACCCTGTTCGTCACCCATGACCAGGAAGAGGCGCTGACCATGAGCGACCGCATCTTCCTGATGAACGCCGGGCGGATCGTCCAGAGCGGCGACGCCGAGTCCCTCTACACCGAGCCCGTCGACGCCTTCGCCGCCGGCTTCATCGGCAACTACAACCTGCTCGACGCCGAGGCCGCCAGCCGCCTGCTGCTGCGCCCGGTGGGCGGCCGCATTGCCATCCGTCCCGAGGCCATCCGCCTGGAAGACAGCGGCGCCATCGCCGCCGAAGTACTCGGCCACAGCCTGCTCGGCAATGTCATCCGCTACCGGGTACAGGCCAACGGCGTGGAATTGCTAGTGGACGTGCTCAATCGCTCGCAAGGCTCGCTGATCGACCGGGGCCAGTGCGTCGGCCTGTCCATCGACAGCGCTTCGATCCGGGAGGTGGCCTGATGGCCCTGGCGATCTTCGACCTCGACGAGACCCTGATCCACGGCGACTGTGCCTCGCTCTGGGCCCAGCACATGGCCGATATCCAGTGGGTCGACCGCGATTCCTTCGTGCCCCGCGAGCAGGAGCTGATGGCGCTGTACTCCCGCGGCGAACTGGCGATGGAGGACTACATGGCCTTCACCCTGGCGCCGCTGGTGGGACGCACGCCGGAGGAGGTGGAGTTCATCGTCGGCCCCTTCGTCGAGGACGTGATCGAGCCGATCATCTTCAGCGACGCCATGCGCTGCCTGGCGGCCCACCGCGCCGCCGGCGACCGCCTGCTGATCGTCTCCGCCTCGGCGCATTTCCTGGTGAGCGCCATCGCCGAACGGCTGGGCGTGGCAGAGGTGCTGGCCATCGACTGCGAGCTGCAGTATGGCGGCTACAGCGGCAACCTCTCGGGCGTCCCGACCTACCGCGAAGGCAAAGTCACGCGACTGCGAGCCTGGCTGGAGAGCGAGGGCGAATCGCTCGACGGCGCGCACTTCTACTCCGACTCGCACAACGACCTGCCGCTGCTGCAGCTCGTCCCACACCCCCACACTGTCAACCCGGACCCGACCCTGCGCGCTCACGCCGAGCAGGCCGGCTGGGATATCCTGCACTGGAACTGACCGACCTCCGAGCAACGCCCCCAAGGCAAGGATGCCAACGTGAAATACCCCCTCCTCGCGCTCTGCCTGCTGGCCACCTCCACGCTGCAGGCCCAGGTCTTCGTCTGTCCGCAGGCGCCAAAGGCGGCCGGCGCCGACTGGCAGCACTTCACGCCAGATACGCCCGCGACCGGCGGCGGGTGGCGATCCATCATCGAGCTGTACGCGGGCGACCCGCGCCAGGGAGCCGCGCTGATCGAGTCGGACTCGGTCAACGAGATCGGCGTCGCACCACTGGACTGGACCCTCTCCGGCCAGCCGCCATACATGGCCTGCACCTTCGCCGACAACGAGCTGCGCCTGGTCCGCCCGCTGCCGGCCGGCCTGGGCTACTGCGTGGCCGACAACGAGTTCGAGGACCTGCACGCGCAGCTGGAGTGCCGCTGAGGCTTCAGCCCAGGCTCTCGTCGATCACCAGCACCAGCTTGCCGGCCACCCCGTTGCCGGCAAGCTCGGCGAAGGCCTGCTCGGCGTCCGCGGCCGGGAAAGCCCGCTCGAGCCGGGGCTGCAGTCGCCCTTCCTCGAACAGCGGCCAGACATGGCGCTGCAGGTCGGCCATCAGCTCGGCCTTGAACTGTTCGTCGCGATTGCGCAGGGTCGAGCCGATCAGCTGGATGCGCTTGCCCAGCACCAGGGCCATGTCCAGCTGCGCCTTGCTGCCGCCCATCAGGCCGATGTTCACCCAGCGACCGTCGCGCGCCAGCAGCTGCAGGTTGATCTCGGCATAGTTCGCCCCCACCGGGTCGAGGATCACATCGAACGGGCCGAAATCGCGCAGGCTCTCCAGACCCTCGCCACGCAGCGCGCCACCCTGGGCGCCGAGTTCCTCGCAGTAGACCAGGCGCTGCGCCGAACCGACACTGACCCAGCACGGATTGCCGAAGGCCTTGCACAGCTGGATCGCCGCCGAGCCCACGCCACTGGCCCCGGCGTGCAGCAGCACCTTCTCGCCGGGCTTGAGCGCGGCCAGCTGGAACAGGTTGAGCCAGGCGGTGGCGTACACCTCAGGCAGCGCCGCCGCCTCGGCCAGGGACAGCCCCGCCGGCAGCGGCAGCGCATGGCGCGCATCGACCACCACCTCCTCGGCCATGCCGCCACCGGCGAGCAGGCAGCAGACCCGGTCGCCCACCTGCCACGGGCTGCCGGCACCAACCTCGGCGATCACTCCCGAGCATTCGAGGCCGAGAATGTCGCTGGCGCCCGGCGGCGGTGGGTAGTGCCCGGCACGCTGCAACAGGTCGGCCCGGTTCAGTCCCGCCGCGGCCACGCGAATGCGGACCTGTCCCACATCGCAGGCCGGAGACGGTCTTTCGACCCACTCCAACTGCCCTTCGACGCCTTGCAATGCCTTCATGCTGCCTCCATAGTGAGTGAGCCCCCCGGTACAGACAGTACGCGGCTTCGCGCCTGATGCCGGGCTTTTGCGTTTTGTCGCCGGAACCGAACGGAACCTGGCGCTCCACTAGACGGCCTAATATGCGTTATCACTTGCCCTCGCGTCGAACCAACATGCATCGTCTCTTCTCCGCTACAGCCCTGGCCCTGCTACTCGGCCTGCACTCCCTGCCGGCCGCCGCCAAGGCCGCCGCGGAAAACTGGACCTACCTGCAGCCCGACCGCGAGCAGGTGATCGCCAGTCTCAACGTGGTCGAGCTGCTCAAGCGCCACCACTACAACAAGCCCCCGCTGAACGACGAACGCTCGGTGAAGATCTACGAGGGCTACCTCAAGATGCTCGACCCGGCGCGCAGCTACTTCACCGCCGCCGACATCGCCCAGTTCGACCGCTGGAAGACCAGGTTCGACGACTTCCTCAAGAGCGGCGACCTGGAGCCGGGCTTCGGCATCTACCGCGTCTACCTGCAACGCGCCGAAGAGCGGCTCGACCAGGTCGAGGCCATGCTCGAAGGCGGCGTCGACAAGATCGACTTCACCCTCGACGAGAGCCTGCTGGTGGACCGTGAGAAGGCCCCCTGGGCCAAGGACAAGGCCGAGCTGGACGACCTCTGGCGCAAGCGTGTGAAGGACGAAGTTCTGCGCCTGAAGATCGCCGGCAAGGAGCCCAAGGACATCCAGGAGCTGCTGCTCAAGCGCTACAAGAACCAGCGCAAGCGCCTGGAGCAGACCCGTGGCGAAGACGTGTTCCAGGCCTACATCAACGCCTTCGCCCAGACCTACGATCCGCACACCAATTACCTCTCGCCGGACAACGCCGAGAACTTCGACATCAACATGAGCCTGTCGCTGGAAGGCATCGGCGCCGTGCTGCAGACCGACAGCGAATACGTCAAGGTGGTACGCCTGGTGCCGGCCGGCCCGGCCGAGAAGAGCAAGCAGGTCGCCCCCGCCGACAAGATCATCGGCGTCGCCCAGGGCGACAAGGAAATGGTCGACGTGATCGGCTGGCGCCTGGACGAAGTGGTCAAGCTGATCCGCGGTCCGAAGGGCTCCAAGGTGCGCCTGGAAGTGATCCCGGCCAGCAACGCGCCGAGCGACCAGACCAGCAAGGTGGTCACCATCGTCCGCGAGGCCGTGAAGCTGGAAGAGCAGGCCGCGCAGAAATCCGTGCTCAAGCTGCAACACGACGGCCGCGACTACAAGCTCGGGGTGATCAAGATCCCGGCCTTCTACCTGGACTTCAAGGCCTACCGCGCCCACGACCCCAACTACAAGAGCACCACCCGCGATGTGAAGCGCCTGCTGGGCGAGCTGAAGGACGAGAAGGTCGACGGCGTGGTCATCGACCTGCGCGACAACGGCGGTGGCTCCCTGCAGGAGGCCACCGAGCTGACGGGCCTGTTCATCAACCAGGGCCCGACCGTGCTGGTGCGCAACAGCGACGGTCGCGTCCAGGTGTTGGCCGACGAGGACCCCGGCGTGTTCTACGACGGCCCGCTGGCCGTGCTGGTGGACCGCCTCTCGGCCTCCGCCTCGGAGATCTTCGCCGGCGCCATGCAGGACTACCACCGGGCGCTGATCCTCGGCGGCCAGACCTTCGGCAAGGGCACCGTGCAGTCCATCCAGGAACTCAACCATGGCGAGCTGAAGCTGACCATGGCCAAGTTCTACCGCGTCTCCGGCCAGAGCACCCAGCACCAGGGCGTCCTGCCGGACATCGCCTACCCCGATATCGTGGACACCAAGCAGATCGGCGAGAGCGCCCTGCCGGAAGCCATGCCGTGGGACAGCATCAAGCCGGCGGTCAACCCGGAGATCGATCCCTACAAGCCGTTCCTGGCCCAGCTGAAATCGCGCCACGAGTCGCGCACCGCGGAGAACCCGGACTTCGTCTTCGCCCGCGAGCGCCTCGACCTGACCCAGAAGCTGATGGCCGAGACCACCGTCAGCCTCAACGAGCAGGCCCGCCGCGCCCGGCACGCCGAGATCGAGGCCAAGCAACTGGCGCTGGAAAACGCCAGGCGCACGGCCAAGGGCGAAGAGCTGCTCAAGGAAATCAAGGAAGACGACGAGGACGTGACTCCGGTCGAGCCCGAGAAGACCAAGCCGGAAGACGATGCCTACCTGACCGAGAGCGGCCGCATCCTGCTCGACTACCTCGGTATGGAAGCCACCGTGGCCAAGCAATAGCACGTGTCACCGATGACGTGGCTCGCCGCGGCCAATTGAGACATGCCGAGCAATAAGACGAGGCGTAATCAAACGGTCATCGCTCTGTCGTGAAATAGGGGGGCCGGTAGCGATACCGGCCCCCTTGTTTTGACGCCGAGAGATGTCCATGACCGTCACCGAGCAGTTGAGCGCGCTGGAGTCCATCCTCGCTCACGGCGACCTTCACAGCCTGTTCCAGCCCATCGTCAGCCTGTCCGAGCGACGCATCCTGGGCTACGAGGCGCTGACCCGCGGCCCCTCCAACAGCTCGCTGCACGCCCCCATCGCACTGTTCACCGTGGCCCGCAACGCGGGGCGCCTGAGCGAACTGGAACTGCTGGCACGCAAGAGCGCCTGCCGCCGCTACAGCGACCTCCAGCTGGACGGCAAGCTGTTCCTCAACGTCTCGCCGGAATCCCTGCTGGAAGCCAGCCACCAGCCGGGGCGCACCCTGAGGTTGCTGCAGGAATTCGGCATCCCGCCCGGCCAGGTGGTGATCGAACTCACCGAGCAGGCCCCCATCGAGGACCTGCAGTTGCTCGACACCGCCCTGCACCACTACCGCGCCATGGGCTTCTCCATCGCCCTGGACGACCTCGGCGCCGGCTACTCCAGCCTGCGCCTCTGGTCCGAGCTGCGCCCAGACTACGTGAAGATCGACCGCCACTTCATCGACGGCATCCACCAGGACGCGGTCAAACGCGAGTTCGTCGACTCCATCCTGAAGATGGCCAAGGCCTCCCGCGCCCAGGTGATCGCCGAGGGCATCGAACTGGTCGAGGAACTGGCGACCCTCACCGAGATGGGCGTCGACTTGGTCCAAGGCTACCTGCTGTGCCGTCCCCAGGAACAGCCGCCACGGGACGCCCAGAAACTCCTGCCACGGCTCGACAGCTCGCCGCCCGCGCTCGGCGAGGACAGCGGCGACCTCTCCGCGCTGCTCAACGAGCAGCCCGCGGTCGGCCAGGACACGCCCATCGCCGAAGTGCTCGAAGCCTTCCGCGCCCAGGCCAACCTGAATTCCCTGGCGGTGCTGGACGAACAGCGCCAGCCGGTCGGCATCGTCCACCGCCACTCGCTGTCCGACGCCCTGCTGAAACCCTTCGCCACAGACCTGTTCGCGCGCAAGCCGATCAGCCGGCTGATGAGCGGCGACTTCCTCGCGGTGGACATCGGCCAATCGCTGCAGCAGGTCAGCCGCCTGCTGACCAGCCGGGCGCGCCAGCGCATGGAGGAAGACTTCATCATCATCCAGCAGGGTCGCTACCGCGGTCTGGGCCGGGTGATCGACGTGCTCAAGCTGATCACCGAGCTGAAGATCCAGCAGGCCCGCCACGCCAACCCGCTGACCCTGCTGCCGGGCAACGTGCCGATCCAGCAGTGCCTGGGCCGCCTGCTGCAACAGGGCCGCGAAGCGCTGGTGTGCTACGTGGATATCGACAGCTTCAAGCCGTTCAACGACCTCTACGGCTACGCGCGAGGCGACGAGGTCCTGCTGTGCCTGGCCCAGTGCCTGAACGAGCGGGTCGACCCCAACCGCGACTTCGTCGGCCACATTGGCGGCGACGACTTCCTGCTGGTGCTCGGCCCGGACAACTGGCGCGAACGCCTCAATCAGCTGCTGGAGGATTTCCAGGCCCAGTGCCGGCGCTTCTATCGGGAAGAACACCTGAGGGCGGGCTGCTTCGTCAGCCACAACCGCCAGGGCAATCGCGAGGAGTTCCCGCTGCTGTCACTGTCGATCGGCGTGGTACACCTGCACCCCCAGAGCTGCGCCCAACTGGATGCCAGCCAGCTCGCCAGCCTGGCGTCCAAGGCCAAGCATCACGCCAAGGCCATCCCCGGCTACAGCCTGCACATCCTCGACACGCTCAGCCTTTCGGCCTGAAGCCGAGCGACTCCGCCCGCCGGGCGAAACGCTCGGCCAACGCCGCATCGGGCGCGAGACCATCACCGCCGTCCCGGTAGAGCTGCGCCAGACGCTGCGCGGCGAGGGGATGGCCCAGTTCTGCCGCCCTCTCCCACCAGCGTGCGGCTTCAGCGGCGTCCGGCGCCTGGCGGCTGTCGCCGGCCAGGTACTGCACGCCGATCTGGTAGGCCGCCTTGCCATCGCCGCCCTCGGCAGCCAGGCGCAGCAGACGCAGGCCTTCCTCGCGGGCGCCGAAGCCTTGCCCACGGAACAGCAGGAGATGACCATAGAAACTCTGGGCGGGCACATGCCCCTGCGCGGCCATCCGGGCGAACTGGCCCTGCACCCAGGCCCACGCACGGGGCTGGCGCACCATCCAGCTCCAGCGGAACAGACGCCGCGCCACCCAGTAGCCGATCCACGCACGCAGGCGCCAGAGCATCAGGGCTCCTCGGGGTAGCTGAACTCGAACACGCGAGCCACCTCGGCCGCGTGCCAGGAGGCCGCGGCGATGCCGTCGGAGGGGCCGGCAAAGCGCCCCAGTCTGGCCACGCACTCGAAGAAGCCGGTACGTGGCAGGCGACTGGCGCCCTGGCTGATCACCAGGGCGCTGCGCAGCGGGCGCTCGGCACGCGCGTCGAGCGCGGCCAGGTGCTCCAGCGCGGCGGTCAGGGTCTGCATGGCCGGGGTCGGCAGCTGCAGGCGCTCGACCAGGGCGCGATAGGTCAGCAGGTGTCGCTGCCGGCGCGCGTCTTCCAGTTCACCGAGCAATGCCTGCCAGTGCTGCCTGTGGATGCGCACACTCAAGACGACTGCTCCCAGTCGCCCACTTCCAGCACGCGCGCCAGTGAGCGCAGGATCGCCCCGTCAGGCTCACGCTCGCCGGTTTCGATCAGATTCAGATAGTGCGGGCTGATGCCCACGGCGCGGGCCAGGTCGGCCTGGGACAGGCCCTTGGCCTCGCGCAGGCTGGCCAGCCGATCGAGCCGGGAAACGGCCGCCGGCGCCTCAGCGACATCGGCTGCCGAAGCCTGGTTCGCAGCCTTCAGCAGCGCCTGGTACTCGGCCCACGGCAACACCGCATACTCGGCCTCGCCGTCGCGCATGATCACTTGCACACTCATTACAGCTCTCCGTGGAAAGCAGTGCCGAAACGCTCGGCACCTCCCTTGCAGGCGCCCATCTTATCAGCCCGGACAGGCCAAGAGCGTGACCCATGCTGACCTGTCAGACAAGAGTCGGGAACGGCCATCGTGGCCGACGGAAAGGCTATTTACCGTTATGTGCTGGTGGCACAATCCTGCTTTTGTGGGAGCGGCTGGGCAGCATTTAAATTGGCCGCGAATTTCGCGGATGAATACGCTCCCACAAGGTGTGCAACAACTAATGGGGACATAGCCGATGGAAAGGCCGCAGGTGGCGGTCAACCGGACTGGCGCTCCCGCGCGTCCGGCAGCGCCTCGACCCGCTGCAGCACCTCCGGCGCCTGGGCATCGCGCCAGGCGCGATAGGCATCCAGTTCTCCTTCCCAGGTACGCAGCACCCAGGCCAGCACCGCGAGATCGTCCAGCAGGCCGACGCCCAGCAGCCAGTCGGGCACCAGGTCCAGCGGCATGACGAAGTACACCAGCGCGGCCACCACGGCCAGCAGCGCCTGGCCGCTGACGGCGCGGTACTCGCCCCGCCACCAGGCGGCGCACAGCCCCTGCAGCAACTTGAGATCGCCGCGCAGGCGGGCGAAACGCGCGCCGCGTTCACCCTTTCGGGTCACCGCCAGGAGCAGCGCGGGGAGTCGTCCACGCGCCAGCACACGCTGGGCGAGTCGGAAGTAACGCGCAGAATTGAAGGGTGGTTTCATGGTCGATCTCCGCGATGGCGCGTGCCTGCTGGGCCCCACGCGGTTATCCACCGGATCTGTGGATAACCTTGTGAACAGTTGTTTGATGACTCGATCAAACGCCCGTCCCATGCGGTTTCCCCACAGATCGGGCAAATTTTGCTCACCACAAAAAACCAATATAAATCATGCAGTTATGATTGCCACATCGCTCACGATTGGGGTAACGAAGCGGACAGCGCCGGTAACCGGGGCGATGTGCATAACCGTAACACCACAACCCCCGCCGCTCTCCATTCAGACCGGCGGGTCGCCTGCCGGTTCTGCAAATGAAAACGCCCCGGCTAGCGGGGCGTTTTCTCGGAGCGGAACCGTTACTGGGCGGCGCCAGCGGCGGCGGCCGGGTCCTTGATGCCGAGCAGTTCCAGTTCGAACACCAGCACCGAGTTGGCCGGGATCGCCGGGCTCGGGCTCTGGGCACCGTAGGCCAGTTCGCTGGGGATGTAGAGCTTGTACTTCTCGCCGACGTGCATCAGTTGCAGGCCTTCGACCCAGCCCGGGATCACGCCGCTGACCGGCAGATCGATGGGGCTGCCACGCTCCACGGAGCTGTCGAACACGGTGCCGTCGGTCAGCTTGCCCTCGTAGTGCACGGTGACCACGTCGGTGGGCTTGGGCTGGGCGCCGTCGGCCTTCTTGAGCACTTCATACTGCAGGCCGGAAGCGGTGGTGACCACGCCATCCTTCTTGCCGTTTTCCTCGAGGAATTTCTTGCCGGCCTGGGCCGACTCCTCGTTCAGCTTGACCATGCGCTCCTCGGCGCGCTTCTGCAGGAAGGTGAAGGCCTCGGCCAGCTCCTCGTCCTTCAGCTTCTGCTCCTTCTTGCCGATGGCATCGTCGATGCCCATGGCGACGGCCTTGGAGTCCAGATCGGACAGGCCTTCCTGGGACAGGCTCTTGCCCATGTTCAGGCCGATACCGTAGGAAGCCTTCTGCGCCGGGGTCTTGAGTTCCACTTCGCTGGTCTGCGCGTCGCAACCGGCCAGAACCAGGCCGACCAGGGCAACCGCCGCAGCAAGACGATGTTGTTTCATGCTTGTTCCTTGTAGAAGCCACGTATGGGCAGAAAGAGAGCGCGAGCTTAGCAGCCTGCACCGAGCACTGGCTACGGCACAGTAGGAACGGCAAAAGACCGAGAAGTTCAGCCGCCCCCGATCGCAATGGGCAAGGCCAGGTGCCGGACGAAGCAAATCGCGGGCAAAAAAAAACGACCTTTCGGTCGTTTCTTTCAAGCCTCGGTCTTAAGTCTAACCAAGGCTTTATGTATGGCGCAGCGGACGGGACTCGAACCCGCGACCCCCGGCGTGACAGGCCGGTATTCTAACCGACTGAACTACCGCTGCGCGTAACCTCGTGAGCGAGATGGTGGGTGATGACGGGATCGAACCGCCGACCCTCTGCTTGTAAGGCAGATGCTCTCCCGGCTGAGCTAATCACCCTTCACTCTCGAAGTGGGGCGCATTCTAGGGAGACCCTTTCCCCTTGGCAAGCCTTTTTTGAAAAAAATTTTCGAGCACTTCCAAAGGCTTAGCTTCGGGTTGGCCAATCGGCCCCGGCGGAGAATAATGCGCGCTTCGTGTTCAAGGAGTGTTTCCCCCATGTGGTTCCGCAACCTGCTCGTTTACCGCCTGACCCAGGACGTGCCCTTCGACGCCGAGGCCCTTGAAGCGGCGCTGGCCGCCAAGGCCGCGCGCCCCTGCGCCAGCCAGGAGCTGACCACCTACGGTTTCATGGCGCCGTTCGGCAAGGGCGCCGACGCCCCGCTGGTGCATGTCAGCGGCGACTTCCTGCTGATCGCCGCGCGCAAGGAGGAACGCATCCTCCCCGGCAGCGTGGTGCGCGACGCGCTCAAGGACAAGGTCGACGAGATCGAGGCGCAGCAGATGCGCAAGGTCTACAAGAAGGAGCGCGACCAGCTGAAGGACGAGATCGTGCAGGCCTTCCTGCCGCGCGCCTTCATCCGCCGTTCCAGCACCTTCGCCGCCATCGCGCCCAAGCTCGGCCTGATCGTGGTCGACAGCGCCAGCGCCAAGAAGGCCGAGGACCTGCTGTCCACCCTGCGCGAGGCCATCGGCTCGCTGCCGGTGCGCCCGCTGTCGGTGAAGATGGCGCCGACCGCCACTCTCACCGACTGGGTCAAGACCCAGGCCGCCGCGCCGGACTTCTTCGTCCTCGACGAATGCGAACTGCGCGACACCAGCGAGGACGGCGGTGTGGTGCGCTGCAAGCGCCAGGACCTGACCAGCGAGGAAATCCAGCTGCACCTGTCCGCCGGCAAGCTGGTCACCCAGCTCTCCCTGGCCTGGCAGGACAAGCTGTCCTTCGTGCTGGACGACAAGCTGACCATCAAGCGCCTGCGCTTCGAGGACCTGCTGCAGGACCAGGCCGCCCAGGACGGCGGCGACGATGCCCTGGGCCAGCTCGACGCCAGCTTCGTCCTTATGATGCTGACCCTGAGCGACTTCCTGCCGGCGCTGTTCGAGGCCCTGGGCGGGGAAGAGATTCCCCAGGGTATCTGACCACTCGGACAACTCCGGTAACCATTGCCAGGGCATGCCCGTTCCTCGGGTCTTGCCCTGTGCAGTCCAGTGTGCAGAATAGCGAACGACGCGAGGACGACCTCGCCGCTCCATCCGAGTGACCATCCGGGACGGCCCGCCCATCAGCGAAAGGAGCCTTCCCATGTCCTGGATCATTCTGTTTCTCGCCGGCCTGTTCGAGGTCTGCTGGGCCATCGGCCTCAAGTACACCGACGGCTTTACCCGCCCCATACCCACCCTGCTCACCGTCGGCGCCATGATCGTCAGCATCGGCCTGCTCGGCCTCGCCATGAAGGAGCTGCCGCTGGGCACCGCCTATGCGATCTGGACCGGCGTCGGCGCGGTCGGCACGGTGATCGCCGGCATCCTGCTGTTCGGCGAGTCCATGGCCCTGATGCGCCTGGCCAGCGTGGCACTGATCGTCGCCGGGCTGGTCGGGCTCAAGCTGAGCCACTAATGCCCGTAGGGTGCGCCGTGCGCACCAACAGGCCCCGGTGCGCATGGCGCCCCCTACGACAGCCATGAAAAAGCCCGCCGATCGGCGGGCTTTTTCGTTCGACCTGAACTCAGCGCAGGTCACCCCGCAGCCGCATCACCTGCTCCTGCAGCACCAGCCGCCCGGTGTCCGCCGGCAATGGCTGGCCAGCCACCAGGTCGATGCGCGACCAGAAGCGCCTGAACAGCCCCTTGTGCGGCGCGCGGCTGAAGAAGCTGCCCCACAGCCCCTGCAGCGCCATGGGAATCACCGGCACCGGGTTGGCAGCAAGGATGCGCTCGATGCCCGCCTTGAATTCGTCGATCTCGCCGCTGGTGGTCAGCTTGCCTTCGGGGAAGATGCACACCACCTCGCCCTCCTCCAGGTAGCGGGCGATGCGGGTGAAAGCCTGCTCGAACACTTCCGGGTCCTCGTTGCGCCCGGCGATCGGCACGGTGCCGGCGGTGCGGAAGATGAAGTTCAGCACCGGCAGGTTGTAGATCTTGTAGTACATGACGAAGCGCACCGGCCGGCGCACCGCGCCGCCGATCAGCAGGGCGTCGACGAAGGACACGTGGTTGCACACCAGCACGGCGGCGCCCTCGTCCGGGATCGCCTCGAGATTGTGATGGCGCACCCGGTACATCGAGTGGCTGAGCATCCAGATGAGGAAGCGCATGGTGAACTCGGGGACGATCTTGAAGATGTACAGGTTCACCGCGATGTTCATCAGCGAGATGGCCAGGAACAGCTGCGGGATGCTCAGCTTGGCGACACTGAGGAAGAGGATCGACACCAGCGCCGCCGCCACCATGAACAGCGCGTTGAGGATGTTGTTGGCGGCGATCACCCGCGCCCGCTCGTGCTCCTCGGTGCGCGACTGGATCAGCGCGTACAGCGGCACGATATAGAAGCCGCCGAACACCCCCAGGCCGAGGATGGAGCCGAGCACCCACCAGACCTCGCCCATCCTCAGTAACCCCAGCCAGTCGTGCGTCGCCGCCGCCTGCGGGAAGCCGCTGGACGTGGCCCACAGCAGGATGCCGAACAGCGACAGGCCGAATGAGCCGAACGGCACCAGGCCGATTTCCACCTTGTGCCCGCTCATCCGCTCGCAGAGCATCGAGCCGAGCGCGATGCCCACCGAGAACACGGTGAGGATCAGCGTCACCACGCTCTCGTCGCCGTGCAGCAGTTCCTTGGCGAAGGTCGGGATCTGCGTCAGGTAGATCGCGCCGAGGAACCAGAACCAGGAACTGCCGATCAGCGAGCGCGACACCGCCGGGCGCTGACCGAGCCCCAGGCGCATGATCTGCCAGGACTGGCGGAAGATGTTCCAGTCCACCTGCAGTTGCGGCAGCGCCGCGGCGAAGCGCGGGATGCTGCGGCTGGCCAGGTAGCCGGCCACCGCAGTGACGACGATGGCGACGCCCACCGCCATGCGATAGCCCTCGCCGGACATCAACAGCCCCGCGCCGATGGTGCCGGCGAGGATGGCCAGGAAGGTGCCCATCTCCACCAGCGCGTTGCCGCCGACCAGCTCCTCCTCGCGCAGGGCCGCCGGCAGGATCGAATACTTCACCGGGCCGAACAGCGCCGAGTGGGTGCCCATCGCGAACAGCGCCGCCAGCATCAGGAACAGGTCGTCGAACAGGAAACCCGTGGCGCCGACCACCATGATCACGATCTCGGCCAGCTTGATCGCGCGGATCAGCCGGTCCTTGTCGAACTTCTCGCCGAACTGGCCGCCGAGGGCGGAGAACAGGAAGAACGGCAGGATGAACAGCAGCGCGCAGAGGTTGACCAGCAGATCGCGGTCGGCGCTGACGCTGAGCTTGAACAGGATGGCGAGAATCAACGACTGCTTGAACACGTTGTCGTTGAACGCGCCGAGCAGCTGGGTAACGAAGAACGGCAGGAAACGCCGGGTGCCGAGCAGGGCGAATTGCGAGTGTTGGGTCATCGTCCTTGTACCTGGTGGAGGCCGAGCGGGCCGTCCGACATTGGACAGCATCTGCCCCGGGCAAAGCCACACCCGCGTCGCGCTTTCGTGCACAGCTCCCCTCTCCCTCTGGGAAAGGGGCCGGGGGTGAGGGGTTTCCAGGCTACACCGAGCCGCCTATAGCACCCTCACCCTACGCGGGCCGCCCCAACTCTCTCCCAGAGGGAGAGAGGAATCAGATCGGCATCTGCCCCAGCCACCAGCGCAGCAGGAAGAACACCAGCAGGCCGCCGCCGATGGTCGCCAGCAGGTGGCGGGTCAGCGCCGCAATGGCGATGGTGATCAGCCCGGCCAGCAGGTAGGCGTTGTCCCAGGCCAGCGCCCAGGTCTTGCCGTCGGGCAGCAGCATGCCAGGCACCACGATGGCGGTGAGCACCGCCGTGGGCACGTAGTGCAGGCCCTGGCGCACCAGCGGCGGGAAACGCAGGTCGGGGAAGGCGAACAGGCTGTAGCGGGTGGCGAAGGTGATCGCCAGCATGCCGAGGATCAGTATCCAGTTTTCCATCAGAACACCTCATCCTGCAGCAGGCGGTAGCGACGTTCGAGCACCACGCCGACGACGATGCCGGCGCCGGCCGCGGCCATCAGGCCGAGCTTGTAGGGCAGCCCGTGGCAGGCCAGGGCCGTGCCGGCGGCGACCAGCGACGCCGCCACCTGCGGGCGGTTGCGCAGCATCGGCACGACGATGCCGATGAAGGTGGCGAGCATGGCGAAGTCCAGGCCCCAGGCGCCGATGTTCGGCACCGCCCGGCCGAACACCAGGCCGATCAGGGTGCAGGCCAGCCAGTTGCCGTACATCGCCAGGCCGGCGCCGAGGAAGTACCAGTGCTTGTTCGGCGAGGCATCGGTTTCGGCGTAGCGGTGCTGGACCACGGCGAAGGCCTCGTCGGTCAGCCAGAACGCCAGCGGCACCCGCCAGCGCTTGGGCAGGTGGCGGACGAAGGGTTGCAGGGTGGCGCTGTACAGGGCATGGCGCAGGTTGACCACCAGGGTGGTCAGCCACAGCACGGCCAGGGTCGCACCGCCGCCGAGCAGGCTGATGGCGATGAACTGGGCCGAGCCGGCGAACACCAGCACCGACATGCCGATGGTCTGCCAGGGCGTGAGTCCGGCGGCGCCGGCCAGGCTGCCGTAGATGATGCCGAACGGCATGGCGCCGAGCAGCATCGGCAGCATATCGCGCAGGCCCTGCAGGAATTCGTGTCGACGGGTCATGGAGCCTCCTTGAGCGCAGGAGGCTAGTCGACGACCGGTTCCGCCGTCTTGAACGATATTGCGCCGTCGCCTTCAGAAACCGGCACAGGCTCGGCGGTACTCGCCGGGGCTGACCCCGTAGCTCTGCTTGAACTGCCGGCTCAGGTGGCTCTGGTCGGCGAACCCCAGCTGCATGGCCACCTGCAGCGGCGCACAGCCGGAACGCAGCAGGGCACGGGCCTGCTCCAGGCGGCGCTGCTTGAGCCAGGCATGCGGCGGCAGGCCGGTGGCACGACGGAACACCCGGGCGAAGTGGAAGGGCGAGAGGTTGACCTGCGCGGCCAGCTCTTCCAGCGACGGTGGCTCGCCCAGGCGCGTAGCAAGAAGGTCCTTGGCCAGGGCCACGGCGCGCGGCTCGCGGCCGGGCTCGGCCGGTTGGGGTAGCCGCGCGTGGCGCTGGAACAGCAGGAGAATCGCCTCGCGCCAGGCGGTCTGCTGCTGCAGGGCATTGGCATCGCTGTCGAGCAGACGGTGCAGGTGGCCGAACGCCTGGTGCAACTCCACGTCCTGCAACACGCTGACGCCGAACGACGGCATGCCGCCGGCGGCCAGCCCGAGTTCCTCCAGCACACCCTGTACCTGCGCCGGCGCCGGGTAGAAGCCGCGATACCACCAGCCCTGTTCGTGGGCCTTGGAACCGGTGTGCACCTCGTCCGGGTTGATCAGCACCATGCTGCCGACCGGCGCCAGGTGGTCGCTGCCGCGATGACGGAAGCGCTGGGCGCCGCCCTCGATCACGGTGAACACGAAGCCCTCGTGCACATGCGGTGAGAAACGCTGCTCGATATAACGCGCATGCAGCAGCTCGACGCCGGTCAGCGCCCGGCTCTCCCAGAAGCGGGTGCGTTCGCCGCCGGCCATGCCTCAGGCGCCGAAGCGCGCCTCCAGGCCAGCCTTCACCTGCGGCCACTCGCGGTCGGTGATGCTGTACATCACGGTGTCGTCGAGGCGGCCGTCGGCCAGGCGCCGGTGGTTGCGCAGCACGCCCTCGCGCTGGGCACCGAGCTTGGCGATGGCGCTCTGCGAACGCAGGTTGCTGGCGGCGGTCTTGAGCTGCACGCGCACCAGCTGCCACTCCTCGAAGGCGTGGCGCAGCATCAGGTACTTGATCATGCCGTTGAGGCCGGTGCCCTGCTGGCGGGTATCCAGCCAGGTGGAGCCGATCTCGGCGGCCGGCAGCGCCGGGTTGAAATCGAAGAAGCGAGTGGTGCCGACCAGCTCGCCGGCCAGGCGGATGGCGAACACCACCGCCAGCTGCTCGCGCTGGTCGGACAGCGCGCTGCGGTACCAGTCCGGGCGCACGGTGCCGCTCATGTACTGCTGGGATTCGCGGTTGGCCTCGGCCAGTTCCAGCAGGCCCGGCAGGTCGCTCTCGACCAGGGGATCGAGGCGCAGGGCGCCCTGCTGAAGGGTGACGGGTTGGGGCTTGAACATGACGCGAACTCCGGTAAAGCGACCACGGCCGGCCACGCTATCAGGCGTTCATGAGCGACTCAAGCGGGCTGCGACCATGGTCGGCCTGACGAGTCGAACGCCGCATGCGAGACTAATCTCACTATTCCATGGTCTTGCTGACCATGCCCCACACGCGGAGTTCGCATGTCGCTGTCCGGCGGATTGATCGCCTTCGTCGCCCTGGCCTACATGGCCATCCTGTTCGCCATCGCCTTCTACGGCGACCGCCGCCGCACCCCGCTCAAACCACGCCTGCGCGCCTGGGTCTACAGCCTGTCGCTGGCCGTGTACTGCACCAGCTGGACCTTCTTCGGCGCGGTCGGCCAGGCCGCCGGGGAGCTGTGGTCGTTCCTGCCGATCTACCTCGGGCCGATCATCGTCCTGCTCTTCGCCCCCTGGGTGGTGGAAAAGATGGTGGCGATCAGCAAGCAGGAAAACATCACCTCCATCGCCGACTTCATCGCCGCGCGCTACGGCAAGTCGCAGAGCCTGGCCGTGGTGGTGGCGCTGATCTGCCTGGTCGGCGTGCTGCCCTACATCGCCCTGCAGCTCAAGGGCATCGTGCTCGGCGTCAACCTGCTGGTCGGCACGACGCCCAGCCCGACCCGCGGCCAGGACACGGCGCTGATCGTGTCGGTGATCCTCGCCCTGTTCACCATCCTGTTCGGCACCCGCAGCCTGGACGTCACCGAACACCACCGCGGCATGGTGCTGGCGATCGCCTTCGAGTCGCTGGTCAAGCTGCTCGCCTTCCTCGCCGTCGGCGTGTTCGTCACCTGGGGCCTGTTCGGCGGCTTCGGCGACCTGTTCACCCGCGCCAGCCAGGCGCCGGCCCTCGAAGGCTTCTGGTCGCAGACCTTCAGTTGGCCGGCGATGCTGGTGCAGACCGGCCTGGCGATGACCGCCATCATCTGCCTGCCGCGCCAGTTCCACGTCGCCGTGGTGGAGAACATCGAGGCCAGCGACCTGCGCCAGGCCCGCTGGGTATTCCCCATCTACCTGATCCTCGCCGCCCTGTTCGTGGTGCCCATCGCCCTGGCCGGGCAACTGCTGCTGTCGCCCGGCGTGCAGCCGGACTCCTTCGTGATCAGCCTGCCACTGGCCGAGGCGCACCCCGCGCTGGCCCTGCTGGCCTTCATCGGCGGCGCCTCGGCGGCCACCGGCATGGTCATCGTCGAGGCCGTGGCGCTGTCGACCATGGTCTGCAACGACATGCTGCTGCCGGCCCTGCTGCGCCGGCAGAACGCCGAGCGGCCGTTCGAGGCGTTCCGCCACTGGATGCTCAGCGCCCGGCGCGTGAGCATCGTGGTCATCCTGCTGCTGGCCTACGTCTGCTACCGCCTGCTCGGCACCAACGCCAGCCTGGCCACCATCGGCCAGCTGTCGTTCGCCGCCATCAGCCAGCTGGCGCCGGCGATGATCGGCGCGCTGATCTGGAAGCAGGCCAACCGTCGCGGCGTGTTCGCCGGCCTGGCCGCCGGCTGCACCTTGTGGTTCTACACCCTGGTCCTGCCGCTGGTGGCCGGCGGCCTGCGCTGGTCGCTGGACAGCTTCCCGCTGCTGCCGGAACTGCTCTACTACCCCATCGGCATCGAGGTGGACCCGCTGACCCGTGGCGTGGTGCTGTCGCTGACCGGCAACTGGCTGCTGTTCGCCTCGGTGTCCTGGTTCTCTCGCTCGCGGGTGTCCGAACACTGGCAGGCCGGCCGCTTCATCGGCCTGGACACCGGCGCCAAGCCCAGCGGGCGCAACCTGCTGGCAGTGCAGGTGGCCGACCTGATGGCGCTGGCCGCGCGCTTCGTCGGCGAGGAACGGGCGCGGCAGAGCTTCGTGCGCTTCTCCTACCAGCAGGACCGGCCGTTCAACCCCACGCAGAACGCCGACGCCGAGTGGATCGCCCACACCGAGCGCCTGCTGGCCGGCGTGCTCGGCGCCTCCAGCACTCGCGCCGTGGTGCGGGCCGCCATCGAAGGCCGGGAGATGCAGGTCGAGGACGTGGTGCGCATCGTCGACGAGGCCAGCGAGGTGCTGCAGTTCAACCGGGCGCTGCTGCAGGGGGCCATCGAGAACATCACCCAGGGCATCAGCGTGGTCGACCAGAACCTGCGCCTGGTGGCCTGGAACCACCGCTACCTGGAACTGTTCGAGTACCCGGAAGGGCTGATCGGCGTCGGCCGGCCGATCGCCGACATCATCCGCTACAACGCCGAACGCGGCCTGTGCGGCCCCGGCGACGTCGACGAGCACGTCGCCAAGCGCCTGTTCTGGATGCGCCAGGGCAAGGCCCACACCTCCGAGCGGCTGTTCCCCAACGGCCGGGTCATCGAACTGATCGGCAACCCCATGCCCGGCGGCGGCTTCGTCATGAGCTTCACCGACATCACCGCCTTCCGCCAGGCCGAGTCCGACCTCAAGGAAGTCAACGAGAGCCTCGAACAGCGCGTGCTCGAACGCACCCGCGAGCTGTCCCAGCTCAACGAGGAACTGGGCGAGGCCAAGGCCAACGCCGAATCCGCCAACCAGTCGAAGACCCGCTTCCTCGCCGCCGTCAGCCACGACCTGATGCAGCCGCTGAACGCCGCCCGGCTGTTCTCCGCCTCCCTCGCCCACCAGCAGGAAGCCCTGCCGCGGGAGGCGCAGGAACTGGTGCGCCATCTGGACAGCTCGCTGCGCTCGGCCGAGGACCTGATCACCGACCTGCTGGACATCTCACGCCTGGAAAGCGGGCGCATCACCCCGGAGCGCAGCCACTTCCCCCTCGGCCAGCTGTTCGACGCGCTGGGCGCGGAATTCAAGGTGCTGGCCCACGAACAGGGCGTGGACTTCCGCCTGGTACCGTGCCACCTGCGCATCGACAGCGACCCCAGGCTGCTGCGCCGGGTGCTGCAGAACTTCCTCACCAACGCCTTCCGCTACGCCCGCGGCCACGTGCTGCTCGGCGCCCGCCGCGACGGCGAGTGCCTGCGCCTGGAAGTGTGGGACCGCGGCCCGGGCATTCCCGAGGACAAGCGCAAGGTGATCTTCGAGGAGTTCAAGCGCCTGGACAGCCACCAGACCCGCGCCGAGAAGGGCCTGGGCCTTGGCCTGGCCATCGCCGACGGCCTGTGCCGGGTGCTGGGGCACCATCTGGAAGTGCGCTCCTGGCCCGGCAAGGGCAGCGTGTTCAGCGTGCGCGTGCCGCTGGTGCGCGGCCCCGCCTCGGCGGTGGCGCAACCGGGCGTCGAGACCCCGGCCCAGACCCTGGGCGGCGCCCAAGTGCTGTGCATCGACAACGAGGACAGCATCCTCGCCGGCATGCACAGCCTGCTGTCGCGCTGGGGCTGCCAGGTGTGGACAGCGCGCAACCGCCTGGAATGCGAACACCTGCTGGACGAGTCGGTGCGCCCGCAACTGGCGCTGGTCGACTACCACCTAGACGAGGGCGACACCGGCACCGAGCTGATGGCCTGGCTGCGCGCGCGCATGGGCCAGCCGCTGCCGGGCGTGGTGATCAGCGCCGATGCCCGACCGGAACTGGTCGCCGCGGTCCACGCCGCCGGCCTCGACTACCTGGCCAAGCCGGTCAAGCCGGCCGCCCTGCGCGCCCTGATCAGCCGCCACCTGCCCCTGAACTTACCGTAGGGCGGGTGAAACCCGCGAGCCTCGTGCTGCTCCCCTTCCTATATGGAGTGCAGGCTTCACCCGCCATACCAATCCAATAACAGGATAGATAGAAGCGGATTTTTGCGCTTTTTATCGCAACATAGTCGATAGATCATGCGTCCATCCCCGGCGGCGCATTCCAGCGCCGCCGGCAACGGAGTTTTCACCATGATCGAAGTACGCCCCTTCGCCACCCTCGGCCATGCCGACCACGGCTGGCTGAACGCCCGCCACCACTTCTCCTTCGCCGGCTACCACGACCCCGAGCGCGTCAACTGGGGCCGCCTGCGGGTATGGAACGACGACGAGATCGCCGCCGGCAGCGGCTTCCCGCCGCATCCGCACAATGACATGGAGATCATCACCTACGTCCGCGAAGGCGCCATCAGCCATCGCGACAATCTGGGCAACCAGGGCCGCACCGAGGCGGGCGACGTGCAGGTGATGAGCGCCGGCACCGGCATCGCCCACTCGGAGTACAACCGGGAGGACGTGACCGCGCGCATCTTCCAGATCTGGATCCTCCCCGACCAGCAGGGCGAGGCGCCGTCCTGGGGCGCCAGGCCTTTTCCCAAGGGTGAGCGCGCCGGCCGGTTCGTGGTCCTGGCCAGTGGCCGCGCCGGCGACGAGGACGCCCTGCGCATCCGCGCCGACGCCCGTCTCGCCGCCGCCACCCTGGCCGCCGGGCAGAGCGCCGAGTATCCGCTGGGCCACCTGCGCAAGGGCTACCTGGTGGCCGCCAGGGGTCGCATCGAGGTCAACGGCGTGACGGCCGAGGCGCGCGACGGCGTGGCCGTGGCCGACGAGGACCTGGTGCGCGTCACCGCCCTCGAGGACAGCGAGGTGATCCTGGTCGACGTGGCTTGATCCAGCGCAGCCGGAGGCGCTCCCGCCGGTCTAGAATGGCGGCACCCAGCCCTTGCGGACACCGCCATGCCCCCAGCCGCCGAACTCGCCCTGGACCTCGCCACCGCGCTCGCCGTCGGCCTGCTGATCGGTGCCGAGCGCGGCTGGCGCGCCCGCGACGGTGACGACGACCAGTTGATCGCCGGGGTCCGCACCTTCGGCCTGGTCGGCCTGCTCGGCGGGCTGGCCGCCCTGCTCGGCGAGCGCTTCGGCGTCGCCGCCTGGGTCGGCCTGCTGATGCTGGTCGGCGCACTGGTCCTGGCCGGCTACCTGAGCGAGGCGCTGCGCAGCGGCGACCTCGGCCTGACCAGCGAGATCGCGCTGATCCTCACCTTCGTCTTCGGCAGCCTGGTGTTCAGCCACGGCCGCGCGGTGGCCGCCGGCGGCGCCGTGGCAGTGGCCCTGCTGCTGAGCCTCAAGGAACCACTGCACCAGGGCCTGCGCCGGCTCTCGGCAGCGGAACTGTCCGGCGCGCTGAAACTGCTGTTCATCTCCCTGGTCCTGCTGCCGGTGCTGCCGGACCGGGGCTACGGCCCCTGGCAGGCCTTCAACCCCTACACCACCTGGTGGATGGTGGTGCTGATCGCCGCCATCGGCTTCGCCGCCTACATCGCCGTGCGCCTGGTTGGCACCCGCCACGGCCTGCTGGTCACGGCCCTGCTCGGCGGCATCGTCTCCTCCACCGCCATGACCATGACCCTGTCGCGCCTGCACGACAACCGCGCGCTGCACGCCCTGCTCGCCTGCGCCCTGCTGGCCACCTCGGCGCTGATGTTCCCGCGGGTGCTGCTGGAGGTCGGCCTGGTCAACCGCGCGCTGCTGCCGGAACTGGTCCTGCCGCTGTCGCTGGCGGCACTGGTGTACGCGGGCGGCGCGCTGGCCTGCTACCTGCGCGCCGGGCGCGAGGTCACCGAAGGCCTGGAGCCGCCGCTGAGGAACCCCTTCGAGCTGGGCCCGGCGCTGCGCTTCGGCGCCCTGCTGGTGCTGATCCTGTTCCTCATCGAGGGCGCACGGGAGACCTTTGGCAACGCCGGCATCTATGGCGTGTCGATCCTCTCCGGCCTGACCGACGTGGACGCCATCACCCTGTCACTGGCACGCAGCGCCCACAGCGACCTGGCGCCGGAACTGGCGGTGCGCGGCATCTACCTGGCGGCGCTGAGCAACAGCCTGGTCAAGGCACTGCTGATCGTGCTGATCGGCGGCCGCGCACTGGCCCTGCATACGGTACCGGTGATGCTGCTGGGCCTGCTGGTCGGCCTCGGCGCGCTACTGCTGTAGCGGCTGCTCGTCGGCGTCGGCCTCGTCGAGCAGCGACAGGCCGGAAGCGCGCTCGATCAGCTCGGGCGGCAGGCTCTTGCTGGCGCGGGCGCCGAGCAGCTTGAGAGTCTCAACCCGGTTGATCAGATTGCCGCGGCCCTCGCAGAGCTTGTTGCGCGCGGCGTCGTAGGCCTTGTCGAGCTGCTTGAGGCGGTTGCCCACCTCGTCCAGGTCGGCGATGAAGGCGACGAACTTGTCGTACAGCTGCCCGGCGCGCTCGGCGATGTCGCGGGCGTTCTGGCTCTGCCGCTCCTGGCGCCAGAGGCTGTCGATCACCCGCAGGGTCGCCAGCAGGGTGGTCGGGCTGACGATCACGATGTGCTGCTCGTAGGCCTCCTGGAACAGGCCGGGGTCGGCCTGCAGGGCGGCGGCGAAGGCAGCCTCGATGGGCACGAACAGCAGCACGAAGTCCAGGCTGTGCAGGCCCTCCAGGCGCTGGTAGTCCTTCACCGAGAGGCCGCGCAGGTGGCTGCGCAGGCTCACCACGTGTTGCTTCAGGGCATGGGCGCGGACCGCCTCGTCCTCGGCGGCGATCATCGCCTGGTAGGCGGTCAGGCTGACCTTGGCATCGACGACCACCTGCTTGTCGCCGGGCAGTTGGATCAGCACGTCCGGCTGGAAGCGCACGCCATCGGCGCCCTTGAGGCTGACCTGGGTCTGGTACTCGCGCCCCTTCTCCAGGCCGGCGTGCTCCAGCACCCGCTCCAGCACCAGCTCGCCCCAGTTGCCCTGGGTCTTCTGGCCGCGCAGCGCCTGGGTCAGATTGGTGGCCTCCTCGCCCAGGCGCTGGTTGAGCTGCTGCAGGCGCTCCAGTTCCTTGCCCAGGGAGAAGCGCTCGCGCGCCTCGTTCTGGTAGCTCTCCTCCACCCGCTTCTCGAAGGCCTGGATGCGCTCCTTGAGCGGGTCGAGCAACTGACCCAGGCGCTGCTGGCTGGTCTCGGCGAAGCGCTGCTCGCGCTCGTCGAAGATCTTCCCGGCCAGCTCGGCGAACTGCGCGCGCAGCTCATCGCGGGCGGCCTGCAGGTCGCTCAGGCGCTGCTGGTGGTTTTCCTGCTGCTCGCGCAGCTCGGCGGACAGGGCGGCGCGCTGGCTCTCCAGTTCGCGCAGCTGACTCTCCTTGCGCTCGCGCTCGACGCCCCACGCCTGCGCCGCCGCCTGGGCGGACTCGCGCTCGCGGCCTAGCAGCTCGCTTTCCCGGCGCAGGGCAGCCAACTCGGCCTGCTGGCGGGTGCTCTCCTGCTGCTGGCCACGCAGATCGTCGAGGGTGCCGTCGAGCTGGGCGCTCAGCCCCTCCTGGGCCAGGCGCGCCTGGCTCAGCCTTTCCTCCAGCAGTAGCCGCTCGGCGGCCTGCGCAGCCAGCCCGCGCTGCTGGCGCCAGAGCAGCAGCGCCAGCGGCACGGCGCCCAGCAAAAGGCCGAGCAGCAGGTTGGTCGGGTCGAGGGCGAAAGGAAGAGGCACGGGCGGGCTCGCTGTCGGTTCGGAATGCCCGGCAGTATACCCGCGCGGTCGTCAGGGGTTGAGGCGCTGCAGCAGGCGCGCGGCCTCTTGCGAGCCCTGGGCGGCGGCCAGTCCCAGCCAGTGACGCGCCTGCTGCGGCTGGCAGTGCAGACGCCCCAGTTCCAGCTGGGCACGCGCATCGCCGGCGCGCGCGGCCTGGCGCAGCAGTTCGAGGCCAATGCGACGATCACGGGCATTGCCGCAGTCGCGGCACAGCAACTGGCCGAGCCGGCTCTGGGCAGCCACCACGCCCTGGCGGGCCGGTTGCTTGAGCAGGCGGCCGGCGAAGTGCTTGATGCTGGAGTGATGCCCCAGTCGGGGACGATCCAGGAGCCAGAATGCCAGGCGAACCGGCAGGCGATTGCCAGAACCGGGCTGATGCTGAGCGGCAATTGAAACACGAGACTTCATGGAGGCAGGGGGCTGGCTTCGAGGCGCGCCACTCTACTCTCTTTTTTCGCCGGGTAAAGACTTGCCAAACACGCGGAAAAACGCTCTAGAACAATGACTCTAGAAATCCACAGAAGCTGTGGATAACTACGTGGACAAGTTGGTGGAAACCTTTCTCATCCCCCACTGTCCGTGGCTCTTCCTCAAACTGATGCTTTTTTCACCAATTAAAAATACCTTATTTTTCATATAGTTGAAAAATGATCACGAAGAATCAAGCAGTTACGAGATATTGTGACAGCAGTCTGACAAGGTGCATCATAGCTGTGCACAACCGCCAGCCTGGGTGCTGGCTTAGGGGGCGAGACGAGTCGAAGCGCCGGGGGAACGGGATATCGTTACCTGAAGCCGGTCTGGCGGAAGAAGTATGGCGTGGTCGCCGTCCTGAAAACCTCGTTCTGGTACAAGGCTGGAGGCGACTGGAGAAATACAGCTGAGGGGAATTGGTTGCGGGAGCCGGATTTGAACCGACGACCTTCGGGTTATGAGCCCGACGAGCTACCAGACTGCTCCATCCCGCGGCCGCCATTCTACTCACTGATAGAGTTCTGTCAATCGATTTTGTTGATTTGATCAGGAAATCAAATCGACAGAAAACAAAAAGGCCACTCCTTCGAGTGGCCTTTCAAATTGGTTGCGGGAGCCGGATTTGAACCGACGACCTTCGGGTTATGAGCCCGACGAGCTACCAGACTGCTCCATCCCGCGGCCGCCATTCTACTCAAAGAGGAAGGGCTGTCAACCTTTTACTCTGAAAAAATGTTTCTCCGTCAGATGTTTACAGCCGTGGGCTCATTCCGGAACGAACCTGCAGGCCGAAAACCCGGCGAACACCGGACATGGATTCTGGAAACCCGAACTCCAGCCTCTCCCAGATCGCACACAGCAAAAAGACCCCGAATATCGGGGTCTTTTTGCCAGCGCGCTCGCTACAGCTTGCTGCTGAAGTCGCGCACTTCCTGCTGGGCACGTTCCTTGGTCCAGCCGTAGCGCTCCTGCAGCTTCCCTTCCAGGTATTCGCTATGGCCCTCGACGATATCCAAGTCGTCGTTGGTCAGGTTGCCCCAGCGCTCCTGGATACGACCCGAGAGCTGCTTCCATTTGCCTTTGATGACATCGGAATTCATGAAATTGCCTCCAGATCACTGCCAGACCGGCAGCTCAGTAGGTTATTCGGTGGATTTCAGGCCATCGGCGGAAACGGCTTTCACGCCTTTGATGGTCTTGGCTTTTTCCACGGCCAGGTCACGCTCGGCATCGGTCGGCACCACACCGGAGAGCGATACCACGCCCTGGTTGGTCTCTACCTTGATGTCGAGGCCGCTGATGCTGTCATCGGCCAGGAAGCTGGCTTTCACCTTGCTGGTGATCCAGGTGTCGGTGACCGCCTCTTCCGCGTCATTGACGGTCTCATTGGCCGCCAGCTGCAGCGGCTGCGGCGCAGCGGGTTCTTCTGCAAAGGCGGCGTTGCCCAGCGGCAGGCCCATGGCGGCGGCAGTAACAGCGGCAAGAGTCCACTTGTTGAACGACTTTTTCATGGCGATCCACTCCTGATTGCTTCTTCTGAAGTATTCGCAGCCAACTCCTGGCTGCGCTTGCACAAGGGATATCGCAAGCGCTGTGCCAGCCTGATCTTAAAATTTTTCCCTTATTTATCAGTCAGTTAAAAAATACATGCGCTCAATCTGGCATGCAAAATGCCGCAAGCGGCCAAATCGGCCGTGCAGATTGCAAGGATCGGTGCCGTGCCATTGCGGCTCTGATGCCAAGCGGACTCCCAGAAACGAAAAAAGGGCCCCGTAGGGCCCTTTTCTCGCTGCGAGCTTAAGGCTTAAACGCCGGAAGCCTCGGCGGCGGCAACGTCCTTGATCGACAGCTTGATGCGGCCGCGGTTGTCCACGTCCAGCACCAGAACCTTCACTTCCTGGCCTTCCTGCAGCACGTCGGTGACTTTCTCGACGCGCTGATCGCTCAGCATCGAGATATGCACCAGGCCGTCCTTGCCCGGCAGGATGTTGACGAAGGCGCCGAAGTCGACGATGCGCTCGACGCGGCCGACGTAGATCTTGCCGATCTCGGCCTCGGCGGTGATCGCCAGCACGCGCTGCTTGGCAGCCTCGGCCGCTTCCTTGGTCTCGCCGAAGATCTTGATCGAACCGTCGTCCTCGATGTCGATGGAGGCCTTGGTCTCTTCGCAGATACCACGGATGGTGGCGCCACCCTTGCCGATGACGTCGCGGATCTTGTCCTGGTCGATCTTCATCGCCAGCATGGTCGGGGCGTTGGCCGACAGCTCGGTACGCGACTGGGCGATGACCTTGTTCATCTGGCCGAGGATGTTCAGGCGCGCTTCCAGGGCCTGATTCAGGGCGATCTCCATGATCTCTTCGGTGATGCCCTGGATCTTGATGTCCATCTGCAGCGCGGTCACACCGTTGGCGGTACCGGCAACCTTGAAGTCCATGTCGCCCAGGTGGTCTTCGTCACCGAGGATGTCGGTCAGTACGGCGAACTTGTCACCTTCCTTGACCAGGCCCATGGCGATACCGGCAACCGGCGCCTTCATCGGCACACCAGCGTCCATCAGGGCCAGGGAAGCGCCGCAGACCGAAGCCATGGAGGACGAGCCGTTGGACTCGGTGATTTCCGAGACGATACGGATGGTGTACGGGAACTCGTCGGCAGCCGGCAGCATGGCGGCTACGCCACGACGGGCCAGACGACCGTGGCCGATCTCGCGGCGGCCAGTGGCACCCATGCGACCACACTCGCCGACCGAGTATGGCGGGAAGTTGTAGTGCAGCATGAAGGGGTCTTTCTTCTCGCCCTCCAGGGTGTCGAGCAGCTGCGCGTCGCGGGCGGTGCCGAGGGTGGCAACCACCAGGGCCTGGGTTTCGCCACGGGTGAACAGGGCCGAGCCGTGGGTCTTGTCGAGCACGCCAACTTCGATGTTCAGGCCACGTACGGTGCGGGTGTCGCGACCGTCGATACGCGGCTTGCCGTTGACGATGTTCTCGCGCACGGTGCGGTATTCGATCAGGCCGAAGGCGTCTTTGACTTCGCCGGAGGACGGCTGGCCTTCTTCGCCGGAGAACTTGGCGACGACTTGGTCGCGCAGCTCGTCGAGACGGCTGTAGCGGTCCTGCTTGATGGTGATGGTGTAGGCCTGGGAGATGGCCTCGCCGAACTCGGCCTTGATGGCGCTGAGCAGAGCGGTGTTCTCGGCCGGGGCGGTCCAGTTCCAGCGCGGCTTGCCGGTTTCGGCAGCCAGTTCGCCAACGGCCTTGATCACGGCCTGGAACTCGTCATGGGCGAACAGCACGGCGCCCAGCATCTGGTCTTCGGTCAGCTCTTTGGCTTCGGATTCAACCATCAGCACAGCGTCCTTGGTACCGGCCACGACCATGTCCAGGCTGGAAGCCTTGAGCTGCTCGTAGGTCGGGTTCAGCAGGTAGCCGGTTTCCGGGTGGAAGGCCACGCGCGCGGCGCCGATCGGGCCGTCGAACGGGATGCCGGAGATGGCCAGGGCGGCCGAGGTGCCGATCATCGCGGCGATGTCCGGGTCGGTCTTCTTGCTGGTGGAGACCACGGTGCAGATGACCTGCACTTCGTTGAGGAAGCCTTCCGGGAACAGCGGGCGGATCGGACGGTCGATCAGGCGCGAGGTCAGGGTCTCTTTCTCGGAAGGACGCGCTTCACGCTTGAAGAAGCCGCCAGGGATCTTGCCGGCAGCGTAGGTCTTTTCCTGGTAGTGCACGGACAGCGGGAAGAAGCCCTTGCCCGGATCGGCTTGCTTGGCGCCAACCACGGTGCACAGCACGCTGACATCGTTGTCCACGGTAACCAGAACGGCACCGGAGGCCTGACGGGCGATGCGCCCGGTTTCGAGGGTGACGGTCGACTGACCGAACTGGAACTTTTTAATAACCGGAGTCACGGTATTTTCCTTCTCTTTGTTGCCTTGGGGGAAACTGCTGCAACAGGGGTCTACTGCCCCTGAAACCTGTTCAGAACTCGGCTCGTCGGAACCGGTTTTTGAACGGGTTTCAAATTCCGCTCTGTAGAAAGCCAGAAGCTGGAAGGCCGAAGCCACGGGCCGGTATCAACCGACCTGCGACTCCGAGCTTCCAGCTTCTCACTTCAGGTGTACGTCTTAGCGACGCAGACCCAGGCGACCGATGAGGGCGCTGTAACGACTGGTGTCCTTACCCTTCAGGTAGTCCAGCAGCTTGCGGCGCTGGTTGACCATGCGGATCAGGCCACGACGCGAGTGGTGGTCTTTGCCGTTGGCCTTGAAGTGGTCCTGCAGCTTGTTGATGTTGGCGGTCAGCAGGGCAACCTGCACTTCCGGAGAACCGGTATCGCCTTCAGCTTGCTTGTAGTCGTTAACGATCTGGGCTTTTTCTTCAACGCTCAGTGCCATGGTAATGGGCTCCTAGAGTGAACAGGCCGGGAGCGACTCCCGTGTTTTAAATGGAGGTATGACCGCGCCTGTTGACAGCCACCCTCTTGGCCGCGCCCGAACGAATTCGCCCGCGGTTCCGGTCATTCGACCGAATCAGTTGCCCAAGACCAGAGCCCGGGACTTTCCAACGGCATCAGGTGCCGGTGTAGATCAATCGCTTCGGCGCGATGCGCCCGTCTTCGCTCACTTCACCGATGCCGATGAAGCGACCGTTGTGATCCTGCACCCGGACCATGCCGAACTTCGGCGCTTCCGGGGCGCGTACCGGCTGGCCATGCAGCCAGTAGTACGAGCTGTGCTCGCTGAACTGCAGCAGTGGCCAGTGTTCCAGGCCACTGTCCGACGGCAGCAGGAAGCGATCCAGCGCCTCGTTGCCGCCTTCGGCGTGCACGCGCTCCAGTTCTTCCAGCGTCACCGTCTGTGCCAGGTCGAACGGCCCGGCCTGGGTGCGACGCAGCTCGGCGACATGGGCGCCACAGCCCAGCTCGCGACCCAGATCCTCCACCAGGGTACGGATATAGGTGCCCTTGCTGCAGGCAACGGAGAGACGCAGCTGCGCATTCTCCAGTCCCAGCAAATCCAGGCGCGCGATAGTAACAGATCGCGCCTCGCGCTCCACTACTTCGCCGGCCCGTGCCAGCTTGTACAGCGGCTGGCCGTCCTTCTTCAGGGCCGAATACATCGGCGGTATCTGCTTGATTTCACCACGGAAACGCGGCAGCTGCGCCTCCACGGCGTCCCGACCGACGGTCACCTCGCGGCGTTCGAGCACCTCACCCTCGGCATCGCCGGTGGTGGTGGTGACGCCCAGCTGGGCCACGGTCTCGTAGCCCTTGTCGGCATCCAGCAGGTACTGGGAGAACTTGGTGGCCTCGCCGAAGCACAGCGGCAGCACGCCGGTGGCCAGCGGATCGAGGCTGCCGGTGTGCCCGGCCTTCTCGGCATTGAGCAAACAGCGCACCTTCTGCAGGGCCTGGTTGGAACTCATGCCGCGCGGCTTGTCGAGGACCAGGATGCCGCTGACATTGCGGCGGATACGTTTTACCTGGGCCACGCTCAATCGTCCTGGTGCTTGCTGTCTTCGGAAACCGCACGCTCGATCAGCGCCGACAGATGGGCGCCGCGCGAGATACTCTCGTCGTAATGGAAATGCAGCTGCGGCACGCTGCGCAGCTTCATCGCCTTGCCCAGCAGCATGCGCAGGTAGCCGGCGGCATCGTTGAGCACTTCCAGGTTGAGCTTGATCTTGTCGGAGTCGTTCTCGCCCATCAGGGTGACGAACACCTTGGCGTGGCCGACATCACGGCTGACATCGACGGCGGTGATGGTGACGAAGCCCAGGCGCGGGTCCTTGACCTCGCGCGGGATCAACTGCGCCAGCTCGCGTTGCATCTGATCGCCGATGCGCTGGGTGCGGCTATATTCTTTGGCCATTTTTCCTACCTCTCCCACCGACACGGCCAGCGGGCTCAAAAGCGGCAAACGCCCGGCCGCGCTGATGCGGGGCCGGGCGTCCGGTGTTGCGGGCCGTCCCTTACAGGGTACGAGCCACCTGGACCTTCTCGAACACTTCGATCTTGTCCCCGACCTTGACGTCGTTGTAGCTCTTCACGCCGATACCGCACTCCATGCCGTTACGCACTTCGGCGACGTCGTCCTTGAAGCGACGCAGCGACTCCAGCTCGCCCTCGAAGATCACCACGTCGTCGCGCAGTACGCGGATCGGACGGTTGCGGTGAACGGTACCCTCGATGACCATGCAGCCGGCGACCGCGCCGAACTTCGGCGAACGGAACACGTCACGCACTTCGGCGGTGCCCAGGATGTTCTCGCGAACATCGCTGCCGAGCATGCCGGTCAAGGCTTTCTTGACGTCTTCGATGATGTCGTAGATCACGTTGTAGTAACGCATGTCCAGGCCTTCGGCCTCGACGATCTTGCGCGCGCCGGCATCGGCACGCACGTTGAAGCCGAAAAGCACCGCGTTGGAGGCCAGCGCCAGGTTGGCATCGGATTCGGTGATACCACCGACGCCGCCACCGACCACGCGCACCTGCACTTCGTCGTTGCCCAGGCCGCTGAGCGAGCCCTGCAGCGCTTCCAGGGAGCCACGGACGTCGGATTTGAGGACGATGTTGAGCGTCTTCTTCTCTTCCTGGCCCATGTTCTCGAAGATGTTTTCCAGCTTGCCGGCGTGAGCGCGGGCCAGCTTCACTTCGCGGAACTTGCCCTGACGGAACAGGGCCACTTCGCGGGCCTTCTTCTCGTCGGCCACCACGGTCACCTCGTCACCGGCATCCGGTGTGCCGTCCAGGCCGAGGATCTCGACCGGGATGGACGGACCGGCTTCCTTGATGGCCTTGCCGTTCTCGTCGAGCATGGCGCGCACGCGGCCATAGTTGACGCCGACCAGGACCATGTCGCCCTGACGCAGGGTACCGTCCTGGACCAGCACGGTGGCCACCGGGCCACGGCCCTTGTCCAGGCGCGACTCGACCACGACACCACGACCCGGGGCCGACGGAGTAGCGGTGAGTTCGAGCACTTCGGCCTGCAGCAGCACGGCCTCCAGCAACTCATCGATACCGGTACCGGCCTTCGCCGAGACACCCACGAACGGCGCGTCGCCGCCCCAATCTTCCGGAATCACATCCAGAGCGGCCAGGCCGTTCTTGATGTTGTCCGGGTTGGCTTCCGGCTTGTCCATCTTGTTCACCGCGACCACGATCGGCACGCCAGCCGCTTTCGCGTGCTGCACGGCTTCCTGGGTCTGCGGCATGACGCCGTCGTCGGCCGCCACCACCAGAATCACGATGTCGGTCGCCTGGGCTCCACGAGCACGCATCTGGGTAAATGCGGCGTGACCGGGGGTATCGAGGAAGGTGACCATGCCGCGGTCGGTTTCCACGTGGTAGGCACCGATGTGCTGGGTGATGCCGCCGGCTTCGCCCGCCGCCACCTTGGCACGACGGATGTAGTCGAGCAGGGAAGTCTTGCCATGGTCGACGTGGCCCATCACGGTCACGACCGGCGCACGGGAGAAGGCCTCGCCTTCGAACTTCAGCGATTCGGCCAGCTGCTCTTCGAGCGCATTCTCGCTGACCAGCTTGACCTTGTGGCCCATTTCCTCGGCGACCAGCTGCGCGGTCTCGCGGTCCAGGACCTGGTTGATGGTCACCGGGGAGCCCATCTTGAACATGAACTTGACCACTTCGGCGCCCTTGACCGACATCTGGGCAGCCAGGTCGCCAACGGTAATGGTCTCGCCGATCGCTACTTCACGCACAATAGGTCCTGTCGGGCTCTGGAACCCGTGCTGATTACGCTTCTTCGGCTTCATGCGACCGCCGCGACGACGATAGTCGTCGACTTCTTCGTCGGTGCTGCGCGGAGCGACGCGAGGAGTCGGGGCCTTGTCCTTGAGAGTCGGGCGATGCTGGGCATGCTTGCGATCGCGACGTTCGTCGTCGTCACTGCGTGCCGGCTTCTCTTTCTCTTTCTCGACGCGGCGAGGCTCTTCCTTCTTGGCGGCGGCAGGAGCGGCTTCGGCAGCCACGGCTGCGCCCGGGGACGCTTCCGCCGCGGGAGCAACGGATGCCAGGGCAGCGGCGTCCTGCTGCTTGCGGGCTTCGACCTCGGCCTGCTTGCGGGCCTCTTCCTCGGCCTTCAGACGGGCAGCCTCTTCGGCGGCACGCTGCTCTTCCAGCTCGCGCTGCTTCTCGGCCTCGATCTCGGCCGGGCTGCGCTTGACGTAGGTCTTCTTCTTGCGCACTTCCACACTGATGGTCTTGCTACCGGCAACCTTCAGGGTAGTGGTGGTCTTGCGCTGCAGAGTGATCTTGCGAGGCTCTTCCAGCTTTTCGCCGTGGCTACCCTTGAGGTGAGCCAGCAGGGCCTGCTTCTCGTTGTCGGTTACCACCTGTTCGGCGCTGGTGTGGGGCAAACCTGCCTCGCGCATCTGCTGCAGCAGGCGCTCCACTGGCGTATCGACCACTTGGGCCAGTTCTTTCACCGTGACTTGCGTCATGCATTTCTCTCCTCAGGCCGCTACCGCTTTACTCGAACCAGTGGGCTCGAGCGGCCATGATCAGCTTGCCGGCACGCTCTTCATCCATGCCGTCGATGTCGAGCAGGTCGTCGATGGACTGCTCGGCCAGGTCTTCGCGATTCACCACGCCACGAACCGCCAGCTCCTGGGCCAGGGTCTTGTCCATGCCATCCAGGGACAGCAGGTCTTCGGCGGGCTGGGCATCAGCCAGCTTCTCTTCGGTGGCGATGGCCTTGGTCAGCAGACGGTCCTTGGCGCGGGCGCGCAGCTCGTTGACGATGTCCTCGTCGAAACCGTCGATGCTGAGCATCTCTTCCATCGGCACGTAGGCGATTTCTTCCAGACTGGTGAAACCTTCCTCGACCAGCACCTGGGCCAGTTCTTCATCCACATCCAGCTCGTCGATGAAGTTCTGCAGGATGTCACCGGTCTCGGCCTGCTGCTTGGCCTGGATGTCGGCCTCGGTCATCACGTTCAGCGTCCAGCCGGTCAGCTGGCTGGCCAGGCGCACGTTCTGGCCGCCGCGACCGATGGCCTGGGCGAGATTGTCCTCGGCCACGGCGATGTCCATGGCATGCGTATCTTCATCGACGATGATCGCGGCCACTTCGGCCGGTGCCATCGCGTTGATCACGAACTGGGCGACGTTCTCGTCCCACAGCACGATGTCCACGCGCTCACCACCGATCTCGCCGGAGACGGCCTGGACACGCGAACCGCGCATGCCGATGCAGGCGCCCTGCGGGTCGATGCGCTTGTCCTTGGAACGCACGGCGATCTTGGCGCGCGATCCCGGATCGCGGGAGGCGGCCATCACTTCGATCAGGCCCTCGGCGATTTCCGGCACTTCGATGGTGAACAGCTCGATCAGCATCTGCGGCGCGGTGCGCGACAGGATCAGCTGCGGACCACGGTTCTCGGTGCGGATTTCCTTGAGCAGGGCACGCATGCGGGCACCGACGCGGAAGGTCTCGCGCGGGATGATGTCTTCGCGGGCCAGCAGCGCTTCGGCGTTGTTGCCGAGGTCGACGATCACGCTGTCGCGGGTGACCTTCTTCACGGTGCCGGAGATGATTTCGCCCACGCGTTCGCGATAGGCGTCGACCACCTGGGCCCGCTCGGCCTCGCGTACCTTCTGCACGATGACCTGCTTCGCAGTCTGCGCGGCGATACGGCCGAACTCGATGGACTCGACCGGCTCCTCGACGAAATCGCCGAGCTTGGCACCGGGCTCGCGTGCCTGGGCCTCTTCAACAGTCAGCTGGGCTGCCGGGTTTTCCAGATCCTCCTCGGCAACCACCTCCCAACGACGGAAAGTCTCGTAGTTGCCGGTCTGGCGATTGATCGCCACACGCAGCTCGACTTCATCGTCGAAGCGTTTCTTCGTCGCAGTCGCCAGAGCCAGCTCCAGCGCCTCGAAAATTACAGCGGCCGGCACACCCTTTTCATTGGAGACCGACTCTACAACCAGCAGTACTTCTTTACTCATCGTACGCCTCGCCTTTCGCAATCCATTGGATCCGCGGGATCCGCGTCTCAGTCAAAACGGGGAATAATGTTGGCCTTGTCGATCAGATCGATCGGCAACAGGAATTCGTGGTCATCCACCAGCACCACCACGTCCTGCTCCTCCACACCACGGAGGAGGCCTTGGAAATTGCGTCGCCCCTCGAAGGGCGAGCGCAGCTTGATCTTCACCTGCTCGCCGACATGCCCGGCGAACTGCTCGAGGGTGAACAGCGGCCGGTCCATGCCGGGCGACGACACCTCGAGGGTGTACTCGCTGCTGATCGGATCCTCGACATCCAGCACGGCACTGACCTGGCGGCTGACCGCCTCGCAGTCGTCGATCAGGATGCCGTTGGCATGATCGATATAGACGCGCAGGAGGGAATGCCTCCCCTGGGAGATGAATTCGATTCCCCAGCATTGGTAGCCGAGAGACTCGACCACCGGGGCCAACATGGCCTGCAACTGTTCCAGCTTGCTCGACACCCGAAGCCCTCCGCGCATGCCGTAGAAATAAAAAATGGGCGAAACGCCCATCCATCGAGCCACCCGAACCGGATGGCGGACTGTCAGCTAGCAAAAAGCCCCTGATAAGGGGCTTTTTTACTACTGGCACGGTGCCGGTGAACCAGCATCGATCAGAGAGCCCGAAAAGCTGTCGGACCGTCACCCCGCGCCAAAGCTGGGCCAAGAGTATACGGGCCTTGAGCACTAGGGTCAACCGAACCCCTGGAAACGACGAGGCCCGCAGAACCTGCGGGCCTCACCGAAATATGGTACCGAGGAGGGGACTCGAACCCCTACAGCCTATGGCCACTACCACCTCAAGGTAGCGTGTCTACCAATTCCACCACCTCGGCAAAGAGGGTATTACTGCTGCTCTGGAACCTGAGGTACGTCAGCCTTGTCGGCTGCCGGTTTTTGTTCTTCGAGCACTGGAACATCTTCTACCGCCGGCTTCTCCTGCTGCACTTCCAGAACCGCCGGATCCGGCAGACCAGCCTGCGTCAGATTATCAGCTTTTTCTTTAGCAAAGTAGGCTAAACCCAAGCTGGTAATGAAAAAAACCGCAGCGAGTATAGCAGTAAAGCGACTCATAAAGGTAGCGGAACCTTGGCTGCCGAATACGGTGCCCGAGGCGCCAGCGCCGAAGGAGGCTCCAGCATCCGCGCCCTTGCCCTGCTGCAGCAACACCAGGCCGACGACACCGATGGCGCCCAACAGATGTACGACGATTACGACTGTTTCCAGCATTTATCAGTTTCCTGCGGCACGACAGATCGCGCCAAACTCATCTGCGTTCAAGGAGGCCCCACCAATGAGCCCCCCGTCGATATCCGGCATGCCGAACAACTCGGCAGCATTGGCGGCCTTGACACTGCCGCCATACAGAATTCTTACGCCACGCGCCACTTCGGCATTCTCCGCCGCCAGTTGAGCGCGGATGGCTGCATGTACTTCCTGGGCCTGCTGCGACGAAGCGGTCAGACCGGTACCGATGGCCCAGACCGGCTCGTAAGCCACCACAGCCCGAGCGAAGGCACCTACGCCCAGCTCTTCGATCACACTGCCCAACTGGGCAGCGACCACTTCGAGCGTCTTGCCGGCCTGACGCTGCTCCAGCGACTCACCGATGCACAGCACCGGAACCAGGCCACAGGACTGAGCCGCGGCGAACTTGCGGCTAATCTGCTCGTCACGCTCGCCAAGGATCAGGCGACGCTCCGAATGCCCGACCAGCACCATGCTGCAACCCGCATCGGCCAACTGGCTCGGCGCGATCTCGCCGGTCAGCGCACCCTGCATGGGCTCGACCGCGCTATTCTGCGCGCCCACCGTAATGGCCTTGCCTTCCAACCCGGTCAGGACCTGAGTGATGTACAGACAGGGCGGCATCACCGCCACCTCGACACCACTCGGCAACGCCAGTTGACGAAGGCCCTTGATCAGCTCTGCGACGCTGGCGCGGGTACCGTGCATTTTCCAGTTACCAGCTACCAGGGGGCGACGCATGCCAGACCTCGTCGTTCAAAGTGGGCGCAGATGTTACCCAAGAGCTTATGCACTAGCAAGCCGAATCAGGCACAGACTTCGGCGACGACCTTGGCCAGTTCCTCGGCGTAGCCACGGACCTGCGCCTCGTCGTCGCCCTCCACCATCACCCTCACCAGAGGCTCGGTGCCGGACTTGCGCAGCAGCACGCGACCGCGCCCCGCCATACGCTCGGTGACATGCGAGCAGGCATCCTGCACGGCTACGTGACTCACCGGATCGACGTCACCGCTGAAGCGCACATTGATCAGCACCTGCGGGCACTTGCGCAGCGCCAGGCGCGCCTCGGCCAGGGTCTTGTCCGAGCGCTTGAGCGCCATCAACACCTGCAGCGCGGCGATGATCGCATCGCCGGTGGTGGTGTGCTGGCAGCAGACCAGATGCCCGGAATTCTCACCACCAAGCTGCCAGCCACGCCCCTGCAGCTCGGCCATCACATAGCGGTCGCCGACCTTGGCACGCACGAAGGGAATACCCAGCTCGCCGAGCGCCAGCTCCAGCCCCAGGTTGCTCATCAGTGTGCCGACCACGCCGCCCTGGAGCTTGCCGCGCTCGTGCAGATCACGGGCGATGATGTACAGCAGTTCATCACCATCGACCACGGCGCCAGTGTGGTCGACCATCAGCACCCGGTCGCCATCACCGTCGAAGGCGATTCCCAGGTCGGCCTGCTGGGCCAGCACCTCGGCCTGCAACGCCTCGACATGGGTCGAGCCGCAGGCGTCGTTGATGTTCAGGCCATTGGGTTGGGCGGAGATCACCGAAACCTGCGCGCCCAGCTCGCGGAACACGCTGGGCGCCACCTTGTAGGTCGCGCCATGTGCGCAATCGAGCACCACCTTGATGCCGGCGAAACTGGTGTGGTTGGGCACGCTGGACTTGCAGAACTCGATGTAGCGGCCAGCCGCGTCGTTGATGCGGGTGACCTTGCCGAGCTGCTCCGACTCGACCACGGTCATCGGCTGGTCGAGCAGCTCCTCAATCATCAGCTCGATCTCGTCCGGCAGCTTGGTGCCGAGCCCCGAGAAGAACTTGAAGCCGTTGTCATGGTGCGGATTGTGCGAAGCGCTGATGACGATGCCCGCCTCCGCCTGGAAGGTTCGGGTGAGGTAGGCGATGGCCGGCGTCGGCATGGGGCCGAGCAACATCACGTCGGCGCCTGCGGCCAGCAGGCCGGATTCGAGCGCGGACTCGAACAGGTAGCCGGAAATCCGGGTGTCCTTGCCGATCAGGATGCGGCACTTGCCCTGCTTCCTGAACGCCATCCCGGCAGCCCAGCCCAGCTTGAGGATGAACTCCGGAGTGATGGGGAACTGGCCGACATGGCCGCGGATACCATCGGTACCGAAATACTTTCTGCTCATGATCACTCCAACTACTTATTCTGCTGCCTGCACTGCGGCGATCATACGCACCGCATCAACGGTTTCCGCGACGTCGTGGACGCGCAGGATACAGGCGCCATTTGCCACCGCCAGGGCCGCCAGGGCGATGCCGCCGTACAGGCGCTCATGCACCTCACGCCCCAAGGCCTGACCGATCATGCTCTTGCGCGACACGCCGACCAGCAACGGCCGACCAAGCGCGCGCACCACGTCCAGATGCTTGAACAGGCTCAGGTTGTGATCGAGAGTCTTGGCGAAACCGAATCCGGGATCAAGAACGATCCGCTCGCGCGCGACACCAGCCTCGACACAGGCAGCCATGCGCTGCTCGAGAAAGGCGCATACCTCGCCCACCACGTCGTCGTAGCGAGGGTCCTGCTGCATGGTCCCAGGCTCGCCGAGCATGTGCATCAGGCAAACCGGCAGACCAGTGTCGGCCGCCGCCTCGAGAGCACCGTCACGACGCAGGGCGCGCACGTCATTGATCAGCCCCGCTCCCAGCCGAGCGCCCTCGCGCATGACGGCGGGCGTCGAGGTATCCAGGGAAATGACCACGTCCAGCTCCGCGGCGAGCGCCTCGACCACCGGCGCGACACGCTCCAGCTCTTCGACCGGAGAAACAAGCCGAGCACCGGGGCGGGTGGACTCCCCCCCGACATCGATCAGCGTCGCGCCGGCCGCGACCATCCGCTCGGCATGGCGCAAGGCTGCGTCACGCGCAGCGAAACGGCCGCCGTCGGAGAAGGAATCGGGAGTGACGTTGAGAATGCCCATGACATGGGACACGGAAAGGTCGAGAACCCGACTGCCACAGGACAGTCGGGTCGGGTACTGCGCAACGGTCATCGGTGAACCTTAGTGTTCGCCCGCCGGACCGCCGATCGGAGTTTCGGGACGCTCGACCTGCTCCTTCGGCGTCGGGGTGCCGGAGCCACCCTGCCAGTCGCGCGGCTCGCGAGGCGCACGCCCAGACATGATGTCGTCGATCTGCTCGGAGTCGATAGTCTCGTACTTCATCAGCGCGTCGGCCATCATGTCCAGCTTGTCGCGGTTCTCTTCCAGCAGGCGCTTCGCCGTGGAGTAGCTCTCGTCGATGATCCGGCGCACTTCCTGGTCGATCTGCTTGGCGGTCTCGCCGGACACGTTGGTGTGCTGACTGCCGGCGCTGCGACCGAGGAACACCTCGCCCTCCTCCTCCGCGTACATCAGCGGACCGAGTTTCTCGGACAGGCCCCACTTGGTCACCATATTCCGGGCGATCTGGGTAGCGCGCATGATGTCGTTGGACGCACCGGTGGTGACACCATCGAAGCCCAGGGTCATCTCCTCGGCGATGCGACCGCCGAACAGCGAGCAGATCTGACTTTCCAGAGCACGCTTGGACAGGCTGTAGCGATCTTCCTCTGGCAGGAACATCGTCACGCCCAAGGCGCGACCGCGCGGAATGATCGACACCTTGTAGACCGGGTCATGCTCCGGCACCAGGCGACCGACGATGGCATGACCGGCCTCGTGGTAGGCGGTATTGAGCTTCTCCTTCTCGGACATGACCATGGACTTGCGCTCGGCGCCCATCATGATCTTGTCCTTGGCCAGCTCGAATTCCTTCATTTCCACCAGGCGCTTGCTGGCGCGGGCGGCGAACAGAGACGCCTCGTTGACCAGGTTGGCAAGATCGGCACCGGAGAAGCCCGGAGTGCCGCGGGCAATGACCGCGGGCTCGACGTTGTCGCCTACCGGCACCTTGCGCATATGCACCTTCAGGATCTGCTCGCGACCGCGGATATCCGGCAGACCGACCACTACCTGGCGGTCGAAGCGGCCGGGACGCAGCAGGGCCGGGTCCAGCACGTCCGGACGGTTGGTGGCGGCGATGACGATGATGCCGTCATTCATCTCGAAACCGTCCATCTCCACCAGCAACTGGTTGAGGGTCTGCTCGCGCTCGTCGTGACCGCCACCCAGGCCGGCGCCACGATGGCGACCGACGGCGTCGATCTCGTCAATGAAGATGATGCAGGGAGCGTGCTTCTTGGCCTGCTCGAACATGTCACGCACACGGCTGGCGCCGACACCGACGAACATCTCGACGAAGTCGGAACCGGAAATGGTGAAGAACGGCACCTTGGCCTCGCCAGCGATGGCCTTGGCCAGCAACGTCTTGCCGGTGCCGGGCGGGCCAACCATCAGCACGCCGCGCGGGATGCGACCGCCCAGGCGCTGGAACTTGCCCGGGTCACGCAGGAACTCGACCAGCTCGCCGACTTCTTCCTTGGCCTCGTCGCAGCCAGCGACATCGGCCAGCGTGGTCTTGACCTGGTCTTCGGAGAGCAGGCGCGCCTTGGACTTGCCGAAGCTCATCGGACCACCGCGGCCACCGCCACCGCCCTGCATCTGGCGCATGAAGAACATGAACACGGCGATGATCACCAGGATCGGGAAGCTGGCCACCAGCAGCTGGGTCCAGATGCTCTGGCGCTCCGGCTGCTTGCCGACGATCTCGACGTTGTTGTCGATCAGGTCCTTGATCAGACCGCGGTCTTCGATGGCCGGGCGGACGGTCTCGAAGGTGGTGCCGTCGAGATTCTTGCCGCTGATGATGTAGCCATCGACAGTGACTTGCCTGACCTTGCCTTCCTGGACCTGCTGGATGAATTCGGAGTAGTTCAGCTTGCCGGCTTCGCTGGGGCTGGAGAAGTTGTTCATCACCGTGACCAGGACGGCTGCGATGATCAGCCACAGGATCAGGTTCTTTGCCATGTCGTTCAATTCGCTACCCTCTGAAGCGAGCCCCGTCCTGAAACGCGCTCCGCATGACGGCTGGTGGATTTACCAACCTAACTTACTACACAACCCCTGCTCCGGGGCAGGAACCGTCTGTAACCCTTTATGAGACCTCGATCATCGGACCGGGCCTCGTCCCCGCCAGTTCAAGTCTAGGCGCCGCGATAGCCACGGGCCAGCAGGCACTGCTCGCGTCGGCCGTACTCACACCACTCATATGGGGGCCACGCGGGAAAACACAAGGCCCACCGGATTGCCGCCGATCGCCTTACAAGCGGCACCAGCGAAGTCGCCCTGGCCCGGGAGTCTGCACGCCTCCAGGATGTTCTCTTTCAGCCGGCACGGGCTAGTCTTGGAACGGGTCACCGAGGCCCTCACCCGAATAGAAACGGGCGCGCCCGAGTCGGCTCGGGTAGACTACGCCGCTTTTCGACCGGCGCACCGGCATCGGAGTGGGCAGTGGCTCCAGCCGCCCCATCGAGCGGAACCGGCTTTCCTAGCAACAGGGTCAGATTATGGCGCTTACCAACGAACAGAAGAAACACTTCAAATCTATCGGCCACCACCTGAAACCGGTATTGACCGTGGCCGAGAATGGCCTGACCGAGGGCGTACTGGCCGAACTGGAGCGCGCGCTCAACGACCACGAGCTGATCAAGGTGCAGTTCCGCCTGACCGAGCGCGACGACCGCCGTGCCCTGATCGACGAACTGGCCGCCGCCGGCCGCTGCGAACTGGTCCAGGTGATCGGCAAGATGGCCCTGGTCTACCGCCGGAACCCCAAGCCGAACAAGAACCTGTCCAACATCCACCGCTATCAGGCCTGATAGCGGTATCGGCTCAATCGCTACGCCGCCCCGGCAGCGGCTGCAGCACCAGGACCAGGCCGCAGACGGCCATCACCAGATAGCTGAACAGCATCCAGCGCTCGGCGCCCAGTTCCCAGTGGCGCACGGCGAAGAACGCCACGGCCATGGCCAGCGAGAGCAGCAGCACCTGGCCACGCAGGTCCCGCCACAGACTGTTCAGCCCCTCGGCCTGCACCACCACCGCGCCCTGCAGCAGCACGCAGAAACCGGCGAAGCCGATCAGCAGCGGGCTCAGCGCCGCATTGACCTCCTGGATCAACAGCGGCGCAAAGCCCATCTTCTCCAGCGCGGGTAACACGACGAAGTGAAACAGCCAGAGGCCACCGACCCAGAAGGTCTGGGCCAGCTGCCAGATGGCCATGCCCGCGCGCGGCAGACGCTTAGATATGGCGGACTTCGACAATCTCGTACTCGACCAGGCCACTGGGGGTCTTCACCGCCACCACGTCACCCTCTTCCTTGCCCACCAGGGCGCGGGCGATGGGCGAGCTGACCGACAATTTGCCGATCTTGATGTCGGCCTCGTCCTCGCCAACGATCTGGTAGGTCACGGTCTCGTCGGTATCGCAGTTGGCGATGTCGACGGTGGTACCAAAGATCACCTTGCCGGTACGCGGCACGGTGGTGACGTCGATGATGTGAGCGTTCGACAGCTTGGCCTCAATGTCGCGGATGCGCGCCTCAGCCAGCCCCTGCTGCTCACGCGCGGCGTGGTATTCGGCGTTTTCCTTGAGATCGCCCAGTTCTCTCGCCTCGGCGATGGCCTGGCTGATCTTCGGGCGTTCGATCTTGAGGTTCTTCAGTTCTTCTTCCAGGGCGCGCGCGCCCTGGACGGTCATGGGGAACTTGCTCATGCCTTGATTCCTGCATGCAGATCCTGCAGCCGGCGCACGGTCTTCTCGGGACCGAACTTGAGCGCCTCACAGATCGCCTGCCCCGCCGCAATGGTGGTGGTGCAGTAGATCTTGTGCTGCAGGGCGTTACGACGGATGGAGTAGGAGTCGGCGATGGACTGGCGACCCTCGGTGGTGTTGATGATCAGGGTGACCTCGTCATTCTTGATCATGTCGACCACGTGCGGACGGCCTTCCGTCACCTTGTTGACGCGGCGCACCGGCAGGCCGACAGCCTCGATCACCTTGGCGGTGCCGGCGGTGGCGACCACCTCGAAGCCCAGAGCGACCAGGTCGCGAGCCACCTCGACGGCCTGCGCCTTGTCATCCTCGCGGACGCTGATGAAGGCGACACCCGCGTTCGGCAGGATCTCGCTGGCGCCCAGCTGGGCCTTGGCGAAGGCCTCGCCGAAGCTGTCGCCGACACCCATCACCTCGCCGGTGGATTTCATCTCCGGGCCGAGGATCGGGTCGACGCCCGGGAACTTGGCGAACGGGAACACCGCCTCCTTGACGCTGAAGAACGGCGGGATGATCTCCCGGGTGAAGCCCAGCTCGGCCAGGCTCTTGCCGGCCATGACGCGGGCGGCCACCTTGGCCAGCGACTCACCGATGCACTTGGAGACGAACGGCACCGTCCGCGAGGCGCGCGGGTTCACTTCGATGACGAAGATGTCCTCGCCCTGCACGGCCATCTGCACGTTCATCAGGCCGACCACACCGAGCTCCAGAGCCATCTTCTTGACCTGCTCGCGGATCTCGTCCTGGATGTGCCCCGGCAGCGAGTACGGCGGCAGCGAGCAGGCGGAGTCACCGGAGTGCACGCCGGCCTGTTCGATGTGCTGCATGATCGCGCCGATCACCACGGTCTCGCCGTCGCACACCGCGTCCACGTCCACTTCGATGGCGCAGTTGAGGAAGTGGTCGAGCAGCACCGGGCTGTCGTTGGAGACCTTCACGGCCTCGCGCATGTAGCGCTTGAGTTCTTCTTCCTGGTAGACGATCTCCATCGCGCGGCCGCCCAGCACGTAGGACGGGCGCACCACCAGCGGATAGCCGATGGCCTTGGAGTGAGCCAGGGCCTCGTCCTCGCTGCGCGCGGTGCCGTTGGCCGGCTGGCGCAGGTTGAGGCGCTGCACCATCTGCTGGAAGCGCTCGCGGTCTTCGGCGCGGTCGATGGCGTCCGGACTGGTGCCGATGATCGGCACGCCGGCCTCCTCCAGGGCGCGGCAGAGCTTCAACGGAGTCTGGCCGCCGTACTGCACGATCACGCCCTTGGGCTGCTCGACACGGACGATCTCCAGCACGTCCTCCAGGGTGACCGGCTCGAAGTACAGGCGGTCGGAGGTGTCGTAGTCGGTGGAGACGGTTTCCGGATTGCAGTTGACCATGATGGTCTCGTAGCCGTCTTCGCGCATCGCCAGTGCCGCGTGCACACAGCAGTAGTCGAACTCGATGCCCTGGCCGATGCGGTTCGGACCACCGCCGAGAATCATGATCTTGTCACGGCCGGACGGGTTGGCCTCGCACTCTTCCTCGTAGGTCGAGTACATGTAGGCGGTGTCGGTGGCGAACTCGGCGGCACAGGTGTCGACGCGCTTGTACACCGGCAGCACTTTCAGCTTGTGACGGTGACTGCGCAGGTTCTTCTCGGTGACACCGAGCAGCCTGGCCAGGCGCGCGTCGGAGAAGCCCTTGCGCTTGAGCTTGTACATCAGGTCGCGGTCGATGGACGACAGGCCGAGGGTCTTGACCCGCTCCTCGTCCTTGACCAGGTCCTCGATCTGCACCAGGAACCACTCGTCGATGCGGGTCAGGTCGAACACTTCGGCGACGGTCTTGCCGGCACGGAAGGCATCGGCCACGTACCAGATGCGCTCGGCGCCCGGCACGGTCAGTTCACGGCGCAGGGTGCTCTCGGCTTCCGGGTCGGCCAGGTCGAGCTTCGGATCGAAGCCGGCGACGCCCACTTCCAGGCCGCGCAGGGCTTTCTGCAGGGACTCCTGGAAGGTACGACCGATAGCCATGACCTCACCCACGGATTTCATCTGGGTGGTCAGGCGAGCGTCGGCCTTGGGGAACTTCTCGAAGGCGAAACGCGGGATCTTGGTGACGACGTAGTCGATGGCCGGCTCGAACGAGGCCGGGGTACGACCGCCGGTGATGTCGTTCTGCAGCTCGTCGAGGGTGTAGCCCACGGCCAGCTTGGCGGCGATCTTGGCGATCGGGAAGCCGGTGGCCTTGGAGGCCAGCGCGGAGGAGCGCGACACCCGCGGGTTCATCTCGATCACCACCATGCGGCCAGTGTTCGGGCAGATGCCGAACTGCACGTTGGAGCCGCCGGTTTCCACGCCGATCTCGCGCAGCACCGCCAGGGAGGCGTTGCGCAGGATCTGGTATTCCTTGTCGGTCAGGGTCTGTGCAGGTGCCACGGTGATCGAGTCGCCGGTGTGCACGCCCATCGGGTCGAAGTTCTCAATGGCACAGACGATGATGCAGTTGTCCTTCTTGTCGCGGACCACCTCCATCTCGTATTCCTTCCAGCCGATCAGCGATTCGTCGATCAGCAGTTCGCTGGTCGGCGACAGGTCCAGGCCGCGGGCGCAGATTTCCTCGAATTCCTCACGGTTGTAGGCGATGCCGCCGCCGGTGCCGCCCATGGTGAAGGACGGACGGATGATGCAGGGGAAGCCGACCTTCTCCAGCACACCGTAGGCTTCTTCCATGTTGTGCGCGATGCCGGAAACCGGGCAGGCCAGGCCGATGTCCTTCATCGCCTTGTCGAAGCGCGAACGGTCCTCTGCCTTGTCGATGGTGTCGGCGTTGGCGCCGATCATCTCGACGCCGAACTTCTCCAGCACGCCATGGCGCTCCAGATCCAGCGCGCAGTTCAGCGCGGTCTGCCCACCCATGGTCGGCAGCAGGGCGTCCGGGCGCTCCTTCTCGATGATCTTGGCCACGGTGGCCCACTTGATCGGCTCGATGTAGGTGGCGTCGGCCATGGCCGGGTCGGTCATGATGGTGGCCGGGTTGGAGTTCACCAGGATGACGCGGAAACCTTCTTCCTTCAGGGCCTTGCAGGCCTGGGCGCCGGAGTAGTCGAACTCGCAGGCCTGGCCGATGACGATGGGGCCGGCACCGAGGATCAGGATGCTTTTGATGTCTGTACGTTTTGGCATGTTCTTTACTCGAATCCTTGGGTCAGTCGGCGGGGCTTAGCGGCGCTTGGCCATGGCTTCGATGAAGCGGTCGAACAATGGGGCCACGTCATGCGGGCCCGGGCTCGCTTCCGGGTGGCCCTGGAAGCTGAAGGCCACCTTGTCGGTGCGCTCGATGCCCTGCAGGGTGCCGTCGAACAGCGACTTGTGGGTGGCGCGCAGATTGGCTGGCAGGCTGGCCTCGTCCACGGCGAAACCGTGGTTCTGGCTGGTGATCATCACCACGCCGCTGTCGAGGTCCTGCACCGGGTGGTTGGCGCCGTGGTGGCCGGTTTCCATCTTCACCGTCCTGGCGCCGGAGGCCAGGGCCAGCAGCTGGTGGCCGAGGCAGATGCCGAACAGCGGAAGCTCGGTCTGCAGCACTTCCTTGATCGCGGCGATGGCGTAGTCGCATGGCTCGGGATCGCCAGGGCCGTTGGAGAGGAACACGCCGTCCGGATTCAGCGCCAGCACTTCGCTGGCCGGAGTCTGCGCCGGCACCACGGTCAGGCGGCAGCCGCGCTCGACCAGCATGCGCAGGATGTTGACCTTGACCCCATAGTCATAGGCGACCACGTGGTAGGGCAGCTCGCTGGCGGCGATTTCCGGATGGCTGTCGTTCTTCAGGTTCCACACGCTGGAGCGCCACTCGTAGCGCTCGGTGCAGCTGACCACCTTGGCCAGGTCCATGCCCTTCAGGCCGGGGAAGCTGCGCGCCAGCTCCAGGGCCTTTTCCTCGGTGGCATCGTCGCCGGCGAGGATGCAGCCGTTCTGCGAACCCTTCTCGCGCAGGATGCGGGTCAGGCGACGGGTGTCGATGCCGGCGATGGCGACGGTACCGTTCTCTTTCAGGTACTCGTCCAGCGGCTGCTTGTTGCGCCAGTTGCTGGAAGTCAGCGGCAGGTCGCGAATGATCAGGCCAGCGGCCCACACGCGGCTGGATTCGGCATCTTCCGGCGTGGTGCCGGTGTTGCCGATGTGCGGATAGGTCAGGGTGACGATCTGCTGGGCATAGGAGGGATCGGTGAGGATTTCCTGATAGCCGGTCATCGCGGTGTTGAACACCACTTCACCAATGGTATGGCCGTCGGCCCCGATGGCTTCACCGCGGAAAATGCTGCCGTCGGCAAGGGCGAGTATGGCTGGCTTAGTCAAGAAGACCTCCCTTAGATCTGAAACTTGCACAAACGCAGGTTGTAAAAAAGCGGGATGACGTATTGACCGTCACCCCGCTTCTTTATCTGATTCATTCTGCGTAACTTTTAGTGGACACACTAAAGCGGGAAGCTTACAGGAAAAGCCCTTTTCGGTCCACAGCTTGCATGGACCGTTCAGGCATTTCAGTTCAGTCCCAATACGTCCTGCATGTCATAAAGGCCGGCCGGCTGGCTCTGCAACCATTGCGCCGCGCGCACCGCGCCCTTGGCAAAGGTCATGCGGCTGGAAGCCTTGTGGGTGATCTCGACGCGCTCGCCATCGGCGGCGAACAGCACGGTGTGATCGCCCACCACATCGCCGGCACGCACGGTGGCGAAACCGATGGTCTCGCGCTCGCGGGCACCGGTCTGGCCCTCACGACCGTAGACCGCGACCTTCTGCAGATCACGCCCCAGCGCATTGGCCACCACCTCGCCCATGCGCAGCGCGGTGCCGGACGGCGCGTCCACCTTGTGCCGGTGATGCGCCTCGATGATCTCGATGTCCACATCGTCACCCAGCACGCGGGCGGCGGTGTCCAGCAGCTTCAGGCACAGGTTGACGCCCACGCTGTAGTTGGCGGCGAAGACGATCGGGATCTGCTTGGCCGCCTCGACCAGCAGCTGCTTCTCTTCCGGCGAGAAGCCGGTGGTACCGATGACCATGGCCTTGCCCGCCTGACGGCAGGCCTCGAGGTTCTTCAAGGTCGCCGAGGGGTGGGTGAAGTCGATCAGCACGTCGAACCGATCCAGCACGGCATTCAGGTCGCCGACCAGCGTCACGCCGATCTTGCCCAGCGCCGCCAGCTCGCCGGCGTCGGCGCCGATCAGGCTGCTGTCCGGGCGATCGATGGCGGCGGTCAGCTGCGCGCCTTCCGCCTGGTCGACCGCCTCGATGAGGATCTTGCCCATGCGCCCGGCGGCGCCCATCACTGCGATACGTTGCATAACCTGTTCCTTAGAGCCTGCTTACGATCTCGCGAGCTAGAGCCAGGCTAGGCGCTACGTTAGTAACAGCCTATGGCTGGTCAAAGCGGCGAGGAAGCGGAGTTTACAAGTAGTAAATGAGCATTCCGAGACGCCGCGTCCCGGCCTGTTTTCAACGACGCCTGGCCGACGCGCAGCAGACCGTAGGCGGCTCCTAGAGATCGCCGAAGAAGCGCTTCATGCCTTCGAACCAGCCACTGGCCTTGGGCGAGTGGGAGCTGTCGCCTTCCAGCGACTTGCGGAACTCTTCCAGCAGCTCGCGCTGGCGCTTGTCCAGGTTGACCGGGGTTTCCACCGCCACACGGCACATCAGGTCGCCGGCACCGCCACCACGCACAGGGGCCACGCCCTTGCCGCGCAGGCGGAACAGCTTGCCGGTCTGGGTGCCTTCCGGAATCTTCAGCTTGACCCGGCCGTCCAGGGTCGGCACTTCCAGCTCGCCGCCCAGCGCCGCGTCGGCGAAGCTGATCGGCACCTCGCAGTACAGATGCTTGCCATCACGCTGGAAGATCGGGTGCTCGCGCACGTTGACCACCACATACAGGTCGCCGGCCGGCCCGCCATGGGAGCCCGCCTCGCCTTCGCCGGAGAGGCGGATGCGGTCGCCGGTATCGACACCGGCCGGCACCTTGACCGACAGGGTCTTGCTCTCTTCCACACGCCCCTGGCCGTGGCAGCTGCCACAGGGGTCGGTGATCATCTTGCCGCTGCCATGGCAGCGCGGGCAGGTCTGCTGCACCGAGAAGAAGCCCTGCTGCATGCGCACCTGGCCGATGCCGCCACAGGTGGTACAGGTCACCGGGCTGGTGCCCTTCTTCGCGCCGCTACCGTCGCAGGTCTTGCAGCCGACCAGGGTCGGCACGCGGATGGTCACGGTGGTGCCGCGCACCGCCTCTTCCAGATCCAGCTCGAGGGTGTAGCGCAGGTCGCTGCCGCGCTGGGCGCCGCCACGCGAGCCGCCGCCACGGCTGCCGCCGAAGAAGTCGCTGAACACATCGCCGAAGATATCGGAGAAGTTCGCGCCGCCTGCGCCGAAGCCGCCACCGCCGCCCATGCTCGGATCGACGCCGGCATGGCCGTACTGGTCGTAGGCCGAGCGCTTGGCCGCATCGGAGAGCACTTCGTAGGCCTCGTTGGCCTCCTTGAATTTCTCTTCCGCGGCCTTGTCGTCCGGGTTGCGGTCAGGGTGGTGCTTCATCGCCAGGCGGCGATAGGCCTTCTTCAGGTCCGCCTCGCTGGCGCCGCGCTCCACACCGAGCACTTCGTAATAATCACGTTTGGCCATAAATCCTCAACACCTTTGATTCCCAGGCTCCAGACACGCCAACGCGGGAGCAAGCCCCCGCGCGGAGAATCGCCGACCGGGCAAGGCCCGGCCGGCTGGCACCTCAGTAAGCGGGAGCTTACTTGTTGTCCTTGACCTCTTCGAACTCGGCGTCGACCACGTCGTCACCGGCGTCCTTGGCCTCATCCGCGCCCTGGGCGGCAGCGCCCGGTTGCGGCTGCTCGGCGTACATCTTCTGCGCCAGCGGCGTGGTGGCCTCGGACAGGGCATTGATCTTGGCTTCGATCTCGGCCTTGTCGTCACCCTTCAGCGCGGCTTCCAGATCGCCGATGGCCTTCTCGATGGCCGCCTTCTCGTCGGCAGTGGCCTTGTCGCCGGCCTCGGTCAGCATCTTGCGGGTGGCGTGGACCAGACCGTCGCCCTGGTTGCGGGCCGCGGCCAGTTCCTCGAACTTGCGGTCTTCCTCGGCGTTGGCCTCGGCGTCACGCACCATACGCTCGATCTCGTCGTCGGACAGGCCGGAGTTGGCCTTGATGACGATGGACTGCTGCTTGCCGGTGGCCTTGTCCTTGGCGCCCACGTGCAGGATGCCGTTGGCGTCGATGTCGAAGGTCACCTCGATCTGCGGCACGCCGCGCGGAGCCGGCGGGATCTCGGCCAGGTCGAACTTGCCCAGCGACTTGTTCTGCGCGGCCTGCTTGCGCTCGCCCTGCAGCACGTGGATGGTCACGGCGCTCTGGTTGTCGTCGGCGGTGGAGAACACCTGCGACTTCTTGGTCGGGATGGTGGTGTTCTTCTCGATCAGCGCAGTCATCACGCCACCCATGGTCTCGATACCCAGGGTCAGCGGGGATACGTCGAGCAGCAGCACGTCCTTCACGTCACCGGCCAGCACGGCGCCCTGGATGGCGGCACCGATGGCCACGGCTTCGTCCGGGTTGACGTCCTTGCGCGCTTCCTTGCCGAAGAACTCGGCGACCTTCTGCTGCACCAGCGGCATGCGGGTCTGGCCGCCGACCAGGATCACTTCGTCGATGCCGCCGACATCCAGACCGGAGTCCTTCAGGGCGATGCGGCACGGCTCGATGGTACGCGCGACCAAGTCTTCGACCAGGGCTTCCAGCTTGGCGCGGGAAATCTTCACGTTGAGGTGCTTCGGACCGGTCTGGTCTGCAGTGATGTACGGCAGGTTGACGTCGGTCTGCTGGGCCGAGGACAGCTCGATCTTGGCCTTCTCGCCGGCTTCCTTCAGACGCTGCATGGCCAGCGGATCACCCTTCAGGTCGATGCCGGACTCTTTCTTGAACTCGTCGACGAGATAGTCGATCAGGCGCAGGTCGAAGTCCTCACCGCCGAGGAAGGTGTCGCCGTTGGTGGCCAGAACCTCGAACTGGTGCTCGCCGTCGACTTCGGCGATCTCGATCACCGACACGTCGAAGGTACCGCCACCCAGGTCATAGACGATCACGGTGTGGTCGCCCTTGGCCTTGTCCATGCCGTAGGCCAGGGCCGCGGCAGTCGGTTCGTTGATGATGCGCTTGACGTCCAGACCGGCGATGCGGCCGGCGTCCTTGGTGGCCTGGCGCTGGCTGTCGTTGAAGTAGGCCGGCACGGTGATCACCGCCTCGGTCACGGCCTCGCCCAGGTAATCCTCGGCGGTCTTCTTCATCTTCTTCAGCACTTCCGCGGAAATCTGCGGCGGCGCCATCTTCTGGCCCTTCACTTCGACCCAGGCGTCACCGTTGTCGGCCTTGGCGATCTTGTAGGGGACCATCTTGATGTCTTTCTGCACGACTTCTTCGTCGAAGCGGCGGCCGATCAGACGCTTCACCGCGTACAGGGTGTTGTGCGGGTTGGTCACCGCCTGGCGCTTGGCGGACTGGCCGACCAGAATCTCGCCGTCGTTGGTGTAAGCAATGATCGACGGGGTGGTACGACCGCCCTCGGCGTTCTCGATGACCTTGACGTTACCGTTTTCCAGGATGGCGACGCAGGAGTTGGTGGTCCCCAGGTCGATACCGATGATTTTGCCCATGAATGTTCTCCCGAAACTTTGGATTTTCCGACGCCTCGTTTCTAGGGCGGCGGCAGCAATAAAACGCTTGACTCAGAAATGGGGGTGGCCCGGCGGATTTCAAGCCTGCTCGTCGATCGAGGGCGGCGGCGTGGTCGGCGACTTGCTCACCACGACCATGGCCGGGCGCAGCAGGCGGCCGTTGAGCAGGTAGCCCTTCTGGAACACCTTGAGCACGGTGTTCGGCTCGACATGGGTGCTCTCTTCCATCGCCATCGCCTGGTGGTGTTCCGGGTTGAACGGCGCACCATGCGGATCGACCGCCTCCAGCTGATAGCGCTTGAGGGTGTCGTGGAACAGCTTGAGGGTCAGCTCGATACCTTCGCGCATGGCCTTGCTCACCTCGTCGGTGGCGCTGCTCATCTCCAGGCCGCGCTCCAGGCTGTCGACCACCGGCAGCAGGTCGTTGGCGAACTTCTCCAGGGCGAACTTGTGCGCCTTCTCCACGTCCTGTTCGGCGCGACGACGCACGTTCTGCAGGTCGGCAGCTACGCGCAAGGCATTGTCCTGGGCCGCGGCCAGCTGCTCTTCGAGGGTCTGCACGCGGACAGCCAGCTCGTCGCCGGCGGCCGCCTCGGGTGCCAGTTGCTCTTCCGGGTTCGTCGTGTCCAGGGTCTGTTCGTCTGCCATTGGTTCCTCCTGTCTATAACGTCGGCGGGTCATGGCCCGCGCTTCTTGCCGCCTATATGGGGGCCGGTCGCACGCTTTCAAGGGTTATTGCCGGGACAAAACAAAACACTGTATAAATAGCCAGCACAACTTTTCTGGGAGCGCTCTCCATGCTGGTGCACCTGTCCGTTCACAACTACGCCATCGTCGAACATCTGGATCTCGAACTGGAACGCGGCATGACGGTGATCACCGGCGAGACCGGCGCCGGCAAGTCGATCATGCTCGACGCCCTCGGCCTGGCCCTGGGCGACCGCGGCGACAGCGGCGTGGTACGCCCCGGCGCCGACAAGGCCGACATCCTCGCCAGCTTCGACCTGGAGGACATCGCCGAGGCCCGCGCCTGGCTCGCCGAGCGCGACCTGGACAACGACGGCCCGTGCATCCTGCGCCGGGTCATCACCAGCGATGGCCGCTCGCGCGGCTACATCAACGGCACGCCCTGCCCGCTCGGCGACCTCAAGGCCCTGGGCGAACTGCTGATCGACATCCACAGCCAGCACGAACACCAGTCGCTGCTCAAGCCGGACACCCACCGCCGCCTGCTCGACGAGTACGCCGGCAGCCAGGAACTGGCACGCCAGGTCCAGCTGGCGGCCCAGCGCTGGCGCCAGACGCGCCAGGAGCTGCAGCGCCTTTCCTCCAGCAGTGACGAGCAGCGCGCCCGCCACCAACTGCTCAGCTACCAGTTGGAAGAACTGGAGAACCTGGCCCTGGGCGACAACGAGCTGGAACAGCTGGAACAGGAACACAAGGCCCTGAGCAATGCCGAACAGCTGCTCGGCGCCTGTCGCCAGGTGCTCGACCTGTGCAGCGAGAGCGATGCCGGCAACGTGCTCTCCGCCCTCACCGCCAGCCTCAATCGCCTCACGGCCTTCAGCAGTCAGCCCGGCACCCTCGGCGAAGCGACCAACCTGCTGGCCAGTGCGCAGATCCAGGTAGAGGAGGCGGTCGGCGAACTGAACCGCTTCCTCGACCACTTCGACGCCGACCCGCAGCGCCAGCAACAGCTGGAAGAGCGCCTGGACGCCATCTACAACCTGGCGCGCAAGCATCGGGTGCAACCCTTCGAGCTGGCCGAACTGCAGCAGCGCCTGCTGGAGGAGCTGGAAAGCCTCAACGCCGACGACGAGGCGGTGGAGCGTCTGGGCGAGGAACTGGCCGCCTACGCCCGTCACTACCAGGAAAAGGCTGCCGAGCTGAGTGCCCTGCGCCAGCAGGCCGCCAGCCGACTGGCCGAAGCCGCACAGGCGGAAATGCAGACACTGGGCATGCCCGGTGGTCGCTTCAGCATCCAGCTGCAGGCCGGCAGCGCGGAAGAACTGCAGCCCCACGGCTTGGAGCAGGTGGAGTTCCTGGTCAGCGCCAACCCGGGCCAGCCGCTGAAACCCCTGGCCAAGGTCGCTTCCGGCGGGGAACTGTCACGCATCAGCCTGGCGATTCAGGTGATCACCGCGCAGACCTCGCGGGTGCCGACCCTGGTGTTCGACGAAGTCGACGTCGGCATCGGCGGCCCCACCGCCGAGGTGGTCGGCCAGTTGCTGCGCCGCCTCGGCGAGCGCGGCCAGGTACTGACCGTGACCCACCTGCCCCAGGTAGCCGCACAGGGCCACCAGCACCTGTTCGTGCACAAGGCCCGTGGCAAGGAAAGCACTCAGACGGCAGTGACCGGCCTGGCGCCGGAGGGTCGGGTCGAGGAAATCGCCCGCATGCTCGGCGGCGTCGACCTGACCGAGGAATCCCTGGCCCACGCGCGCAAGATGGTGACCAAGGCCCAGGCCTGAGAGACCCGAAACGAAAAAGGCGCCCCAAAGGGCGCCTTTTTTCTATCCGAGCCGAACCTGCGCCTACTTCTTCTTGCGCACGTACAGCACCAGATTGTGATCGACCAGCTCGAAACCGTGCTGCTTGACGATGTCCTTCTGCAGCTTCTCGATTTCCGGGTCGAAGAACTCGATGACTTCACCGCTATCCACGCAGACCATGTGGTCGTGGTGGCCGCCATCGGCCAGCTCGAACACGGCATGGCCGCCGTCGAAATTGTGGCGCTCAACCAGACCGGCAGCCTCGAACTGGGTCAGTACGCGGTAGACGGTGGCCAGGCCCACGTCCTCGCCCGCGTCCATCAGGGCCTTGTACACATCCTCCGCGCTCATGTGGCGCTGTCCGGAGGTGGCCGAATCGAGCATCTGCAGAATCTTCACGCGGGGCAGGGTGACCTTGAGGCCGGCTTTACGCAGTTCGTTGTTTTCAACCATGGTCTGCTTTCTCGTGGTTGCTGCTTCGCAGCTCCCGTTAATGCGGGTATGATCGGAGTTTAATTTGCCCAGCCAAGATAGTGGAAGTCACCCACCGATGCAAAACACCAAGCTCTTGCTGCCCAGCCTCACCCTCGTGGGTCTGTTCGCACTCGCCGGCTGTTCGTTTCCCGGGGTTTACAAGATCGACATCCAGCAGGGCAATGTCGTTACGCAGGACATGATAGACCAGTTGAAGCCCGGAATGACCCAACGGCAAGTGCGGTTTATCATGGGCAACCCCATGATCACCGACACCCTCCACGCCAATCGCTGGGACTACCTGTACAGCATCCAGCCGGGCGGGCGTCAGCGCTATCAGGAGCGCGTCAGCCTGGTGTTCGATGGCAACGACCAGTTGGTCGGCCTGGCCGGCGACTTCATGCCGGGCGTCAGCCGCGACCAGGCGATCATGGGCGAAGGCAGCAGCACCAGCGTCAATCAGCAGCAGCCTCAACAGCCCGCGGAAGAGCCGGCCAAGCCGGGCTCACTGCTGGAGCAGATCCAGGACGAAGTGGACTCTGCCGAGCCGATTCCGGTGCCGATCCCGGAGCCGCTGGACCCGCAACCGCAGTAATCTGCTGCAACGAAAAAGCCCGGCCAATGCCGGGCTTTTTCATGGCTATGTCCCCGTTACGTGTTGGCAGCTGGGCGGCATTCCGATTGGCCGCGAAATTCGCGAATCCGCTCCCACAAGGCGTGCCACAACTAACGGGGACATAGCCTTTTTCATAGCCATGTCTTCCGTTATGTATGTGCCATCGTAGGGTGCGCCGTGCGCACCAGTGAGCCAACCCATGCCCCGGTGTACACAGCGCACTGCTAACGGGAGCCTCAATCGCCCTGCCGCGCCGCCTTGGCCCGTGCCGCACGCGCCTTGCGCACTTTCTTCGGGTCGGCGATCAGGGGCCGGTAGATTTCCACCCTGTCGCCCTCCTCCAGCACCCGCTCCTCGGGCCTGGCCAGCAGCCTGCCAAAGATGCCCAGCGATACCTGGGCCAGTTCGAGACCGGGAAAGTGAGCGTCCATTCCCGAACGCAACACTGCCTCGCGCGCCGTGGTGCCGGCCGGCACCCTGAGGCCGAGCAGCTTCTGCAGGCCCTCCAGCGCATGGACCACCTCGACGGCGATCTCCTCAGCCATGGAGCTGCTTGGCCCGCTGGCAGAAGGCGTCGACCATGGTGTTGGCGGCCTGGGTGAACAGCGGGCCAAGGGTCGCCTTGACCAGCGGGCCGGCGTAATCGAAGGTCAGATCGAGGCTGATCTTGCAGGCCTTCTCACCGAGGGCCTTGAACTCCCACAGACCATGCAACTGGGAGAACGGGCCTTCGACCAGGCGCATTTCGATGGAAGTGCTGGGCACCAGCAGGTTGTGGGTGGTGAACTGCTGGCTGATGCCGCCCTTGGCCACGGTCAGGGTGGCGCGCATCTCGCTCTCGCTGGACTCCAGCACCTCCGACGCCGAGCACCAGGGCAGGAACTTCGGATAGCCGGCCACATCGTTGACCAGGTCATAGAGGGCCTGCGCCGGATAGGGCAACAGGGCCGAGCGTTGGATACGGGTGCTCATCAGCCTTGGATTCCTGAACTGCCGCGCCGGCCTGCCGGCGCCACGGAGCGCGCATTGTGCGGAATTCGACCAGCCCCCTCAAGCGTACCTGTCGCCACGGGCGCGGCGACTCCCTATAATGCGCGCCCTATGGCCAAACAGAAGAAACACCCCACCGGAACCATCGCGCTTAACAAGAAGGCGCTGCACGACTACTTCATCGAGCACAAGTTCGAGGCCGGTCTGGTCCTGTCCGGCTGGGAAGTGAAGAGCCTGCGCGCCGGCAAGGCGCAGCTGGTAGACAGCTATATCCTGCTGAAAGACGACGAAGCCTGGCTGATGGGATGCCACATCACCCCGCTGAAGACGGCAAGCACTCACGTCATCGCAGACCCCACGCGCACCCGCAAACTGCTGCTGAACAAACGCGAACTGGACAAGCTGTTCGGCTCGGTCCAGCAGAAGGGCTACACCTGCGTGGCGTTGTCGATCTACTGGAAAGCCCACCTGATCAAGTGCGAGATCGCCCTGGCCAAGGGCAAGAAGGACTTCGACAAGCGCCATACCGAAAAAGAGCGCGACGCCGACCGAGAGGTCCAGCGCGCCATGCGCAGCAAGGGCAAGGAAGAATAGAAAAGGGCGGATCATCCGCCCTTTTTTCCGCGGGAGCGGCCTTGGCCGCGAAGCTACCGACCAGCCCCATTCGCAGGCAAGCCCGCCCTACAACCCCTGGCGCCGCTGCGCCCGTTCCAGCCGCTTGGCCTCCTGCTGCGCCTCGGCCAGCACTTCCTGCACGTAGTGGATATGGTGATGCGACAGGTCGCGTGCCTCCTCTGCACGCCGCTCGATGATCGCCTCGAACAGCGCCTGGTGCTGCTCGCGCAGGCGGTCGCGGGTCTCGCTGCGCTGCAGGTACATGCCGCCGATGTTGGTCACCACGTTGTGCTTGAGCAGGTCGAACAGCCCGCGGATGGTGTGCAGCAGTACCGCGTTGTGGCTGGCCTCGGCGATGGCCAGATGGAAGCGCGCGTCGGCCGCGCCCTCCTCCGCCCGGCTGGCCTTGCTGTCCGGCGCATAGCAGCGCTGCAGTTCGTCGAAGGCCGCCTGCAGGCGCTCATGATCGACCGGCGTGGCCCGCTGCGCCGCGTAGTAGGCGCAGGAGCCCTCCAGCGTGTGGCGGAACTCCAGCAGGTCGCGCTGGGCGTCGGGGTTGCTTTCCAGCAGGTGCAGCAGCGGATCACTGAAGGTCGAGCCCAGTTCCGATGCCACGTAGTTGCCGCCGCCCTGGCGGCTGATCAGCAGCCCCTTGGCCACCAGCTTCTGGATCGCCTCGCGCAGCGACGGGCGGGACACGCCGAACTGCTCGGCAAGAATCCGCTCCGCCGGCAGTCGCTCGCCGGGCTTGAGCGTACCCTCGAGGATCATCGACTCGAGGTGACTGACGATGTCGTCCGACAGACGGCGCTGTCGCACCTGACCGAATGTCATACCAGTTTCCATCCTGTTCGTTTGCCGCGTGGCAAGCATCCGGCTCGCTGTCCGCGGTGATTGCGGCGGCAGCCTACCCAGCCCCATACCTCCCGACAAGCCTGGTCTTTCGTCCACCCCACCCGACCAAAGTCGAAGGCGGGCAAATTGACATGGCACAAGCAGGGCTTTTACCCTGAGTCATCGCTTTTGTAAATTGGTAATACCAATTAAGGCGAAAACTGGATTGAGAGGACCGGACTCTGCCGCCAGGCCAAAAGCCTGACGCTCCCCGGGCCGAGGCACCTCCAAAAACAATTAGGGAGCCACCCGCATGCAAACCTGGCAACAGATCTATACCCCGCTCGGCAGCCTCGGCCTGTCGGCGCTCGCCGCACTGATTCCGATCATCTTCTTCTTCCTGGCGCTGGCCGTGTTCCGCCTCAAGGGCCACATCGCCGGCACCATCACCCTGGCACTGTCGCTGCTGGTAGCAATCTTCGCCTTCGGCATGCCGGCCGAAAAAGCCTTCGCCGCCGCCGGCTATGGCTTCGCCTACGGCCTCTGGCCGATCGCCTGGATCATCGTCGCCGCGGTGTTCCTCTACAAACTCGCGGTCAAGAGCGGCCAGTTCGAGGTGATCCGCAGCTCAGTGCTGTCGATCACCGACGACCAGCGCCTGCAGGTACTGCTGATCGGCTTCTCCTTCGGCGCCTTCCTCGAAGGCGCGGCCGGCTTCGGCGCGCCGGTGGCGATCACCGCCGCCCTGCTCGTCGGCCTCGGCTTCAACCCGCTGTACGCCGCCGGCCTGTGCCTGATCGCCAACACCGCGCCGGTGGCCTTCGGCGCCCTGGGCATCCCGATCACCGTGGCCGGCCAGGTCACCGGCATCGACGCCTTCAAGATCGGCGCCATGACCGGTCGCCAGCTGCCGCTGCTGTCGATCATCGTGCCGTTCTGGCTGGTGGCGATGATGGACGGCTGGAAAGGCGTGAAGGAAACCTGGCCGGCCGCCCTGGTCGCCGGCGGCAGCTTCGCCGTCACCCAGTACTTCACCTCCAACTTCATCGGCCCGGAACTGCCGGACATCACCTCGGCCCTGGTCAGCCTGATCAGCCTGACCCTGTTCCTCAAGGTCTGGAGCCCGCGCCGCGCCGAGGACAACGAAGTGGTCGGCGTCTCCGGCGGTGCCGCGGTGGCCGGCGGTTTCGGCGGCAAGAGCGGCGCCACCCCGTCGCCCTACAGCTTTGGCCAGATCCTCAAGGCCTGGTCGCCCTTCCTGGTGCTGACCGTGCTGGTCACCATCTGGACCCTCAAGCCGTTCAAGGCCCTGTTCGCCCCGGGTGGCGCGCTGGAGAGCTTCGTCTTCCTGTTCGCCATCCCGCACCTGGATCAGCTGGTGATGAAGGTCGCGCCGATCGTCGCCGCCCCCACCGCCATCCCGGCCGTGTTCAAGCTGGACCCGATCTCCGCCACGGGCACCGCGATCTTCTTCTCTGCGCTGATCTCCATGATCATCCTGAAGATCAACCTCAAAACTGGTCTGACCACTTTCAAGGAAACCTTCATCGAGCTGAAGTGGCCGATCCTGTCCATCGGCATGGTGCTGGCCTTCGCCTTCGTCACCAACTTCTCCGGCATGTCGACCACCATGGCCCTGGTCCTGGCCGGTACCGGCTCGCTGTTCCCGTTCTTCTCGCCGTTCCTCGGCTGGCTGGGCGTGTTCCTGACCGGCTCGGACACCTCGTCCAACGCCCTGTTCGGCTCGCTGCAGGCCACCACGGCGCACCAGATCGGGGTCAACGACACCCTGCTGGTGGCCGCCAACACCAGCGGCGGCGTGACCGGCAAGATGATCTCGCCGCAATCCATCGCCGTGGCCTGCGCCGCCACCGGCATGGTCGGCAAGGAATCGGACCTGTTCCGCTTCACCCTCAAGCACAGCCTGATCTTCGCCACCATGGTCGGCGTGATCACCCTGGTCCAGGCCTACTGGCTGACCGGCATGCTGGTGCATTGACCCCGCAAGCCGTCGCTCCCGCGAAGGCGGGAGCCCAGCCAGACCAGCCATGGTTTACCTGGGTCCCCGCCTTCGCGGGGATGACGCTGGAAGAGGCGAACCGCCGCACACCGACAAGCACACCACGATGAGACGCCCATGATCATTTCAGCCTCCACCGACTACCGTGCCGCCGCCCAGCGCAAGCTGCCGCCGTTCCTGTTCCACTACATCGACGGCGGCGCCTACGCCGAGTACACGATGCGGCGCAACGTCGAGGACCTGGCCGGCATCGCCCTGCGCCAGCGCGTGCTGAAGAACATGTCCGAGCTGAGCCTGGAAACCGAGCTGTTCGGCGAGAAGCTGGCCATGCCGGTGGCCCTGGCCCCGGTCGGCCTGACCGGCATGTACGCCCGCCGCGGCGAGGTGCAGGCGGCCAAGGCGGCGGCGGCCAAGGGCATCCCCTTCACCCTGTCCACCGTCTCGGTCTGCCCGATCGAGGAAGTGGCGCCGGCCATCGACCGGCCCATGTGGTTCCAGCTCTACGTGCTGAAGGACCGCGGCTTCATGCGCAACGCCCTGGAGCGGGCCAAGGCCGCTGGCGTCACCACCCTGGTGTTCACCGTCGACATGCCCACCCCCGGCGCCCGCTACCGCGATGCCCACTCCGGCATGAGCGGCCCCAACGCGCCGCTGCGGCGCATGCTGCAGGCCGTCACCCACCCGGCCTGGGCCTGGGACGTGGGTCTGCTGGGCAAGCCGCACGACCTCGGCAACATCTCCACCTACCGTGGCAATCCCACCGGCCTGGCCGACTACATCGGCTGGCTGGGGGCCAATTTCGATCCATCGATCTCCTGGAAGGACCTGGAGTGGATTCGCGAGTTCTGGGAAGGCCCGATGGTGATCAAGGGCATCCTCGATCCGGAAGACGCCCGCGACGCGGTGAAATTCGGCGCCGACGGCATCGTCGTGTCCAACCACGGCGGCCGCCAGCTCGACGGCGTGCTGTCCAGCGCCCGTGCCCTGCCGGCCATCGCCGACGCGGTGAAGGGCGAATTGAAGATTCTCGCCGACTCCGGCATCCGCACCGGCCTCGACGTGGTGCGCATGATCGCCCTCGGTGCCGACGGCGTGATGCTCGGCCGCGCCTTCGTCTACGCCCTGGCCGCCGCCGGTGGTGCCGGCGTGAGCAACCTGCTCGACCTGTTCGAGAAGGAGATGCGCGTGGCCATGGTCCTGACCGGCGCCAAGTCGATCGCTGACATCAGCCGCGACTCGCTGGTGCGTGAACTGGGCGTCTGACGCCCAGCCTTCCACGCCCTACCCGGGCGCGGAAACGCTGCCGGCGCACACCCGCGCCGCAGCGCAGCCAGGCGGGCAAGCCCGTCCGGCGTAGTCGACAATAACAAGCAGGGCCGCCACAAGCGGCCCGCACCTACCGTGATCGTCAATGGAGCACGCATGAGCCTGCCCGCCGCCTTCCTCGCCGAAGTTCACCGCCTGATCCCGCGCGAGCGCCTGTTCGACGACCCGTTGTCGACCCTGGCCTTCGGCACCGACGCCAGCTTCTACCGGCTGATTCCCAAGCTGGTGGTACGGGTCGAGTCCGAGGCCGAGGTGGTGCGCCTGCTCGAGCTGGCCAGCGCCCAGCGCGTGCCGGTGACCTTCCGCGCCGCCGGCACCAGCCTCTCCGGCCAGGCCATCAGCGACTCGGTACTGATCGTCCTCGGCGACAACTGGAATCACAAAGACATCCGCGCCGATGGCGCACAGATCCGCCTGCAGCCCGGCGTGATCGGTGCCCAGGCCAATGCCTGGCTGGCACCGCTGGGCCGCAAGATCGGCCCCGACCCGGCCTCGATCAACGCGGCCAAGATCGGTGGCATCGTCGCCAACAATTCCAGCGGCATGTGCTGCGGTACGGCGCAGAACACCTACAAGACCCTCGCCGGCCTGCGCGTGGTGCTGGCCGACGGCAGCGTGCTGGACAGCGAGGACGCCGCCAGCGTCGCAGCCTTCCGCGTCCGCCACGGCGAGCTGCTCGACACCCTGGCCGAGCTGGGACGGCAGACCCGCGCCAACTCCGTGCTGGCCGACAAGATCCGCCACAAGTACCGGCTGAAGAACACCACCGGCTTCTCGCTCAACGCGCTGGTCGACTTCGACGAGCCGCTCGACATCCTCAACCACCTGATGGTCGGTTCCGAGGGCACCCTCGGCTTCATCAGCGCGGTGACCTACGACACCGTGCCGGAGCACCCGCACAAGGCCAGCGCGCTGATCGTCTTCCCCGACGTGGAGAGCTGCTGCCAGGCCGTGCCGCTGCTCAAGCGCCAGCCGGTGTCCGCCGTGGAACTGCTCGACCGCCGCAGCCTGCGCTCGGTGGAGAACATGAAGGGCATGCCCGAATGGGTGCAGAGCTTGTCGGGCGGCGCCTGTGCCCTGCTGATCGAGTCGCGCGCCGCCAGTCAGTCGCTGCTGCACGAACAGATCGGCCAGATCATGGCCTCCATCGCCCACTTCCCGGTGGAGAAGCAGGTCGACTTCAGCGAGGACCCGATCGTCTACAACCAGCTGTGGAAGATCCGCAAGGAGACCTTTCCCGCCGTCGGCGCCGTACGCCAGACCGGCACTACGGTGATCATCGAGGACGTAACCTTCCCGGTGGAGCGCCTGGCCGAGGGCGTCAACCGCCTGATCGAACTGCTGGAGAAGCACCGTTACGATGAGGCCATCCTGTTCGGCCACGCCCTGGAGGGCAATCTGCACTTCGTCTTCACCCAGAGCTTCGACACGGAGGAGCAGAAGGCCCGCTACGAAGCCTTCATGCAGGACGTGGCGCAGCTGGTGGCGGTGGAGTTCGGTGGCGCGCTCAAGGCCGAGCACGGCACCGGGCGCAACATGGCGCCCTTCGTCGAGCTGGAATGGGGCAGCGAGGCCTACCAGCTGATGTGGACCATCAAGCGCCTGTTCGACCCGCTGGGCATCCTCAACCCGGACGTGGTGCTGTCGCAGGACCCGCAGATCCATCTGAAGAACCTCAAGCCGCTGCCGGCCGCCGACGAGATCGTCGACAAGTGCATCGAGTGCGGCTTCTGCGAGCCGGTCTGCCCATCCAAGGGGCTGACCCTGACCCCGCGCCAGCGCATCGTCATCTGGCGCGATATCCAGGCCAGGAAACGTGCGGGCATCGACACCACGGAACTGGAAGCCGCCTACCACTACCAGGGCGTGGACACCTGCGCCGCCACCGGCCTGTGCTCGCAGCGCTGCCCGGTGGGCATCAACACCGGCGACCTGGTACGCAAGCTGCGCGCCCGCGATGCCGAACACGGACACAGCGCCGACTGGCTGGCCGCGCACTTCCACCGCACCCTGCAGGGCGCACGCGTGCTCCTGCATGTGGCCAACGGCGCGCGCATGCTGATGGGCGCGCCGCTGCTGGGCAAAACCTCGGCCCTGCTGCACAAGGCCAGCGCCGGCCGCGTGCCGCAGTGGACGCCGGCCATGCCGCAGCCGGTGCGCAACCTCGATCTGCCGGCGTTCAGCGACGATGCGCGGCCACGGGTGGTCTACCTCGCCGCCTGCATCTCGCGCGCCATGGGCCCGGCCTTCGCCGACGCCGAGCAGACGCCGCTGATCGACAAGACCCGCCGCCTGCTGGAAAAGGCCGGCTTCCAGGTGGTGTTCCCCGAGGACTCGGACAACCTCTGCTGCGGCCAGCCGTTCGCCTCCAAGGGCTACCCGGAGCAGGCCGAGCGCAAGAAGCAGGAGCTGGTCGATGCGCTGCTCAAGGCCAGCCGCGGCGGCCTCGACCCGATCTACTGCGACACCAGCCCCTGCACCCTGCGCCTGGTCCAGGACGGCCTCGACCCACGACTGCAACTGCACGACCCGGTGAAGTTCATTCGCGAGCATCTGTTCGAGCGCCTGGAATTCACTCCGCAGGACAAGCCGGTGGCGGTGCACGTGACCTGCTCCACCCAGCACCTGGGCGAGGCCCAGGGACTGATCGATATCGCCAGGCGTTGCGCCAGGGAAGTGGTGATCCCCGAGGGTATCCACTGCTGTGGCTTCGCCGGCGACAAGGGCTTCACCACACCGGAACTGAACGCCCACTCGCTACGCTCGCTGAAGGACGCGGTGCAGATCTGCGAGGAAGGCATCTCCACCAGCCGCACCTGCGAGATCGGCCTGTCCACCCACAGCGGCATCGACTACCACGGGCTGGTCTACCTGGTGGATCGCGTCACCCGCCCCCGTGCCTCCGCGCACTGAGGCCCGGTCGCAAGAAAAGGTGAACCCCGGCGCGACGGCAAAAGTCCATCGATCAGGGCCTGGGACAACGGGCCCCTTGCCATCCCGGATGCACTGGCTCGCCGAGCGCCGCCCCGACAGGGCGCTCGTCGCGACCGGACCGCCCGCTTCGCCCAACCGCGAGCGAGCCACCGGGCCCCGATAGGACGGAAGAGGACCACCTCAATGAAACGTACTGCCCTGCTCTTTTCCTGCGCCCTGATGGCCGCGCCGGTGTTCGCCAACGACCTGTGCACCGTCAACCTGCAGAAGCTGGATGACGCCGTCACCACCAAGGCGACCCTGACCGATCCGCTGAAAACCCAGGTCGAAGACCTGCACAAGAAGGCCAAGGACGACCAGGCCGCCGGCAGGACCGAAGACTGCGCCTCCAATGCCGACCAGGCGCTGATGCTGCTGCAGAAGGCCGACTCGGGCGGCGAAGGCGGCGGCGCCAACTGATGTGCGCCGGCGGGGCCTCCGGGCTCCGCCGTTACCCGTTCCAACCCCGCCTATACTCAGGCCTCCACCATCCCCGGAGGTCGATCATGCGCCGCACCGCCATCCTGCTCGCCGCCCTGCTGCTGAGCACCCCGCTCCATGCCATGCACTGCCCCCAGGAAATGGCCAGGATCGATCAACTGCTCAAGACCGAACCGCCCGCCGACCCCGAGGTGCTGGCGGAAGTGCAACGCCTGCGCGCCGAGGGCGAGGAACTGCACAAGGCCGGCAACCACGAGGAGTCGGTGAAGGTGCTGGAGCAGGCGCTCAACCTTCTGCAGGCCAGCGAGTAGTCAGGCCTGCCGGCCGAGCAGCGACAGCACCAGTTGGCGCAACTGCTGGAGATCGACGGGCTTGAGCAGGCAGGCCTGAGCGCCCTTGGCGCGGGCTTCCGCCAGCAGCTCCTCGTCGACCGCCGCGCTCACCACCAGCACCGGCACATCGACCAGGCGCGGATCGCCGCGCATGTGGGCCAGTACCTCCAGGCCATTGCCGTCCGGCAGGTCCAGGTCCAGCAGCACCAGCGCCGGGGTCTGCTCGGCCAGCAGCAGCAACGCGCGGCGCACCGAGCCCGCCCCGTCGACCACGGCCATTTCCCGCAGCCCCTCCTGCAGCACCTTCATGCAGGCCGGATGGTCCTCGACACAGAGCAGCCTAGCCAGGGGCCGCGACGGCGGCGGCTCCGTAGTGCTTTCACTGCCTCCTTCGACCGGCGGTTCGGCTGCGCTGGGCAACTCGATCCAGAAACGGCTGCCCATGCCCGCCTCGCTGGTGACGCCCATCTCGCCGCCCATCAGCTCGGCCAGCTCGCGGCACAGCACCAGGCCGATACCGGTGCCGGGAATGCTGGAGTTCTCCCGCCCCAGGCGCTGGAACGGCTGGAACAATTGCGACTGCTGCTCGGCATCGAGCCCCGAACCGCTGTCGTCGACCCACAGCCGCACCCCGCCGGAGCGCACCTCGTAGCCCAGCCGGATCAGGCCCTGCGGGCTGTTGTACTTGATCGCGTTGGACAGCAGGTTGAGCAGCACCTGGCGCAGGCGCCGCGGATCGGCCATGACGAACAGCGGCGGGTTCGCCTCGGCCTGCACCTGCAGCTGCAGGCGGCGTTGCTGCACCTCCGGCTGGATCAGCTCCGCGCAGCCGCGCAGCAGCGGCCCGATATCCACCGGCTGCAGCTGCAGTTGCTGCTGGCGGCTCTCGATGCTGGACAGGTCGAGGATGTCGTCCACCAGCGAGGTCAGGTGACGGCTGGCGAGGACGATCTCCCGCGCATACTCAACCTCCTGGTTGCGCTCGGGCCGGTCCTGGGCCTCCAGCTCGATCAGTTGGGCGAAACCGTGGATGGCGTTGAGCGGCGTGCGCAGCTCATGGCTCATGCTGGACAGGAAGCGGCTCTTGGCCTGGCTGGCCGCCTGGGCCTCCAGGCTGGTGCGACGCAGCTCGTCCTGCACCTGCTTGAGCCGGGTAATGTCGACATGCGTACCCGCCGCCCGCATCGCGCGGCCCTCGGCGTCGCGCTCGATCACCTTGCCGCGGCTCAGTAGCCAAGTGTAGCGGCCCTGAGCATCGGCATAGCGGTATTCGGCCTCGAAGAAATCCACTGCCCCCTCGTCGGCCATGCTCAGCCTCAGGTGGCGCACCCGGGGCAGGTCGTCAGGGTGGACGCGCAGGTTGAATTCGGCGAAGGGCATGCAGTCGGTGGGCAATCCGAAGCGACGCACGAAGCGGTCGCTGATGCGGATGCTGAGACTGGCCGCATCGACCTCCCAGAGGCTCTCGGTGGTGCTCTCCAGCACCAGCTCCAGGGTGCGCTGGGCATGCCGGCGGCTCTCGTCACTGGCCTGCAACTGGCGGCCGGTCTGCTCCACTTCCACCGCCATCTCGGCCATTTCGGCGATCACCGTCGGCGGCGCCGCCGGCTTGTAGTCGCCCACCGCCAAACTGCGCATCATGCCGACGATACCGGTGATGGGCTGGGCCAGCTCGTCGCTCAGGCGCCGCGAGCGCAGCCACATCCAGGTGCCAAACAACAGGTAGAAGAATACCAGGCCGGCGATCAGCAGGTAGCCGATGATCTGGTACTGCTCGGCCAGGCGGTTGGTCTCGCTGAAGATGTTCGCCTCGTCCACCACCAGCATCAGGCGCCAGCCGGTCTGTGGAATCTCACTCCAGGCCATCAGCTGGCCGCGCCCGCCCAGCTGCACCTCGACGACGCCATGGGGCCGGGTGGCCATGATGTCGAGCAGCGGCCGCAGCCCTTCCTGTCGGTCCAGCTTGAAGTCGGCGGGTTTGAGCACCTCGCGGCTGACGGCCTCGGCGTAGGAATAGCTGGTCAGTTCGCGTAGGCCGAAATCCTTCTCGCCCGCGGCGGGCAGCGCCATGATCGCGTTGTCGCGCCCGACCAGCAGCGCATACCCTTGCCAGGGCACCTGCAGGTTGCCGATCTCGGCGAGCATCTGGCCCACCGTCACGTCCAGGCCGGCGACGCCCTCGAGGAAGTCGCCGCGATAGACCGGGGCGATGGCGGACATCATCCAGCCCTGGCCCGCCGGGTCGAGGTAGACCTCGGTCCATACCGGGCGCCGCTCGGGGTTGTGTGTGGCGTCGGCCAGGTAATAGAAGTTGTACTTCGGGATGTCCATGTCGTGCGGATACTGCTGCAGCACGTCGAAGTAGGGATAGATGCGGTTGTAGCTGTCCCAGCTGTTGAAGTAGACCGCCGCCACCAGCGGGTCCGCCTGGCGGATCGAACGCATCAGCGAATCCACCCGCGACAGGCGCAGGGCCTTCTCGCGATCCTGGCCGGCGGTCCTGGCGGAATAGAAGGAGGCGGCGCGACCGTCGTCGCTGCGGCTGTAGAACACCCCCTCCGGCGTACTGGTATGGCGCCGACGTTCCAGTTCATCGGGCTCGTAGCGCTGGTCACCCAGCGCCTCGGCCACGGCATCCCGGTAGATGCCCACCTGGGTCTCGATGGCACGCAGGCGGCCGTCGATAACCTGCCCTTCCCGGCGCACGGCGCTGCCCAGGTCCTGCAGGGCGCTGGTCTGCAGATAGCCGACCTGGGACTCGCGGATGGATTCGTTGGTGTAGAGATAGACGCCGATCAGCACCGACTCCACCAGCACCAGCGGAATCAGCGAACTCTGCAGGAAGGCCCGCCAGATCCAGCGGCGCAAGGGCTTGAGCGGTGCGGTCGGCATCCGTCGTCCTCTAAATCTGCTCAGATGTGGATGGCACGGGCTCGACGAGCGACGGTGCCGGTCGGGCATTGTAGCGGCAGCCGGTGGTCGACGCTGATGAACCTTTGCCGTACACTGCACGTCCAACCTCGCAAGACCCGTTCTGGGGCCGATTAGGATTCGACGCCGGTAGCAAAACTTGAGGGGCATGCCGAGTAGGTGACAGTTCTCGTAAATCCGCTGCCACAACTTCATAGTTGCCAACGACGACAACTACGCTCTGGCCGCCTAAGGGCGCCAGCTGACCCTAGGGGATGCCTGTAAACCCGAAGATTTGGTCAGTCAGATAGAACAGGATCGCCGCCAAGCTCGCTGCAGGTGTAACGGCTAAAACTCATGCAGCTCGCTCCAAGCGCCCTGCCACTCGGGCCGCGCGGAGTTAACTCAGTAGAGATGGCTAAGCATGTAGAACCGATAGCGGAGAGCTGGCGGACGGGGGTTCAAATCCCCCCGGCTCCACCAAATAAGCGTTAAAAATCAGGCACTTAGCGTTTCGAGAAAGTGCCTTTTTTGTGCCTGATGGGGCTGTTTTGGCTGGGTTATGCCAGCTTAATGACAGCATTGAGCCTGCCGGCCAGGTGGGCCGCACCCTCACCTGCAGGCGTCGTTCGCCGCCACCAGCTCACGCTCATAGCCGATGCGCTGACGGCGCTCAGCCAGCAGGGCGCGCACCTTGACCTCCAGCGTGTCGGACGCCTTGAGGCCATCGGATGCCCAGGCCGGTACCGGAGTCTCCGCGGTCCGGCACAGCACCAGCACCGGAACCTCCACCCGGACCAGCTTGGGCTCCGGGTCGACGGGAGGTTGGCTAGCGCAGCCGGCCAGCAGCAGAGCCGCCGCCATTACACATGGTGTAAAGCCGGTCATTCTGGTCATAGCCCCAGCTCCTGATTGATCACCGCCTCGGCCGCGGCGCAGGCATCGCCGCCAGTCCGCTCCTGCATCAAGCGATTGGCGGCGTGATAGTCCTGCTCGGCGTGCTGGCGGGCCTGCTGCTGGGCCGCCTGCGCGCGCTGCGCCCGTTCCTGATCGGCGGCCCGAAGGCCCGCGAGCGCCTGGTTCTGCTCGCCCACCAGCACCAGCAGGTTGGCGCGGGTCTCCCGGCACGCGGCCAGCTTGCCCGCATCCTCGAGCTGCACCTTGCGCAGATCAGCAAGTTCGCCCTGCAGGCCGACGACGCGCACCTGCTGACCCGCGCCGACTATGCCGGTCAGCACCAGGCCGGCAGCGGCGACCCACGCCCAGCCCGGCAGGAGTTTCAGCAGCGCGGTCATGCAAGCCTCCCGCCGGCGGCGACGTAGTGCGCGAGCAGGTCGTCCAGCTTCTGCTCGTGCTGGCCGTACCCGGCGCCAGGCAGGCTGGCCCATATCTTCCGCACCTTGTGGATGGCCGCGGCGATCCTGCCGGCCTGGATGTCGGCCAGCGCGCCGCGCTCCCGGATCTGCTGCAGTGCGATAAGGTCCTGGTTCTCGGGGGTGAAGCCGCCGGCCAGGCCCAAGCTCTTGCGGTACGCATCCCAGTAGCGGGCCAGCAGCTGGTAACGGCCGGCCGCCGTGGACTTGATACCCAGGCGCTTCAGGTCGATCAGCTGGCGCGGGTGATCGGCGTAACTGCGGAACAGGCCGCCGCCGACAAGCACGTCGTAGCCGCTGTCCATGGTGGGTTGCCGTCCGTTGTCGGTGCCCTCGGCCCAGGCGAGCATATCGAGGAAGGCGAGCACGTTTGTGCCGCCCGCTCGGGCAGCAGAGATTCGAGCCATAGGTGTACTCCAGAAATGAAAAGCCCGGCGCAGAGGCCGGGCAGGAATGGCAGTAGCGGGGTCAGGCGATGGCGGCGGCGCCCTGGGTCATAGAGAGCAGCAACAAGCGTGGGCTCGTTCAGCCAGGCGCACACTGCGCCGAGCGTGGCCGGGTTGTAGCTGGCGGGGCACGGCAAGCCGAGCGCGGCCGCATCCCACTCGCTGCAGAACGCCAGTTCAGGCATCTGCATGTTCCGGTTGAAGACCTGACTGGCCAGCAGCGTCGGCCAGCCGTATCGGTAGTGATCGGTGGCACGGAAGAACTCGACGATCCGCACCGGATCAGCCCAGGGCAGATCGATCAGGTCCCACTTGTCCGGGGCGAGGCTTATCTCGCCGTCGCCCAGCCCTACTCGCTTCTTCCGCACTCCCTTGTCCATGACCGAACTGCTGTAGCAGTAGCCGTCGACCACCAGTTCCGTGTGCGAGTAGATCGATTGCGTCCACCAGCGGATCATCGCGTTCCCGATGTCCCCCTGGCCCTTGTACAGCGCGAGCTGGACGGTGCTCATACGGCGCCCTCCGGGATGGGGCTGGGCGGCCAGGCGATCACCGGCAATGCGGCAATCAGCTCGGCATCGGTTGGGATCTGGCGCAGCCCGGCGCGGCACTCGGCCATGATCTGGTACGCGGTGAGATTGCAGGCGTCCATCCAGGCAGCGAACACCGCGCCCTCGGCCTGGAACGGTCCCTCGAACCCCGCACGCAGCGCGCATGTGAACCGGCTGTCGTAGCGGCGCTCGCCAGCCACCGCGTCAAGATGAGCATTCAGGATGCCGGTGAGCCGCTCGGCCTCCGTCTCGGCGATGGCTGGTGGCGCCCCGGTGCTGATCCACTCGCCGCCGCTGACCTCGCCCGTCTCCTCGTTCAGCGCGCCGCCCTGGTACGCCGGGTCATAGACAGGGCCGTCCCAGCCGGTGGCGACCCACCGCTGGCCGGGCTCGGGATAGATGGCATTCCCGAGGTACAGGCCATCCTCGTCAATCAGATACTTGATCATGGGTCATCCCAGCGGGTAGATGATGTCGAGAGCGAAGCGCGCGGTTGTACTCCCAATCGCCGGGCCGATCTTCACGTCACCATTGGGCTCAATGGTGCCAGAGAGGTTGCCAGTCCACTGGCCCGCAGTGCCGGTCAGGTCACCACGGGCCTGGAACGGCAGTGTGTACGTCGGGCGAAACAGGAGAGGCACACTCCAGAACACTGTACCCGCTGTTCTGGTCCCAATGTTGGCGTAGAGCTGTATCTGCATGGACTGGGCAGTAAGGCGGAAACGATTATTGGCCCCGGCAAGCGGGGTCCAACCCTGCAAGTACGACGTGATGGTCGTCCAGTCACTTACCGTAGGCGCATAGCCCCAAGCGGACCAGAAGTGGCCAGCGCCCCAGTCCAGCCGCATACGGGACAGGTGGGCGTTGTGGTAGATAACGTCCAGCTTCTGCACGAATCGGTTAGCGTCAACCTTACGCACCTCTACGATAGCGCCTGGCGTAGCGTAGGCGGCGGGGGCATTGGCCATAACCTGGTCAACGATCCAGATGCCCTCCACGTTCATGGCGTCGTAGTCTGCGGCACCCTCCCACACCCGGGCCTCGCCCTGGTTGTGCCGGTGGGCGACGATCGTTCCCGTGCTGTTCGTGGTGTAGATGTCGACGCCGCCGGCGGCACGGACAAAGTAGATGGAGTTCGCTTCCAGCACGGCGGGCAGCGTGGCGACCAGCTTGTGGTGCTTGACGGTCGGCATGCTGTCACCAGTTCGCTGTGTCCCAATCGGCGGGGATTGGGGCGCCGCTGAACCGTACCAGCCCGCCCGCCTCGCTGAACTTGTCGAGAGTGGCCTTGTTCGCGTGGGTGTGGGCCTGGCTCACGGCCGTGTCGATCTGCGCCGGGCTGGATGCGGGGCGGCCGTCGATGCTGGACCACTGGACCACCACGTCCATGCTCTCGTACTCGGCCAGCTTGTACGTGGTGTCGGTGTTGGCGGCGTAGGCGTACAGCGCAGAACCGCTGCTCACGGTGGGGTCGCCGGTTGCGTCGATCACCAAGATCATGGCGTTCCGGTCCAGGGTGGCGGTCAGGGCGTCCCGCGCGGCAATGTCGGCGACAATATCCAAGGCGCTGGCCTCGCCTGACCAGTTCGCCAGGGCGTCTTCGATCAAGGCATTGATCATCGCCGAGTTGCCAATGGAACGCGCCACCCCGGCGCTGTCGGTCACGTAGGACTCGCAGTAGCTGCCGTTCTCGACGAAGTAGAAAGCATTGGACTGCAGCACGCCCGGGAGGACGGCGACTTTGTGGAACTGAATCACGGCCATGGCTGGCTCCTTACCAATCGGTGGTGCCCCACTGCGGGGGCGGAACGTAGAGCCCGTCAGGGCGGTTGCTGATCTGGTTGCTGGGGTCAGGGCTGATCGTCGCGCCGTCAACGCCATTCCGGCCGGGCGGCCCTTGCTCACCAACCGTGGTGGCGATCACCTGGGCGTCTTCGAGGACGCCGATCACCTCGATCTCGTGCTCGCTATCCACAGCCGCACCTCCCACGATCGGGGCCGCCCTCGAAGAACGGCAGGACGCTGCCGTCGGCGAAGGTGACGTTGAAGGTGTAGGACCAGTCCGGCCCGAGGGCGGCGGTCTGCTCGGGCGTCAGCGTGCGCACGATCGTGCCGGGCGTCGTCAGCGCCAGGCCGTCGCCGGGCGTGAGGGTGATCACCGCGGCGCCGGTCAGCACCATGATCGGCGTGGCGCCGGCGAGGTCGACGGGCAGCTTGTACATCAGCTCGCCGCCGCGGGGCGTGTAGCCGGTTGCTGACGCCTCGTTGATCTCCAATGTGTCGCCATCCAGCCACTTGGCGCGGAGGGGCGGGGACGGCGGCTCGCGGTTGATGCCCTGCATCCCCGCGACTGCACGCACCCACACAGGCCAGTCACCAGCCAGGCCGTGGCCGGGCACAACGAGACGGGCCGGGGCGCCGGTGATGCTGCTGATCTGGTGATAGGCGAACACTGGCTGCATCAGCCGCACCACGTCGCGATAGGTCGTGCCGGGTCTGATCTTGAGGTTCTGGACTGCGGGTTCCATTGGATCTCCGGGCATGAAAAAGCCCGCACGCGGCGGGCCTGTGTCTTGTGGGTGGACGGGCTAAGGGTCGACGGTCTCTTCGTATGCAATGAGCGGGATGGCGATCAGCACCATCCGGCCGTTATCCAGTTCCGCGGTCCTGATGTGGGTAAACCCAGTGGACTGATACACCCGCGGCACCCCTGCGAGCGGGACGTTGGAATAGATGATGTCTTGGAAACCAAACTCGACGGTTACGCCGTCGGCCAGCAGCCACTCGCCGCTGCCCACTTCGCTGAAACCCAGCGCGCCGCTGATCGGGACAACGGTGGTCTTGGGCTGCAACTCAACCCAGTCCGATGCCTCGCCGTCGGACCAGACGCACAGCCAAATGCTGCCGTCTAGCTCACTGACGCACAGCGTACAGGCTGGCGCGATCACGCCGTCCACGCCCGGATAGCCTGGGATCGACAGGCCCGCCAGGTGCGTAATCTGCTCGGCGGTGAGGGTCAGGTAGATGACGCTCCCGGCCGGCCACTCTTGCTGATCCGTACCTTCGCAGCCGCGACCCAGCGCCGCGTTGCCGCTCTCGACCACGGCCTCCACGATCTCATATCGGGTGCGGCCATCGTCACGCAGCGCGAGCCGATAGCGGCCATCGGGTAGGTCGAGGCTGGCAGTCTCGGCGTATTCAGAGAGCGTGATCTCGCGCTCCCAGTAGTTCTCGAATCTGTACATGCTCATGCTCACACCCAGTTGTATCGGTAGTTCACGTCAGCTCGGCGCACTTCCCCGGTGACCGGGTTCCACGCACCAGAACTCCAGCACCGGAGCTGGTCCAGCGTATGCGCGCTGGCGTTCGGTATGACGTGATCCCCGCCGTGCAACCCCGAGGGGCTGACTGCGCCACTCTGGAATCGCCGCTGCTCCGGCAGCTGGGCGCGGTACGACATCGCGACCAGGGCATTGGAGAGATACGAGACGTTGAGGCTCATTGCGATGATGGGCGGGCCGCTCCCCACCGGCCCCTCGCCGGCGTAGTCGATAAAGCGCGCCCCGGTCGGGGTGTACCGCTGCAGATGCACCACCGGGTCGCGGCCGTTGAGGTTCCGGCCCGGAGAGTTGGAATAAATCTGCGAGCCATTCATCGAAACTTTCGACGACGGCTCTTGCCAGCCTCTGGTAAATATCGTCTCGGTGTCATTCACATACGTCAGAACTTCATGGCCCTGTATGCTGAAAGTTCGTGTCTCAAGGGTATAGTCATGACTGTTGACGTTAAGTCCCGATCCGAAACTTCTATCAAATTCATATCTAACTCTGAGTTTGACAAGCTCGACGGTAGTTGCGTCGCCCTTGTACCACGCCCAAAACGCCCACTCTTCATCGGTGCTGTAGCTGTAACTTCCGACGCTGTACGTCATCGAGTCGGTCCACCCCGAACTGCTCGGAGGTGTCCCATACGGCATAACCACCGGCTCGCCGAACGAGTACCAATAGATAACGTATGTAGGGGAGGACTCGCTGGTGGGGATGGCCGATAGCAACTGGTACATGCCCGGATACGTTGCGTGATATATCACGCTGATATTGTTGTTCTCCGGCTCAAGTATCACCTCGAAGATACAGACGCGTTCATAACCGCCAGTTCTTTTCAGCTCCAGCAAATAGAGCGCTCTGTCTCCCGATCCGCCCCGCATCATTAATGTAATGCGCGTATCGGTATACCCCCAATCCGACGGGACATTGGCAGGATTGAAGCCGGACGTGTATTGAAGAACAACTCTCTCGCCGCTTACTGACTCGACCTCCGCATATACGGTCAGCACCTTTTCAATCGGCGTATAGCCGGTGTGGCTGTAGATCATCCACCTGGCGCAGTGGTTTTTCCACCGCCTGCACCATGGCCGCGTATTCCTTACGGAAGCCGGCCACCTCCTTGGTAGCTTCGTCCAGGTCGGCTGTCAGCCGGATTTCTACGTCGTTGGTCATGATTCAGCCTTTCATGGCTCGCATGAAGAGAGACCACGGGTAGTCGAGAACCCGATGGTGGCCAATGCGCGTAAGCGTGACGATGGACTCGTCAAGAGCGCTCAGGAAGGCAGAGATGGGCTGGCCGCTCGAGCCAGCATCTCGAAAAAATCGGGGTTGGCCTCTTTGCAGCCTTCAACAACCAGGCGCAAGGCGCTCGGCGGTAGCTCATCCAACCGGCTAGCTGTAAGGTTGGTGAAGGTTGGCAGTTCTACGAGGCGCACTTCTTCAAACAGGAGGTCGCCAACAAAATCACCGCTCAACTTAGAAGCTATCAATCCGCGCAACTGGCCGACGGTCAGCAGAGCAGGAGGCCCTCGACTACATCGCAAAGCGGTTTTCCCTGTAGGCCAGCCAGCACCAAAACCCAGCCGGGGCTGGGTGCTTGGTCGCGAGGCGCTTATCGGGGGGTGTGCCGAGGCGAATACTGGTTGAGCTTCCGCCGCTGCTGCACTGCGTCGAACTCTGACCCGAACTCCTTCTTGAGCTTCCAGGTGCCCGTCGAGCCATCCTTGAAGTGATCGATCATTTCAATACCCGCCCGGGAACCAAGCCCGGTCAGATGCGTGTAAAGGTCGTGCCGCTTGAATATCTCGTGGAGACAGTCGAAGTGGTGGCAGACGAGATACACGTCGTACAACTGCGAGTCGCTGAGCAGGGTGCCGGCCGGCTCCTCCTTCGGTAGCCACTCCCCCTCCATGGCATAGGCCGCCACGAAGTTGCACGCCGCCTCAAACTGCGGCGCCGGTATCAGTTCGATGCGCGGCACGTTGAAGCGGGTGTGCAAACGGTTGCACATGGTTTGCTGGAAACCTCGGCGCTTCTCCAGCGGCACCACCTTCGCCTTGTCGCGAATCAGGCCCTTGAGCGCGGTCAGCTCAGTGACGCCTATGAACCTTGCGCGAATATCATCGGCATCTTGTGGCGCAACCTGCTGTAAGCGCTTCTCGCACTCGATGAAGTAGCGCCGAGCCTGGCGCCCTTTGTCGTTGCGCTCCACCATCGCAAGCTCTTTACCCATATCCAGAGTGACGTGGTACTCGCGGCCTCTGCGACCTCCAGAACTTTCGCCCAAAAATGACCGAAAGTCCTCGCCCTCCTGAAAACCGTACTCTTCGATGCGTCGAGAGACCCACTTGCGAAATTCAGTATCGATACCGAGGAAGCGATGAAGCGTACGCGCGTCGACCAGCTGGGCCTGTTCGTCATTGATGGAGCCAGTAAAAACGGGGATCAGGGCTTGAGCAGTTTGCATGGTGGAACTCCTTACCTGTTGGAGTTCGCCCCTCCTCGCCAAAAGGGGTGGCGAACTGTACGCGGGTTGGCGAACCGGGGGTAAGGAACCCGGCAGACATTTCTGTCTCCCACGCACAGCCCGCCATAACGCGGGCACAAAAAAACGCCTTGCGGCGCTGTGCGCCTCACCTTTCGGGTCGCCAAACCCATTTACCGCTACATGCTGCAGCAGCAGGGGAATCATGCATTCCGGCTCTAGCTTGCGTCAACAGTTTTGGCAAAGCCGTAATTCCGGCTTTGGCCCGAAACGACAGAGCCCGCGCTTATGCGGGCTCTATTCGCTGTAAAGATCCTTGAAGTAGAGGATGGTTGATCGATCCTCCTCTTTTTTCCCAGGCTTCTTTGTGCTGTTGATATTGCTCTGAATGAAGCCAATTCGCTCGTAGAACGCGAGCGTTCGTGGTCGGTTAACAGCGTTTACCGTCAGCAGTCGTACGGACACGTGATCCGTATAGACCATGCCCTGGATGAACTTGATGAGCTCCTCCCCGATGCCCTTTGACTGCTCGCCATCACGCACAGCCAGCTTGGTGATTTTCACCGCCGGAAAGAATTTGATGGGCGCATCGAAAGGCAAGCCAAGCTCAGTGAGTTCAACACCATTGAGCGAGATGCAGTCTGCCGACAGGCTGAAAAAAGCGATTGGCACCTCATCGCCATTCCTGAACACAACCGTCGTGGCGGTAAGACCGTACTCATCGTAGAGCGCAGCATCGTCCACCAAGAAACTATCGAGTTCCGGATCTGCGCAGGTAAACCGCTTCAGCAGCGCCTTATCAACCTCGCCCACCTTAGCGAGGCTGAACTCCTCCAGCGTCACGTTGCTTAGGACTGTTGACGTTTTTTAAAGGCGGCCTGAGCGGCGGCAGCATAGGCGGTAAGCGTATGGCGACGGGAATCGGTCAAGCGGACAGCGCCGACAATACGCACCAACTCACGGCTTTCTTCAACAGACAGCGGCTTAGTGGATTCGATAATCGGTTTAGCGGCCATAACTTTTCCAATAATTCAGGTTGATACCAAGCCGTCGGCTTGGGAGGGACTACAGCCCTTAATCTCTGTGACTCATTGCGAGTCATGCGGGTTCACGGGCGCATTTACAACGCCGGACATCTGAAAAGTCAAATG